>PMBZ01000232.1 GCA_003153975.1 Hyphomicrobiales bacterium
CAAAATGATTTCGGACAGACTCTAAGCCAGAAGCCCACTTGCCTTCGCCCTTATCGGAAGCCGGTTTGTCCCCGCCCTTCGGCGGCGCCGGCTTGTCTTCTTTTGGGGCCGGGCCCGGTTTGTCTCCGTTATTGCGCGGGTGTCCGATGTCGATTTGAATACGAACGAAATCGCATATGTCTTTCGAGCTGGAATCCGGGGCAGCCTTGTCCTTGCCAGGCGTAGGCTCGTCCCCGTTCGCGGCCGGGGTAGGCTTCTTCACATCCTTGACCGGAGCGGGCTCCTTTTTCTCCTTGGGCGGAGCTGGCTTGCCTTCGATCATGACGAGCATGATATCGCCCTTGGCGATGTGCTCGTCATAGTATTTCAGGAAGTGAGTTCCAGGAGGGGCGTCCCTAAAAGGCTGGCCGGGGAAATTGTCGCTGAGGCGGCGGCAAACGGCGGATCAATTAAATCCGGATGCGCCGAATCTTCGCGGCGGTAACCGATAAAAATCTTGGTCATGAACGCCACCCCGGAATTCGGCAGCAATTAGACAACAAAACAAAGCGTTAGCGCAACAAGTTTTCTCCGTGAGCGGAGCGAAGGCGGGGCACTTGTGAAGCGGTTGGAAAACGGAGGCGGGCGCCGCCTTGGCATGGCCCGCATTTGCGCACATCTCCAGGGCGCATGACGCATGAAACGCCAGAGACACCGTCCCGCCCCGAAGCCCCGGCCGCCGGGGAGGGCCTTGACGCGCCGCTGAGGAGTCTTGCGGGGCTCGGCCCGCGTGGCGAGGAGCTTGTGACGAGGCTGCTCGCCAAGCCGATGACGCCGCCGCGCGTGCTCGACCTGCTCTGGCACCTGCCATCGGGCTATCTCGACCGCCGGGTTCTGCCTTCCGCCGCGCACGCGGTGCCGGGCGGCGTGGCCTCGCTCGTCCTGACGCCGGTGAAGTACAATGCGCCGGCGAAGGGGGCCGCGCGCGCGCCCTTGCGCGTCGTCTGCGAGGACCAAAGCGGGGGGCTCGACATCGTCTTCTTCCATGGCGACCGCAACGCCGTCAAACGCCTCCTGCCGCTCGACGAGCCGCGCCTCGTCTCGGGCCGCGTCGAGAAATACGGTCAGCGGCTGCAAATCGCGCATCCGGACTTCATCCTTGCGCCCGCCGACGCCGCCAAGCTGCCCGCCATCGAGCCCGTCTACCCGTTGACGCTGGGGCTCACCCAGAAGCTCCTTTACAAGCTCATGGGCGGCGCGCTGGCCCGGCTGCCCGAGTTCGAGGAATGGCTCGACGCCTCGCTGGTGGAGGCCGAGGGCTGGCCATCGTTCACGCGCGCGCTCAACCTGCTGCACCGGCCGCAGGCGCCAGGCGACATCGCGCTTTGGCCCAAGGCGAGGGAGCGGCTCGGCTTCGACGAGGTGTTCTCCTCCCAACTCGCCATCGCGCTCGTGCGGCGCGGCTATCGGCAGCTCGCCGGGCGCTCGCTGGTCGGCGACGGCCACCTCGCGCGGAAAATGCGCGGCTCCCTGCCATACCGGCTCACGCGCTCGCAGGAGCAGGCGCTGGCCGAGATCAAGGCGGACATGGCCTCGCCGCGCCGGATGCTGCGGCTTCTGCAGGGCGATGTCGGCGCGGGCAAGACCGTGGTCGCGGCGCTGTCGATGGCGGCGGCGGTGGAGGCAGGCGCGCAAGCCGCGATCATGGCGCCTACCGATGTGCTCGCCCGCCAGCATCTCGAAACGCTGACGCCGCTTTGCGAGGCGGCCGGCGTCAGCCTCGGCTATCTCTCCGGCCGCGAGCAAGGCAGGACGCGCGCGGCGCTGCTCGAAAAGCTCGGCTCTGGCGAGATCCGGATCGTTGCCGGCACGCATGCGCTGTTTCAGCCGGATGTGCTCTTCAGCGACTTAGGGCTAGCTATCGTCGACGAGCAGCACCGCTTCGGCGTGGCCCAGCGGTTGGCGCTTCAGGAGAAGGCGCGCAAGAGCGACGCGGACATTCTGGTCATGACCGCGACACCGATCCCGCGCACGCTGCTGCTCTCGGTGCATGGCGACCTCGACGTGTCCAAGCTCACCGAGAAGCCCGCCGGCCGCAAGCCAGTCTCGACGCGCGCCATTCCGCAGGAGCGGTTGGAGGAGTTGGTTCAGGGCTTGCAGCGGGCGCTGAAAGAGGGCGCGCAGGTTTATTGGGTCTGCCCTGCGGTCGAAAGCGACACCATGCGCGAAATGGCCGCCGCCGAGGAGCGCGCGGCTTACCTGCGCCAGGTGTTCGGCGACGAGCGCGTGGGCCTCGTGCATGGCAAGCTCTCCGGCGCGGAGAAGGACGCCGCCATCGCCGCCTTTATCGCGCGCGAAACCTCGATCCTGGTCGCAACCACCGTGATCGAGGTGGGCGTGAACGTGCCCAACGCCACGGTGATGATTATCGAGAACGCGGAGATGTTCGGGCTTGCGCAGCTCCACCAGCTTCGCGGGCGCGTGGGGCGCGGGTCGGCGCAATCCTCCTGCGTGCTGCTCTACAAGTCCCCGCTATCGGAGACCGCCAAATCGCGGCTCGACATCCTGCGGCAGGTCGACGACGGCTTCGTGATCGCCGAGGAGGATTTGCGCCTGCGCGGCGGCGGCGAGGTGCTGGGCGCGCGGCAAAGCGGCGATCCGGGCTTCAGGCTGGCGCCCTGGCCGCTAGCCGCCCCCCTGATCGAGCGCGCGGCGGACCTGTCGAAATACATCCTCGCCCGCGATACCTATCTCAAGTCGCCCCAGGGCCTGGCCGCCCGCCGCTGCCTGGCCCTATTCGAGCGCGACGACGCCATGCGGCTTTTGCAGGCGGGGTGAATCTCCTGCGGTCGTTTGCGGCTCATACTGCAAAATCAGAACTGGGGCGTTGGCTCTCCGGGGGCGGCTTTCCCGGGTAGGCCCGGCTCGGGGAGCGCCTCCCGCAAAACGCTCGAATACTCGTCCAAGGCCGCGTTCAGGCGCTCGTGCATGAAACGCTGAAACGGCCACGGATCTCCCGTGAGCGAGCCGCATTCCAGAGCGTCCAGATAGGTTTTGCGATCCTCTGGACGCACGGCAACCGGCGGGTAGCCTTCGCGTACCAGCAAAAGATTCATCAAGAGACGCGCCGTGCGGCCATTACCGTCGCCGAATGGGTGAATGGCGGTGAGGCGGAAATGGGCCTCGAAGGCCGCAGCCGGAACGGAGGCCGCATCTTTCAGCCACCCGGCGAACTCTTGCATAAGTGCCGGGATCTTGGCGGGGTTTGGAAAGACAACAGGCGAACCCGCGATCCGGCGTGGAAGCCGGCTGTAAACGCCTGCAAGTCCCGGCTGGCTGCGCGCGACAATGCGCCGGTGAAGCTCGCAAACCGCATCTTCGCCGATGGGCTTCGCCGCTCCGGCCAGCTCGCGCATCCATAACACCGCATCGTAATGATCGACGGCTTCGAGGTGATCGCGCAGCGATTTGCCGCCAGCCGTAATGCCGTGCTCGATGACTTCAGCCGTTTCCCGAAGCGTGAGGGTGTTGCCTTCGATGGCGTTCGACGAATAGGTCAGCTCGACATCGTAATGCTTTTGCAGCTGTGCCAAGGCAGCCGCCGAAAGCGGGCGCAAGCGGTCGAGCTGCGCTTTCTTCTGTTCGATGGTGCGGATAAGGGCCTCGATCACGGCGCGAACATAGCATGTTATCGAACTCGCGTCGCCGCCGCCGGAAATCGCTTGAGCGCCGCCCATGGGAACCCTATTGACTGGCGCGGAAACGCCGGCGAGGGTGCCGCCGCATCGAAAAATGTATTCCCGCCGCTTTCTCAGGCGCTGCTTTTACCGGGCTTTAAGTATCTTAGGTGCAAGCTCAGGCTGTGTTTAGTTGGTGAACCTTGAAGGTTCCCGGATGCTAGCAGACGAGCCGGACCATGAGTACATTGCGTTGGATTTGCATCTGTGTTGGCGCTGTTGCCCTCTTCAACGTGCTGGAGAGGCTCACAAACTTTGTGGTGGCCCCACAGGTTAACACCTTCCTCGGCCTCTACCGGACTCTTTTATACCCATTTTGCGAAAGACTTATCGATTATTCAAAGACGCCGTTGGCCACATATAATGTCCATGTTCCAGTTATGTCTTTCGACCTCTTTATCATTTACGCGCTGACCGCCGCGGCGGTTGCGCATTTCATGTTCAACCAAAGGACTAAGATCGGCAGCACGCCGGTCGTTATCGCTCTCATGCCCCTCGCCTTGGTTTGGCCGGCCATCCTGCTCGGCAACGCCGTGGCGCTTTGCGTCTCTCCCAAGCTCGGCTCTCCGGCCATTCTGTTCGGATGGGACATGGAGCTTGCCAAGGTTATCAGCACCTGCCTGGCCATATTCGGCGCCAACTACTACCTGCTAACCTGGTTCGTCCCCCTGGGCTGACCCGCAACCATCGCGCCGTGTCCGCGGGTTAAGACACGGCGCCCCCGTCCACAGGCATTACATGCGCCGTGCCCATGCCGGCGGAGCCGCACCGGACTGCGGGCGGGTTCCGTTCCCATTCAGCCATGCCGGTCGAGAAAGCCGCGGCAGACTTGGAAGTCCCGGTCATAATCTGGAGGCAGGGCCAGGTTCTTGGCCTTGGCGAGCTTTTGCGCATAGGCGACCATGCGGACAGTGGGCACCTGGCGCCGTGATGTGGCAGGCCTCCTCGACGCGGCTTCGGGATAGGCGGTCTCGCCTTTCGAGGCCGGTTCCGGCTTGGTGGAGGGGCGCCGCCGGGACAGTTTGGCGGCGGAGGCGCCACGAGCCGGACGAAGCGGCCCGCCCGGCCGGCGGTGGGTGCGCTCGGGCTTGGCGGCCGGCATCTGCAAGCGCATCGCGCCGCCCGATCGTTCCCTTAGAACCGAGATCAGCTTACCGGCCTCGGCGGCTATGCCGTCGATCACAGCCCTGAAGTCCACCTTGCCGGTGACAACCGCATCCAACTGCATTTCCCACTCCGCGGTCGTTCCAGGGTCGACCAGCGCGGGTGCTGCCCCTCTCAGAAGTTCGAACAGCTGAAGCCCGGCCTCGGTTGGGACCACCAATTTCCCATCTGCGGCGAGCAAGTTCTGCCGCTTCAACCCCTTGATGATTTCGGCGCGCGTCGCCGGTGTGCCGATGCCCTTGGCTTCCTTCAACCGCTCGCGCATGGCGGGCGCTTCCACGAAGCGCCAAGCGTTCTGCATGGCATCAATCAACGTGCCTTCGTTGTAACGCGGCGGCGGCTGTGTCCGCTTGTCCTCGACGCGCGGTTCCGTCAGCGCCGCCTCTTCGCCATCGGTCAGCGGCGGCAGCGTCTGTTCGGTGTCGCCGCCGGCGGCGTCGGGCTCGGCGGCGCCATAGACGGCTTTCCAGCCCTGGCGCAGCGGTATGCGCCCGGTAGCCCGGAATTCCGCCTCCGGCGCCGCAATCTTAAGCGTGACGACGGTCTGGCGGTACTCGAAGTCCGGCATGACGGCGGCCAGATAAGAGCGGCAAATGAGTGCAAACAACCGCTTTTCATCGTCGCTGAGACGGGTGAGCCGTTGCTCCAGGTCGTCGAGGACATTGACGTTTGGCACTACGGCATGATGCGAGACGCCTTCCAGCGCGCGATCGCAGAAGTGCCCCTGCTTGCCGCGGCGGATCACGGGCTTGCCGAGGTCGAGATGGGCAAAGCCGCGCAGACGCGTCAGCGCGGTTGTGATGGCCGGAACGTCGCCGGTCTGGTTCTCGGTCAGGTAACGGGCTTCCGCCCTCGGATAGGTAATCAGCTTCTTGCCATCGCCGTCGTAGAGTTCCTGGGCGATGGACAGCGTCTTGTCGGCGGTCCAGCCCCAGCGCTGGCCGCAGGTCTTTTGCAGCGCCGGCAGATCGAAAAGCTTTGGCGGCCCCTGCCGGCAATGTTCGACCGAAACCCCGAGCGGCCCGCGATAGTTGGCGGCAGCCCGGCAGATGGCTTCGGCATGCGCGCGGTCCTTGATGCGGTGCTTCGCCGGCGGGGCATGGCGCATTTCAAAGGCACCGCCGGCGGTGTTCGCCGTGGCAACGATCTCGAAATAGTCTTCGGAGCGAAAGTTGCGGATCTCAAGCTCGCGCAGGCAGACGATGCCAAGCGTTGGCGTCTTAACCCGTCCGATGCCGATAACGCCGCGCGTGCCCGGCGCGAGCAGGGTCTTGGTGGCGGTGCGGGTCAGCGAAAGATTGAAGATCTGGTCGGATTGCTGGCGCGCCACCGCCGCCTCGTAAAGCGGGCGCAGCTCCCGGTTCGGCTTCAGGCTTGCGAACGCTTGCTGCAACGTCTTGGGGTCTTGCGCGGTGAACAAGGCACGTTGAACGTGGCCTCGATAGCCGAAATGTTCCAATATCTCCTGACCGATGAGCTGGCCCTCCCGGTCGCAATCGGTGGCGAGGATGACTTGGTCGCAGGTCTTGAGCGCGGCGCCTATGGCCTTGAGCTTGGCTGGCTTGTTGCCTTGCGCGGCCGGGCGGATGGGGTAGAGGCCGTCCGGTTTGAGCAGAACGCACGACCAGCTTTTCCAGCCCGCGTCGACTTCGTCGGGTTCGGCCAGCCGCAGAAGATGGCCCTCGGCCGGCAGGATCTGGCCGAAGCGATTGCCGAGCGCCGCCCGCAGGTCTTTGGCTTGGCTTGTTTTTTCCGTGATGATCAACGTCGCCATGGCTTGCCGCAGGGTTGATTCGATCGGCCGAGACTATCGCCGGGCTCAGAACAAATAAAGAACAACTTGCTCGCCGCGCCTCGAATTTGTGGAAAATCGGTGCGCAACGGTATACGCGCGCACGGCTGTGAGGCGAGAGGGATCAGGCCCCAAACCCGTCGCGCTTCAGCCGGACGATGGCGAGATCGAGGGCGGACAAGAATTGGGACCGGTCACGCTGCTGGAACGGCTTCGGGCCGCCGGTGATTTGCCCGGCGGATCGCAAATCGTCCATCAAATTGCGTGTCGCCAGCGCCATGCCGATGGATGCTTCGGTCAGCGCGCGCCCGGTAGGCGCGATCACGTCCGCCCCAGCCTTTACGCAGCGATGCTGGAGTGGCACATCGGCCGTGATAACGATGTCTCCGCGTGAGACCCGTTCCGCGATCCAATCGTCTGCCGCATCGGGATTGCTGCCAACGGCGACACGCTCGATAAGCGGCGACCTGGGGATCGCCATCGGGCTATTGCTGACGACGTAGACCTTGACCCTGTACCGCTCGGCCACGCGATAGATTTCGGCCTTCACCGGGCAGGCGTCCGCGTCGATGTAAATCGTGATCGCTTTCACGGGCTCGCTCAATTCATTGCTCCAAATCAGAGGAACGTTGTCGATACCACGGCGCGCAATGGCGCGGAACAGGTGGCAGCAGCGGTTGACGAAAGGCAAAGTCACAGGCTGCCTCCGCGATCATGATCGGAGAGGGCTTGGCGCAGCCTATTTGGGCGGAAAGAAGCCGGATCGGTGCGTGGCGGTTGTCTGGAAAGGCTGACAGTAGGGCGATTCCGTTGTCAGGATCGTCCGCATTTTAGATTGATAAGTCCTTGATTTTATTTGGCTGGGGAACCTGGAGCCCCATACAAGCGACCTCTAAGCCCTTAATATGCTTATTCTGCTGACATTTTGCGGCCTTAATTGGGTACGCAATATGGGTACGCAGGGCGTTCAGGGGGCATCTAGACAGACCAATGAGCAGGAGCGACACGCGCTTCCTAGAAGTGCATGGTGGCAAATATCGTGTGACTGTGCCCGTACCGCGGCAGTTCCAAAAGGCTGTAGGCAAGACAAAGCTGAAGCGTCCTCTCAAGACAGACAGCCTCGTGGTCGCGAACACGCTCAAGTGGAAGGTCGTGGCCGAACTAAAAAAGCAAATTCATCTCGCAGCTCGTGCAACTCCTGCCGATCCGCTTCTTGAGGAGGCGCTGATCATGCGGGAAGCGCTAGAAAATGACACAAGTGAAGGAGGGCCTGACGATTTCACCGTCATGGATGCGATCCACCTCCGCGCCGATCAGTTGGCAGGTGACCCCATCGATGAAGACCCATACACCCGCGAGCCGATCTATGACAGCGAAAGAGAAGCGCTCGCTGGCTTCTATTTTAAAGTCGCAACCGGGAAAGGCACTCCCCTGACGGCGCTTCTGGACCAATGGCACAGGCAGCAGATCAACAGGAAAGAGCGGACGAAAGGGGATGATGTCCGCGCGCTCAAGTACCTCCTGGACTGGTGCAAGGCGAACGGCATTTATCCAACGATAGAGGCCATAAAGCGGAAGGTTGCGGGCCGCTTCATAGGTGACCTTCCCGACATCGCCGCGTCAGCGAGGAACGGCCAAAGGCTCACGAACAGGACCGCGAACAAGTATATATCCAGCCTTTCTGCTTACTGGAAGTGGCTGAAGACCAGGGACATGGTCGCGGAGAACGTATGGCGCGACCAATTCCTGCCGAAGGAACGTGTCGCTCCAGAGGACAGGGAGAGACCGTTCAACGATGAGGAGGTCCAAGCGCTCTTGGCGGGTTCACCATCCATGACGGCGCTCGGGTCGTTGATGCGTATCGCTGCGCTGTCGGGCGCACGCATCGACGCGATAGTCAGCCTCAAGGTGAAGCACTGCGAAAACGGGCTATTCCGTTTCAAGCCTCAAAAGAAAGAAGCTGGGGAGAGATACGTGCCTATTCACTCAGCGCTCGTTCCGCTAATCGAAACGCTGAAGCGGGGTAAAGCTCCTGACGACGATCTCTTCGACGGGTTTCCTGTGCCGGAACCGGGGTCCCAGAGAGAGCGCTCAATGCCCGCAGTGAAGGCATTTGGGCGGTATCGCGTCGCCCTTGGGATTGACGAGCGCCGGGAAGGCCGGAAGAGAAGCCTCATCAACTTTCACTCATTTCGGCGCTGGTTCATTACGAAGGCGGAGCGGGCGGGGATACCGGAAGCTACAATAGCTTCTGTGGTCGGCCACAAGCGGCCGGGCATGACTTTCGGCGTCTATTCTGCGGGGCCTGGGCTGGAGCTGCTTAGGCATTGCGTAGAGGCGGTGAAGTTGCCCTGATTTGGCTAGGCGGATAATGCTTTTGGGGATGGGCTCGGGTTCTTTTCCCTTCCAGTCCGCCATCCGCTGGACGCCAGCAACATTTTCGATTTTTGCGACGGCCCGTCTTCCGCTCCTTGCCTCAACAGGCTGGCCCGTTCGGCAGTTTATTCAGCAAAGCGGAATAGGTCTTTCATATCAAGCAGGTTTATCCTACCTCCCAAAGTTGCAGGAGGAAAGAGCGCAAACGTTGTGTTGAAAACACCGATACAATCGATGGTTGGTTGCAGTTAACGGCAGCCATTGCAATCATCGGTTTAAGGCGGCTGCCCCCGCTACCGTCCCAAAATGAAAGCTCCCGCCGATAGTTAACGCGTCCGGTGGGAGCCTACTCAATGCGCAGCGGATGTTATGAGCGATAACTACGAATATGAGCCTAAATTAGGCTGGGGCGGCCTTTTCTTGGCGGTCTTCATATTGGTTCTGGTGTTCGCGCCTATCATTGGGCGTCTTCTTTCAAACTGAAGGTGAGTTCGCCACACCGCGATGGGTCGTGAGCGGCCGTGTGTGAGCCCCTAGCGGCTCCACGATAGCGCTAGGCCCTAAGCAGAGTTTCGCGGCCTCGCCAACGAATAGACTGCATCGCTCCGTCCAGCGCAACCTCACCACTCTTCCGCACCGGGTCGGTGACCAGTCATGGGTTCGATTTCAACGTGCAGCCGCTCAGCCTCCAGCTTCGGAATTACCGGAACTGAGTGCGAACCACGCCAAGTGTCAGCGGCGAGCCACAGCACACAGCCCCGGACAAGCCCGTTTCATGCTTTATAGCTCGCCATGTTGTTAGCGAGCGGCGTAAATCCGCGCAAAAGTGGCGGCGAGAACCGCACCAGTCGTCATGGTGGCAGCCCCCAAGAAAGATGCTTGAATTCACTAGCTAGTCGGTTAGATATGCGCATTAGGCATTCTTGAGCGCCGGTAGGCAACCAGCACCTTTGAGCGACGCTATAGCTCTTGTGGGACGATGGTTGCGAGGTGTACTCTCCGACCTACTGCACGGCTTACGTTAGGGGGGAAGGCCATGTTATTGCGGATCGGCTTAGCTCTTTCAGTTTTGTTTGCACTTTCTGGCACGGCTTCCGCGCTTGATTCAAGGTCCGATGCGGAAATCAAGAAAGCCATCATCGCGGAATCCATAGCGTCCTATCCAGGTCCCTGCGCTTGCCCTTATCAAAGCGCGCGCAATGGCAGTTCATGCGGCAAGCGAAGCGCATACAGCCGCCCAGGCGGAGAGGCTCCGACTTGCTACGACAGGGACATTACCCCCGAGATGGTGCGGAGCTACCGGCAAAGTCACAAAGTCCGATAGACACAACTGGCTGTCCAACACGCCGGAACAGGCGCGCTGCCACTTGCTTCTTGGTTTACCAGGAAAAATCAGGAACAATGCATCCGAGCGTTTTTGGTCAGCGTTAGGGTTTTGGCAAAAGAAATGTCGTGATTCCGTAGTATTGTTACGGAAACGGCGTGATATGTTTGCTATAACCGTATTGTATGCCGGATAAAAAAAAGCCACCGCACTCGTTCCTGCGGCTGCACATAGTACATTCTGGGGCGTATTCATTCTTCCAATCTGATATAGACTTCACATAGCACTGCTCGGCATCACTGTTAACAAGACATAACGGATGATTATAGACAGAAGCCCGGATACCGTAGTTGCGCAATTTCCGAACCGTCTTGCCAAGCTCTCCTTTGTACTCGGCAGGATCAATCCATAGGGCGTCCATGTTGGCTCGGGTGAATCCTGTAGTTTCCAAGCCCATTAGCGCTACGTGATCTACAAACAGGAGGTTCCTGGCAATGAATTCAGCTAAGTCTAGTAACCCCTGATAGGTCTGTTTGTGGATTACCACCCGAATTTCGACCCGCTGGTTAAGCTGCTTCAGGTTGAGAATTCCCCGGATCGTTTCGTCAAACGCGCCTCGGGCTTGGACTACGTAATCATGGCGAGTCGGATCGCATGAGTAGACAGGGATGCCCAACATTAGATCGTGGTGGCTAACTGCCGCGTATTTTTTGGCAAATTGGGCATCTGCAAAAGCCCGCCCATTACTGAGCAGATGCACCGACGTATGTGGCAGCCAATTTCTAGTCAACCTCAGCAGCTCAATGAGCCCGTCTCCCAATAGAGTGGGTTCCCCGCCAGTGATCCCCAGCGATTGCGTCTCGCGCGGAATTAGCCTTATTAACTCTAGCGCCTCCTCAAGCAACCAAGGATCACTAACTCGCTTGGGAGGCTGTGAGCACATCAAACAATAATTGTTACATTGCTCGGTCAGTAAAATGCTATTATGAGAAGAGCTGGCCCGATAGAGGCAACGAATTCGACCATTACCGATGGCGACAACATCTTTGTCGCCGAAGTACCTAAACTCGTCTCCGACAATGGTGTAGGGAGCCTCATTCGGCAATCGCTCTGGTTTCACGTTAAAGACGATGTAATGGCGAAACCCATCGGATACTTCATTGCCACTGGAAACAAGAAAAGCCTTCTGGCTCTTGATCGGCGAGGGAAGATTAGGATTGGTGCTTAGGCTGAATAACTGCCGCTTTGTGTCGCCCTTGGAGGCGTTTGTTGCGAGAACGGCACCGCTTAGGGTTAGCATTTGTTCACCCAGCGGTCGAAAATCTCGCGGGTTTGTGCATCCTTCATCGCATTAAGCAGGTATTTAATTGTGCCCATCATGCGTTTGCAGAATTCAGACTCAGGTTTGCGCCCAAGAATATCGCCATACCTTGCGTGATGGTAGACTGGATCAGCGCCACACCAGGGCTCAAACGCGCAATCGGCGCACATTGGGATGGACAAGGTGAAGGAGTCCTCAAGGGTGCTCAACAAGGCGTCTGAGGTGAAGACTTCCTCATATGTGTTTTTGTGTATATTTCCGAGCCTGAAGGATGAGTCGCCCATTTCGTGCAACATCCGGCTTTCGTCAGATGCGTAAACGTCACCATCGTAATTGAAAACGATGGCAGCTATACCTGCTCCAGACGGGTTCATTAGATCGATGAATCCGGGATCATTGGAAGTGAGCATCTTCGTCAAGACGAGCGCGGAATAGTGCTCAACAAATCTCGTGCCAGACTCATTAAGGGCAATTATGTAGTCCATGCCTTCCCGATAAAAATCGAGCCACGTTTCAGCATTATATTCGTGAAAACTCTTCGTCTTCAGAGCAAAACCGTATGGAGACAGATGCCTTAGGAAAATGCTACCAAAGCCGAGACGAAGATATTCATCTATTATGTCCCGAACTCGACCAATGCTCGCGGGAGATGTCGTCATCAAAGCTGAGACTGAATCGTATCCAACCATGTCGCGGGCACGGCTTAAGCCTTCAACGAAACGCGCGTGGCTGTCCCTACCTGGACGGGGGCGGTTCTTATTGTGAAGGTCTTCCGGACCATCTAACGACGACGAAAGATGAATGTTATGATCTCGACAAAATTCAAGAATCGTATCGGTTGCAAGTGACAATGTTGTGCTAATAACAAATTGCAAATTCTTCTTGAAGTCAAGGTTACGGCTTTCCGCATCGAGAACGATATGGCGAATAAGCGGAAAATTCAGCAGCGGCTCGCCCCCCTGGAATTCGATCTTCACAGCGTTATTTGGCGAGCGAAACACGAAATCTAATGCCTTGCTGGCAGTCTCAGGCGTCATATCGAACGCCGCTTTGTCCTCTGTTTTGCGTGAAACTTGGCAATAATGGCAACTATGGTCGCAACGTAGGGTAACGACAAACAGGTGGAGATTTGTGAAGTCCCGCAACCGGCTGAGCCTCGTGCGGACCTTCAAAGCCAACAGTTCAAGGCTTGCGGCATCGTCTTCTTCCCTAATGAAGTGTCGAGACCTAAGCAGAGTGTAATCGGGATCGGTGACTGGCAGAGTGTGGCTTACCAGAGCTTTCAATTTGCCTGGCGTAAGGTACGCGAACTCGCCAGCCGAGTTGGTGACGACTACTTCGCCGTCGCCAACGCGCTCAAAGCGAAAAGGCAGAAGGTGGTAACGCCCCGTCTGGCTTCGGTAGAAGTCCAGCCGCTGGAATTTGCTCATTGCTGAAGACCGGAACGGGAGAAAGCGTAAGCCAGGATCAAATTGCGAACAGGTTCGGTCTCTGCCTTGATTTTGGACCGCAACTGCTGGTCCAACAGCTCGCGCTTGAAGTCGGCTAGGAGAATGTCAAAAAGGGTCGTCCCGCCCGCTATGGGTTCAATCTCGCAGACGATAGGGCCACCGTCACGCTCAGAAATCAGAACGGTCAACCTATCGATGAAACGATAGGCTGCCTTCTGCACAGCCTCTAGCCGATATATGTGGCTATCCAGCTCAAGTACCAGGGACCCCGCCATCAGAGTATCTAGCCGCTAGTTACCGCTGTAGTGCGACCGATGGCTCGCGTGCGAAGAATGAGAGGCATGGCTTTCATGCTCGGCAAACAGCGGACCATTAGCGCCCACACGCTTAAGTGTGAAGTTCATCAGGTCTCCACTCTCGGTGGCTGCGGTAAACTTGGTGCCCTCAACGGCGGAAGCATCGGCTTGCTCAATCGTCGGCGTGGCGGCTGAGACAGCAGGAGAGGCGCAGACTGCGGTAGCCACAAAACTAGCAGCTATGACACCGAATTTTCCAAGAAAACTTTTCAATTGCGCCCCCCCAACCTACACAATTCGTACGGAAACATATAACGAGGGTAAACAATTGTCGAGTCCCTCCGGTTAGTCCCTCCGGTTAGCCTTGCGGTTAGCCTAGTCAGGCGCTTCGGGCGAAGGCTGCCCAGGCAACGCAGAAATTGAGCGTGTCTGTGCGTGACATCTTTGGATTGTCTGCCCAGGGGCAGCGGGGCCAGCGCTGGAACAGCTTAGGGTATGTGTAGAGGCCGTGAAGTTGCCGGATGGTGCAGCAGAAACCGCCGTGATGGGCCGCTTCTGAACTTTCGAATTCTCCTTTAAAAGCAACGTCATTTGACAACGCTGATGGGCCATCGTATATGCGCCGCCCTTCCAACGCTCAGCGAGGCTATTATGACAGCCGCCGACGCTGCTACCCCTGGCTACATCCCCGAGCCGTACAACCTGCAAATCTCCTCTTTAATCGTCCTGTACCGTGCCCTCTACCTCCAACTTGATGACGAAATCCTCGCCGATCTTCAGCACATCTCAGCGAACTTTTTGAGGGAGGCCAACAGTCTCATTCAAGAGAGCCGCCAGCCTTCTCCTTTCAGTCCCGCCCCGGAGGAGGAGTACATGCCGCCAGAGGTGTTCCTTGAGACCACCGAGTTCGCCGGCCATACGCAACGCCTTTTGCGGCCAAAAATCGGGATGGAACTCAGGCATTTCCGGCTGGTCCCTCGCGAAGATGCCGAGCGCTCGTTGATGGCGCAGGACCCGAAGATTTCTGGGATGATCGCCTTCGTCGACCTCATCCAACATCCCAACACGTGGTGGCAGGTGGCCCACGCCCAGGTCAGCCCGCCGCTCCGGCGACAGGGCATGGCGACGATGCTCTACGACCGCATAGCCGAAGTCCTCAACTGCGAGATGCGTCCCTCCGGCTGGCTGTCGGAGGATGGCTATCGGTTCTGGCGCAAGCGCGCTCCTGTTTCGATGGAATGGTACCAGCAGGTTGGCCGCCTGGGTAGCCTGTGGCTCAACCCCAAGGCCGTGCTAAACCTTCACTGGGCAGGGAGGAGGGAACTACACCGGCTAATGCTTGCAATGGACACCGGGGTACCGAACTAACAAACCCAGCAGGGCTTTCTGAGCGGCTCCCCACATCCCGGCACAACGGAACACTTGCTCAGTGGCCGCTGGAAGGCTGGCGACACACAGTTCCTCGGCCAGACGCTCGCCGTCTGCTTGGACGACAACAGCGCCATCTTCGAAGCCGTTGACGCCGCGATGGAGGAGATCGAAACCGCGCTCGACATGGTTCGAGCCGAACTCGAAAAGTTCCAATGACCGTTTACAATCACGTCTCGAAAGGAGACAATGCGCCATGACTGACGAACCGGAAGATCACACCCTGCGGCTGCTTCGGGAGATGCGCGAGGAACAAGCTGAATTCCGTAAGGAGATGACGGAGTTTCGTGACGAAGTGCGCCAAGGCTTCAAGGAAGTGAATGGACGGCTCGACAACCTGAAGGTTGCGGTTGCCGCGATACGCACCGACCTGGGTATCGTGAAGGACGATGTAGCCACGCTTAAGAAAAGCGTCCAGATCATCGAGCACGATATCCGTGGCATAGAGATGCGCGTGGAACGCATCGAGCGCCACACCGGCCTAGTGAAGGGGTAAGCGAAGACGTAAGGCTCATAACCAACTGTTTGGAACCTCTAGCAGCCTGTCGGACTTAG
>PMBZ01000177.1:0-4766 GCA_003153975.1 Hyphomicrobiales bacterium
CGCGTTCATTCCAGCCTTCCCGCCACTTTTGCGCGCATTCGTTCCGGGGATTATTCCGCCAAGCTTCCATCCGTGGGCCGGCGATGATAAGGGGGATCGACCATGCCCGGGCGTCATGCCTGCGCAAGCCGGTAAGCGCTAACATTTTGCCAAGTAGTGCCTTGAACTAAACGATTCTCCCCTCACCCTGTCCCTTTCCCCCTGGGAGAGGGGACGCCAGAAATTCCGCTGCGGGCAGTTCGAGGGTCCCTTCTCCCATGGGGAGAAGGACAGGGTGAGGGGAGAATCGCATAGTTCGAGCCGCCACCCTCAGATGCTCCCCATGACCGATGCTCCCATTACCCCCGAAGCCGCCCTTCTCCGCATTGCCGAAGCCCTGGAGCGCCTGTCGCCGCCGCCTCCACCGGCGCCAGATTTCGCTGTGGCGGATGCCTTTATCTGGCAGGCCGAGGAAAACCGCTTTGCGCCCGTGCCGCATGTCAACCGCATGCCCATTGCGCTGCTCAAATCCGTGGACCGGATGCGCGACACGCTGCTCGCCAACACGGAGAATTTCGCGCGAGGGCTGCCGGCGAACAATGCGCTGCTCTGGGGCGCGCGCGGCATGGGCAAAAGCTCGCTCGTCAAGGCGGTGCATGCGGAGGTGGAAGCGAGGCAAAACGCTGCGGGGGGCGGCCGGTTGAAGCTCGTCGAGATCCACCGCGAGGACATTGCGAGCCTGCCGCGCTGCCTCTCGCACCTGCGCGGGCGGCCCGAGCGCTTCATCCTGTTCTGCGACGATCTTTCCTTCGACGCGGCGGACACATCCTATAAGTCGCTCAAGGCTGTGCTGGAGGGCGGCATCGAGGGCCGGCCCCCAAATGTGGTGTTCTATGCCACCTCGAACCGCCGCCATCTGATGCCGCGCGAGATGATGGACAACGAGAGCGCGACCGCGATCAATCCCGGCGAGGCGGTCGAGGAGAAGGTTTCGCTATCGGACAGGTTCGGCCTGTGGATCGGCTTCCACAATTGCAGCCAAGCCGATTACCTCGATATGGTGCGGGGGTATGCGGACCATTATGGGCTCGTCCTGCCGGCGGAGCAGTTGCGCGCCGGGGCGCTCGAATGGGCCATGACGCGCGGCTCGCGGTCGGGGCGCGTGGCGTGGCAGTATATCCAGGATGTGGCCGGCCGGCTCGCCCAGCCTCTTCCCGCTGGCTGATGTGGGTTGGCCGGATGCCAGGTTGCGGGGGTTCAACCCCTCACCCTGTCCCTCTCCCACAGGGCTACGAGATTCACACATCTCGGAGGCCTCATCCGCGTTTGATTGCATGGAACTCCGCGAGCCCCCTCACCATGGTGATGGGACCGGGTTTTCCGTAATAGCCGTTCCAGCCGCCGAGCCTTGCGAAGACCCAGGCAGCGTAGGCGAGGCTGCCCTTGGGGTGAGGATTTTTCTGCTTTTGGGTCTTGCCTTCGAGGCTCTCGCAGACCTTTTCCAGGACCGGCACATCCTCTGGACCGAGGGCATCCTCAAGCGGGCGGGCGGCGGCGCCGTCGCGCTCCGCCACAAGCTGCATCACCGTGATGGCCGCGATCAGAATGGCCGTGACCAGCTTTTTGAGCGGCTCCTCCTGCTGGCGCAGGACCTCGATCTGGAAGCCCTTGGTCTTCATGGTCCAGAACACCTGCTCGATGGTCTAGCGCTTGCGGTAGAAGCTAACGATGCGCCGCGCGGCCTCGATATCCTCTACCTTGTGGCTGGTGATAAGCCGCCAATGCGCCGCCTCCTTCCCCTCTGGCGGATCGACCTCACACGCATCGATAACCTGAAGCGTCAGGGTCTTGGGTAGTTCCGCTCCGCCCTGCTTGTGATGGGGCTTTGCGATCTCAACCGTGCCGAAGCGCAGGCTGAGCTGCGCTCTCCGCGCTTTGCGCCCTTTTAGCGGCGCGCTACCGCACGGCGCGCTACTTGAGCGCGGAATGGCGGGCAAATCCACGCTCATGCGGCCCGCCTCGTCCCAGCCAGAGGCCTTGGCGAACAGCCGGCTTCCATCGGCCAAAACGCGATCCTGCGCCGCCCGCACCAGGAGTTCAGCCCCGGCCGGTTTGAACGCAAAGCTCTCGTAGATATCGCCTTCGCGGTCCGCGATCACGGTCACGCTGGCCGCTCCGGCCTCCGCCAGGGCAGCGGCGCTTTTGGCGCCCTCAAGCCAGCGCCAGCTCTCCTTTTCCTCGATGCTCCGCTGCTTGCGGCCTGCGCGCGCGCCGCCCTTGCGGGCAAGGAACGAATTATCGATGAGACCCAGCATCCTGCCGTCATCCGCATCCACGGCAATGACCGGATGGAAGGACAGACCAAGGCCTTTTTCGTCCACGCGCAGCCCGCTGGTGTCCTGAATGGTAAGCACATGGCGGCCCAAGACTTGCGCACAGGCACGCTTCTTGGCCGTGGCTACCATCTCCTCCACGGTTACCTTGGGATTGTGCAAAAAGCGCCCAAAGCGCATCTCGCCGGTGCGGTTGCCCCCGAGCCCGGCAACGCTGATCCCCTTGCCGCTATGCGCAACAAGCCGGCGGTGCAGAAGCCCCCCCTTTTCGAGCCGTTTGTCCCCAAACCGCCCCAGACCCAGTTCCATCCGTGCCTCTCCAAAAGCGAATCACGCTTAAAGGGAATCATCGGCCGGCCCCAAATGCAGGAACAAGATGTGTGCATCCCGTAGCCCATGGAGAGAGGGTTGGGGCGAGGGGTAATGCGGGTTGTATTGTACTCATCCCTCCACCGCTGCTCCACCCCGCCGCAAGCAAGCCAAGTACTTGCACTTTCCGCCCCATAGGCTAAAAGCGCGGCATGATGGGGAGCCGTAAATCAAAGCTGGTCACGATCGCAGCGATCGTTGTGCTTGTCGCCTTGGAGGCGCTTGCCATCAACTATCTCGGCAGCAACAACTACCTGCCCGAGGGCTCGGAGCACTGGACCGAGGACTGGCTCATCCACTATTTCTCGCCGCGCCTCGATAAGCCGTACAACGCGGTTGCCATCGTCACTGTCGACCCGGAGAGCCTGGAAAAGGCCGGCCTGCCTTCAGTACCGCCAGCAGACCGGGCCTGGATGGCGAAGCTGATCGCCGCCGTGTCCAACGCCGGCGCGCTCGCAATCGGGGTCGATTTCTATTTCATGACGCCGACCAAACCGGATAAGGACGGAGCGCTCGCCAACGCGATCCGCAATGCGAAGCCCCCCATCGTTCTCGCGGCGGTCAACGAGGCCTACCTTAAAACGGACAGCCAGCGAAAGTTCCTGAAGGATTTCATCGATAAGACAGGCCACAAGGGCGGCCATATCGGCTTAAAGCGCGCGAAGGAAATCTTCTCGCTCGGCGACCGGGCAACGCGCGGGGTGTATCATGACGACCCCGATCAAGGCTATCCGTCGCTTACGAGCGTGCTGGCGGGCCTGCCAGAGGTGCGGGCCGTGTACGGCACACATACAATTCCCGAAGGCCAGCAGCGCATCGACTGGCTGCTTGAGCCAGAACGGGGCGAGGTTTTTGGCCATTACGCGGCCCACGAGATCCTGTCTCCGCAGCCCTGCGGGAAAGTGCCGGACCTGAAGGGCAAAATCGTTCTGATAGGACCCGATTTCGCCGGGCTCGATCAACACACCTTGCCTTTCACGGTAGGCAAGGAGAAAGCCACTTTCTTTCCCGGCGTCTTCGTTCACGCGCAGGCTCTCGCGCAAATTCTCGACGGACGCTTCTTCCATGGCTGGAGCACAGCGCAGCAATTCCTTTTGCTCTTCTGCGTGGGCCTCCTGGGCGCCGCGGTCGGCTGGCCCTTCCACGGGATGCGCGCGGACTTCCTCGTCGGAGTTGTGGGCTCTTTACTCATTGTCGGCTTGAGCGTACCGTTTTTCCTGGCGCGCATGCCGTTTCCAACCGCACTTGCCATTTTGACCTGGGGCGCCGCCATCTGGACAGGAGAGCGGGTTCAGGCGTGGCGGGAATGAAATGTCACCGTTTATCGAGGGAGGTCCAACGTGCTTAGAGCCATCGCCTTAATCGCCCTTCCGGCGCTCTTTATATCCGTGGCGGTTCCACCCTGCTTCGCGGGCGATCAAGACACCAAGCAGCAGCCCACGAAGCCCGCTCAGATTAAGCCGGAAATGAAATCGCGCGGGTTCCACCCGGCCAAGCCCTCGGAAGCGCCAGCAGCCATGCCCGCACCGGCGCCGAGGGGAGGTGGCGGAAACGCCGAGGACACCATCGGCGGCTTGCCAGGGCACTCGTCCGGCCCCGGCCAGGACAAGCAGCCCTAACCAAGCTCCTCGCAACCCCGCAATGTTCGCTTGACATATGCGGGGCTTGCGTCTTCCTTCATCTTCGTAATTTCCCTCCCGCCGCAACATCCTGTGAGAGCCCCCACAGTTAACCGTTGCCCGGCGGCGCTCCTTAGTGACATAAGAACCCCGCAGGCGGCGCTCATTCAAGGTTGAAAATGCCAAAGCTGAACATCAACGGCCGGGAAATCGAGGTCGAGGACGGCATCACGCTGTTGCAGGCTTGCGAACTGGCGGGGTTCGAAATCCCACGCTTCTGCTATCACGAGCGCCTGTCGGTGGCCGGCAATTGCCGCATGTGCCTCGTCGAATGGGTGGGCTTCCCGAAACCGATGGCCTCCTGCGCCACCAGCGTGAACGATCTGCGCCCAAACCGCGATGGCGCCCCGCCCCAGATCCGCACCGATTCGCCGCTCGTGAAGAAGGCGCGCGAAGGCGTGATGGA
>PMBZ01000177.1:4814-7785 GCA_003153975.1 Hyphomicrobiales bacterium
CGCTGCATCCAGTGCACGCGCTGCGTCCGCTTCATGACCGAGATCGCGGGCGTGCCGGAGCTTGGGCTCATCAGCCGCGGCGAGGACGTGGAGATCGCCACCTACCTTGAGCAGGGCATGGTCTCCGAGCTTTCGGGCAACGTGGTGGACCTCTGCCCGGTCGGCGCGCTCACCTCGAAGCCCTATTCCTACACGGCGCGGCCCTGGGAGCTGCGCAAGACCGAATCGATCGACGTGATGGACGGGCTCGGCTCGAACATCCGCATCGATGCGCGCGGCCGCGAGGTCCTGCGCATCCTGCCGCGCAACCACGACGATGTGAACGAGGAGTGGATCTCCGACAAGACGCGCGCCGCCGTGGACGCGCTGAAGCGCAAGCGGCTCGACCGCCCCTATATGCGCGTGAACGGCAAGCTCGAAGAGGTGTCCTGGTACGAGGCCTTCGGCGAGATCGCGGTGCGAATCGGCAAGGCGCACGGCAACGGCGTTGGCGCCATCGCAGGCGACATGTCGAGCGTGGAGGAAATGTTCGCGCTCAAGATGCTGCTCGATAAGCTGGGCTCCCCGCACTACGACTGCCGCCAGCTCGGCGCCAAGCTGCATCCGAAGCACGGCCGCGCGAGCTACCTGTTCAACTCCACCATCGCCGGCGTGGACAAGGCAGACGTGATCCTCCTGATCGGCAGCAATCCGCGCACCGAGGCGGCGGTGCTCAACGCGCGCGTCCGCAAAGCCTTCCTGCAGAACCGCGCCAAGGTCGCACTGATCGGGCCGCAAGCGGATCTGAACTACCCTTACGAGTGGCTCGGCAACTCGCTCAAGCTGCTCGACGATACGCTCGAAGGCCGCAACGGCGTCCTGGCCGCGCTGAAAGCCGCGCTTCATCCGATGATTATCGTGGGGCAGGCCGCACTCAACCACGAGGCCGGCGAAACCGTGCTGCTCAAGGCCGCGCAGCTTGCCTCCGCCGTGATGGAGGGCCAAAGCTCCGCCTGGAACCCGCTCAACGTGCTGCACACCAGCGCCGCGCAGGTAGGCGGGCTCGACATCGGCTTCCTGCCGGGCGAGGGCGGCCACGACGTGCACGGCATGCTCGACAGCGGCGATATCGACGTGCTGTACCTTCTGGGCGCGGACGAGTTCGACGTGAGCAAGACCGGCGGTGCCTTCGTGATCTACCAGGGCTCGCATGGCGACCGCGGCGCGCGGCTTGCCGACATCGTGCTGCCCGGCGCCGCATACACCGAGAAGAGCGGCACCTACGTGAACACCGAAGGCCGTGTTCAGCTTGGCGAGCGCGCGGTATTCCCGCCCGGAGACGCCCGCGAGGACTGGGCCGTCATCCGCGCGCTTTCCGAGCATTTGAGCCACAAGCTGCCTTTCGACAATCTGCGCGAGCTGCGCCAAGCACTGTATGCGGCGCATCCGCATCTGGCGGCCGTCGACCAAGTTGCGCCCGAAGGTCTCACCCTGCCGGCCGCCGCCAAGGAGCGCCTCGCCCCGCTGCCGGACGAGGCTCTGGCGCCGCTGATCGAGGACTTCTATCAGACCAACCCGATTGCGCGGGCGTCTTCTGTGATGGCCGAGCTTTCGGCCGTGAGCCAGGTAACTCAACTGGGGGCGACAGGCACACATGGCTGATATCGATTGGATCGCACTCTGGTGGGACTACGGGTTTCCGGCCGTCATCATCCTGGCCAAGAGCCTGGGCCTGCTCGTGGGCCTGCTCATAGCCATCGCCTTCCTGCTGCTGGCGGACCGCAAGATCTGGGCGGCCGTCATGCTGCGGCGCGGACCGAACGTGGTTGGCCCCTACGGCCTTTTGCAATCCTTCGCGGACTTCATCAAATTCATCGTCAAGGAGCCGGTGATTCCGGCTGGCGCGGATAAGGTGGTGTTCCTGCTGGCGCCGCTCGCAACCACCGTGCTGGCGCTATCGGCCTGGGCGGTCGTGCCCGTGGCGGACGGCTGGGCAGTCTCCGACCTGAACGTGGGCATCCTCTACCTGTTCGCCATCTCCTCGCTCGGGGTCTACGGCATCATCATGGGCGGCTGGGCCTCGAACTCGAAATATCCGTTCCTGGGGGCGCTGCGCTCCGCCGCGCAAATGGTGTCCTACGAGGTTTCCATCGGCTTCGTGATCGTGACCGTGCTCCTCTGCGCGGGTTCCCTGAACCTCACCGAAATCGTCAACGCCCAGAAAACGCACGGCCTTGCCACGCTCTTGGGCGTTCCCTGGCTCTCGGTGCTCAACTGGTACTGGCTGCCGCTGTTCCCGATGATGGTGGTCTTCTTCATCTCGGCGCTGGCCGAGACGAACCGGCCGCCTTTCGACCTGCCCGAGGCGGAATCGGAGCTGGTCGCGGGCTTCATGGTGGAATATTCCTCGACGCCCTATCTCTTGTTCATGCTGGGCGAGTATGTCTCTATCGTGCTGATGTGCGCGATGACCACGATCCTTTTCCTTGGCGGCTGGCTGCCGCCGGTGGACGTTATGCCGCTCAACTTGGTGCCGGGCGTCGTCTGGTTCACCCTCAAGGTTTGCGCCGTCTTCTTCATGTTCGCCATGGTGAAGGTTATCGTGCCGCGCTACCGCTACGACCAGCTTATGCGGCTGGGCTGGAAGGTGCTGCTGCCAACCTCGCTTGTGGCGGTGGTGGTGGTCGCGGGGTTTTTGCAATTTGCTGTCCCGTATTTGCAATCCGGGAGCTTGGCGCATTAGCGCCTGTCACAGGAGCGTTCGCATGGGCTTCGCGCGGTCCCTAAAATACGCGGTCTTGGCGGAATTCGTGGCGGCGTTCTGGCTGGCCATGAAATACTTCTTCAGGCCGAAGGCGACGATCAACTACCCCTACGAGAAGAACCCGCTCTCCCCGCGCTTCCGCGGCGAGCACGCGCTGCGCCGTTATCCCAATGGCATGGAACGCTGCATCGCCTGCAAGCTTTGCGAGGCGATCTGCCCGGCGCAGGC
>PMBZ01000177.1:7799-9228 GCA_003153975.1 Hyphomicrobiales bacterium
GCCATCGTCGAGGGGCCGAATTTCGAGTTCGCGACCGAGACGCGCGAGGAACTCCTCTACGACAAGGAGAAGCTGCTCTCGAATGGCGACCGCTGGGAGCGCGTGCTGGCGCGCAATCTGGAACTCGACGCACGGTATCGCTGAGGCCCATGGGGTGAGGAAGAAATTCCGTACGCCTCAGGAGAAAAAGCGGCTGAGCCTGGAGAGAGATAGCCGGGCTTACGGCTCAAACTTGAAGAAGCCGGCCCGCCGTGCCGCACCCCAGCGCAAGAGGCTCGCGAACCGCCGCCGCGTAGAAGAGGGACTGAGACAGATCGATGCGCAGGATCGGTTCCGCGCGGAGGAACTTGAGAGCAAAGTTCGCGGACGGGAGCAGGCCGCCGATAGGAACCGCTGGCGCAAATGGCCCAGCATGCGGCTGCGGGAATTTATCCAATTGCAGAAGAAGCGCCGCGCCTTGCGGGAGGAACGGAAGAAACGGAGCCGTTTGCGCTGGCCGTCCCTGGGACGGGGTAGCCGTAACCAAGTTGAGCCAGTGCCGCTAAACTGGATCGAGCAAAGCTGTGGCAGATAGTCTCGTTATCGCAATGCTGTACAGGCTTGGCGTTCGGGACGCCACTGGTCACATGCTCAAGGCAGAGCGGAACACCGTGGATTTTTTGGTCAATGGCATTTCGCTTTTTTCCGCAACCAGGGCCGGCAGCCATGACATGTGCGGCTGCTTCTCGTCGGACTACGAGGCATGCAACAACGCGAGGAAGCGGCATGAGAATAAGCGGATAGCCAATATATTCACCTTCGAAACCCCAGCGGAGATTCACCCAAACCGGGTCGCGCTGTTCATCTGCCCCGAATGCGGCGATTTTGCGTGTGGGGCGATCACGTTCCAGCTTTCACGCGACGGCAACTCAGTGCTGTGGTCGCGTTTCGCATATGAAAACGGCTACGACGAAACGCAAACGGACTTCGATAGCTACGCCACTATCGGCCCTTTCGAGTTTGCATTCGACAGGTATAGGGCCGCGATTGAGAAAGCCTCGCATTCGCGGCCGGTTGCCCGCTAAGCCGCAGTTCCGGTGGAGAGAATGAATTGCTCACCGGGAGCGTCTCCTTTCCGTAGGGTGAAGCTATCTAAGTGCCGCCCAAATTGGGTGGAACGGAGAGCGAAACGCCAGGCATCCATTTGCCGGGCCGCGCTCATCTGCTCAAGGAAGGTGCTTGTTGAAGCCATTGCGGCGAAAGATTACAAAACCCTTGAATTGGGAGCGTGCTACCGCTAACCCTTAAATCCGGAAAGCCGGTGCGCCTTCCGCAAGCTATCTGTCATGGCAGCTTTGCGGCGGGTTCTGCGAGCGCACGCTGCTATCTTCCCGCCAGGGGCAGCGGACTCAAAGGTTCAATTCGTTCTTCAACGGCTCACGCCGCTAAA
>PMBZ01000177.1:9255-14662 GCA_003153975.1 Hyphomicrobiales bacterium
TTCCTGTTCGTCGTGATGATGCTCGATGTGGATTTCTCCGAGCTGCGAAAGGGAAGCGCGCGCTATGTGCCGTTGGGGCTCCTGGTTGGCGCCATCCTGCTGTTCGAGCTGCTGGCGGTCTCCGCCACCTTCATTTCAGCTCCGGGCGCAATTCAGCCGCTTGCGGCACAGCCGATCTCCAACGCGGCCGCCATCGGCGCGGTTCTTTACACGAAATACGTCTATTACTTCGAGCAGTCCGGCGCCGTTCTCCTGGTTGCGATGATCGGAGCCATCGTGCTGACGCTCCGTCATAAGCGAACAGCCAAGCGGCAGGATGTGGCCGCCCAAGTCGGCCGCCGGCGCGAGGATGCCATCGAAGTTGTCCAAGTGGAAACCGGGAAGGGGATTTCCTGAACGCCATGAACGCTATCTCTCCCATCGAGGCCGCGACGGGCATCACCCTGCAGCACTATCTAGGCGTGGCCGCCGTACTGTTCACGCTCGGCGTCTTCGGCATCTTCCTGAACCGCAAGAACGTCATCGTCATTCTGATGTCCGTCGAGCTGATGCTGCTCGCGGTGAACATCAACCTTGTGGCCATGTCGGCCTTCCTGAACGACATCACCGGGCAGATTTTCGCGCTCATCGTTCTGACCGTGGCCGCGGCCGAGGCAGCCATCGGGCTTGCCATCGTCGTGATCTACTTCCGGAACCGCGGCTCGATCGCCGTCGACGACATCAACTCGATGAGGGGCTGAGGCACGATGTATCCAGCGATTGTGTTGATGCCCCTGGCCGGGGCGATCATTGCGGGCTTCTTCGGCCGAATTCTGGGCGACCGGGTTTCGGGCATCCTGACCAGCATGCTCCTGCTCGCGAGCGCGGTGCTGTCCTGGTACGCCTTCTACAAGGTGGGCATCCAGGGCGAGGAAGCCCGCGTCGTGCTCATGCCGTGGATCGGCGTGGGCGACTTGCAGACCTCCTGGTCGCTGCGCATCGACACGCTGACCGCGGTCATGCTGGTGGTGGTGAACACGGTCTCCTGCGTCGTCCACTTCTACTCCATCGGCTATATGCACGATGACGACCGGCAGCCCTTGTTCTTCGCGGAGCTGTCGCTGTTCACCTTCGCGATGCTGTCGCTNNCTCATCGGCTTCTGGTATCACCGGCCTTCCGCAAACTCGGCCGCGATCAAGGCTTTCGTGGTCAACCGCATCGGCGATTTCGGCTTCGCACTGGGCATCTTCGCCATCTACTTCCTGTTCCACGACGTCAATTTCGACACCGTGTTCGAGGCTGCGCGCCACGCCAATTCGCCCACGCTGAATGTCTTCGGCTATCAGGCGGACGCGCTCACGGTGATCTGCCTCCTGCTCTTCATGGGCGCGATGGGCAAGTCGGCGCAGTTCATGCTGCACACTTGGCTGCCGGACGCGATGGAAGGTCCGACCCCGGTNNATCCATGCCGCCACCATGGTGACGGCGGGCGTGTTCATGGTTGCCCGGCTTTCGCCGCTGTTCGAGCTTTCGCCCACGGCACTTTGGGTGGTCACGCTGGTCGGCGCGACCACGGCCTTCTTCGCAGCCACCGTGGGTGTCGCCCAGAACGACATCAAGCGCGTGATCGCCTACTCCACCTGCTCGCAGCTCGGCTACATGTTCGCGGCCCTTGGGCTTCGCGCTTATAGCGCCGGCATCTTCCACCTGTTCACGCACGCCTTCTTCAAGGCGCTCCTGTTCCTTGGCGCGGGCTCGGTGATCCACGCGCTTCACGGCGAGCAGGATTTGCGGAAGATGGGCGGCTTGCGCACCGCGATCCCGTTCACCTTCATGATGATGCTCGCGGGCACGCTCGCGCTGACGGGTTTCCCCTACACGGCCGGCTACTTCTCCAAGGACGCCATCATCGAGGTCGCGCACGCCTCGCACGCGCCCGGCGCGGAGTACGCCTTCTGGGCCCTTATCGTCGCCGCCTTCCTCACCTCCTTCTATTCCTGGCGGCTGGTGTTCATGGCCTTCTTCGGCACGCCCCGCGACGAGCACGCCTTCGAGCATGCCCACGAATCGCCGCCAGTGATGACCATCCCGCTCCTGGTGCTTGCGATTGGAGCGATCGGCGCGGGCCTCGGCTTCGCGCACTACTTCATCGACGAAGGCTACGCACACTTCTGGCGCGCGTCGCTGTTCACGCTACCCGACAACACCATCCTCAGCGACAGCCACGCGGTGGAATCGCTGCTGATGAAGTGGCTGCCCACACTGATGATGCTCGGCGGGTTCGTGCTGGCCTACGCCGCCTATATCGCGGTGCCGTCCTTGCCCGCCTGGACGGTCAGGACGTTCAAGCCTATTCACGCCTTCCTCTATAACAAATGGTATTTCGACGAGATCTACGATTGGATCTTCGTGCGGCCGCTGCGCTTCATCGCGCGCATGCTCTGGGTCTACGGCGACGGCGCGATCATCGACGGGCTTGGGCCCGACGGGATTTCGGCCCGCGTCGCGGGGCTCGCCAAGCGCGCGGTGCGGTTCCAGACCGGCTACGTCTATCAGTACGCCTTCGTCATGCTCATCGGCGTGACGGCACTTGTGTCCTATTTCGCTTTCCTCTTCCGCGGGGCGCTGTTCAAGCTATGAAGGACTGGCCAATTCTTACCACAATCATCCTTTTGCCCCTGCTCGGCTCGCTCTTCCTTGTGCTTCTGAGGGGGAACGATCTGGCGGCGAAGGGAAATGCGCGCTGGATCGCGCTCTGGACCACGCTGATCACTTTCGGCGTCTCGCTCGTGCTGGTTGCCAAGTTCGATCCCGCGAACCCCGGCTTCCAGTTCGTCGAACACCGGCCCTGGCTTAGCGACACCATCTCCTATTATGTGGGCGTCGACGGGCTTTCGCTGCCCTTCGTGATCCTCACCACCTTCCTGATGCCGATCTGCATCCTGGCGAGCTGGCGCTCCATCGAGACGCGCGTCAAGGAGTACATGATCGCCTTCCTGCTGCTCGAAGCGCTGATGATCGGCGTGTTCGTGGCGCTGGACCTCGTGCTGTTCTACCTGTTCTTNNTCAAGTTCTTCCTCTATACGCTGCTGGGCTCCCTGTTCATGCTGCTCGCGATCCTTGCCATGTACGGGCAGGCCGGCACGACCGAGATCCCTGCACTCTTGAAGTTCCACTTCGCCGAGAACCTGCAAGCCTGGTTCTTTTTCGCCTTCCTGGCCTCCTTCGCGGTGAAGCTGCCGATNNCCGGTGCACACTTGGCTGCCCGACGCGCACGTCGAGGCGCCAACCGCCGGCTCGGTCGTCCTGGCCGCGATCCTTCTAAAGATGGGAGGCTACGGCTTCATCCGCTTCCTGCTGCCGATGTTCCCAGCGGCATCCGTCACCTTCGCGCCGCTGATGTTCGCGCTGGGTGTGACTGCGATCATCTATACCTCGCTCGTCGCCTTCGCCCAGAAGGACATGAAGAAGCTCATCGCCTACTCCTCGGTGGCGCATATGGGCTTCGTCACCATCGGCGTGTTCTCGGGAACGGAGGCCGGCGTGCAAGGCGCGGTCTTCCAGATGGTGAGCCACGGCATCGTCGCGGGCGCGCTCTTCCTTTGCGTCGGCATCATCTACGACCGCATGCACACGCGCGAGATCGCGGCTTATGGCGGGCTAGCCGACCGGATGCCGGTCTATGCCTTCATCTTCATGGTCTTCACCATGGCGAACGTGGGCCTGCCCGGCACCAGCGGCTTCGTTGGCGAGTTCCTGTCGCTGCTTGGAACTTTCAAGACGAATTCCGTCGCGGCCTTCTTCGCGACCTTCGGCGTGATCTTATCGGCGGTCTATGCGCTGACGCTTTACCGGCGCATCGTCTTCGGCAAGCTCGAAAAGCCCGCGCTTTTTGACATCAGCGACATGAACGCGCGCGAGATCGCGATCATGGCCCCGCTCGTGGTGCTCACGATCCTGCTCGGCTTCTATCCGAAGCCCGTGCTCGACACCTCGCTGGGAGCGGTGAACGCCATGATCCAGCCCTATAAGGATCTCACCGAGGCGCGCCATGCCCAGGCGGCCGCTCCCGCCGTCCTCGCACAACTTCACCATAAGGCCAGCGCCAATGCTCAGTGATTACGCTCCGATATTCCCAGAGCTGTTCATCCTGCTGGCCTCGATGGTGCTCTTGCTCTGGGGCGTCTATCACCGCCGCCAGGCTGCCTTCACCATCAGCATCGTCTCTATCCTCGTGCTGAGCGGGGCCGCGCTTCTGATCGCGGGCCAGCCGCAAGCCTCCGAGCAGCTCTTCAACGGCGCCTTCGTGAACGACAGCTTCGCGCGCTTCATGAAGATCCTGACGCTGGCCGGCGCTGCCTTTACCCTTATCCTCTCTATCGATTATATGAAGCGCGAGCGGCTGGCGCGGTTCGAGTATCCGGTGCTGATCCTGCTGTCGGCTGCCGGCATGATGCTCACCATCTCGGCGAACGACCTCATCTCGCTCTATCTCGCGCTTGAATTCCAAAGTCTCGCGCTTTACGTGCTGGCCGCGTTCCGCCGCGACAAGCTGCGCTCGACCGAGGCGGGGCTCAAATATTTCGTACTGGGCGCGCTCTCGTCCGGCCTCCTGCTCTACGGCTCGTCGCTGATTTACGGCTACACCGGCGCGACACTCTTCCCGCAAATCGCCGAGGCCATTCGCGCGCACGGCGCTCCCATCGGCTTCATCTTCGGCTTGGTGTTCGTGCTGGCGGGGCTTGCCTTCAAGATTTCGGCCGTGCCGTTCCATATGTGGACGCCGGACGTCTATGAAGGCTCGCCAACGCCCGTCACCGCCTATTTCGCGGCGGCGGCGAAAATGTCGGCCATGGCCATGGTCATCCGCATCATCGTCGGCGCCTTCCCCACAGCCGCCGATCAATGGCAGCAGATCATCGTCGCGGTCTCGGTCGCCTCGATGGCGCTGGGCGCATTCGCCGCCATCGGCCAGCAGAACATCAAGCGGCTGCTTGCCTATTCCTCCATCGGCCATGTCGGCTACGCACTTATCGGACTTGCCGCCGCGGCGCGCATTCCCGGCGTGCCCGCCGAAGAGATGGTGAAGATCCAGACCGATGCCATCTCCAGCGTGCTGATCTACCTCACCATTTACCTAGCAATGACGCTTGGCAGCTTCGCCTGCATTCTTGCCATGCGCCAGGGCCATGTGGTGAGCGAATCGATCCCGGATCTGGCCGGCATCTCGCGCGAGAAGCCACTCTATGCCTTCCTGTTCGCGATGCTCCTGTTCTCGCTGGCGGGCGTGCCGCCGCTGGCCGGCTTCTTCGGCAAGTTCTACGTGTTCTACGCCGCGATCCAGGCGCATCTCTACTGGCTCGCCGTGGCGGGTGTCGTCCTGTCGGTCGTGGGCGCGTATTATTATCTGCGCATCGTCAAGATCAT
>PMBZ01000093.1 GCA_003153975.1 Hyphomicrobiales bacterium
AAAAGCCACTTGTCTTTGTGACGGCGCACAAGGCTAGTCGCACACTTCGCAAGCGTCCATCTGTTCTAGGAAGTAGCCAAGCGCGGCCGGAGCGTCGAAGCTTGTAGTTAATGCAGATTTTTGGTAAATGCCGTTTTTGTCACGCTCCAGAATTGTGCAGCCGAAAAAGTAAGAATTTAGAAAATACCCGTAGCAGATTTCCGCAATGTACTTGCCGCCCTCCAAAGACAGCATCGTGTAATCTTCCGGCGTCATGATGTTTTTGCCTTTGTACAGCTCCCGGAAGCGCGCACGCTGCGAAGCATTGGCAAGAGGATAAGGCGCAACAGCGCGGCCAAGCTCTTTACGCATGGTTTCATAGTTCATCGTGTTGCCTCAACTCAAGACTTTATGCCTAGTGCCTGTAATACAAACCCCGCCAGCCACAGCCATGCCAAGACCTGTACGAAGTGTTTGACAGCTTCCCATTGCAGCGGGATAGCCGCGCCGATGCGGACATTCTTAGAGACGCGATAGGATGCACCGATGTAAGCTCGCATGGTCTTAACCTCCTATAGGCATAACCGGCCATCGTCTCCAGCATATAGATCGGCTTCCCCGAAACCGTGCGCGATATCGGTTAGCTTGCTTGCGTGCGGCTCGTTCCACCTTCCAGTGTCCCAAAACCCCGCGCCGTGCCTGCATCGGGTAAGCCAAAAATCACGCCCCGCGTATGCTTCGGCAGAACAGCCCGTGCAAGCCTCAGCCTCTAGTGCAGCCTGAAACGCGGGGTGTTCCTGGAATGCGGCGCAATCCGCCTCAACCTTGGCTAGAGCTTCCGGCGACAAGTCATCCGGCGAAAAGGTTGCATCAAGCGGCCGGTCATTATCTCCCGTGCTGCTCCAAAGCGCCGCCTCGATATAGGCTTGTGTGAACGTGTCCATGATGGTTACTCGCTTACTTCACAAGTGCCAGGGTGAGCGCAAAGGCGAGGCACGCCAAGCTTGCACTGCTTAAGAGTTTGACAACGAAAGGTTGTGATGATGTTACCGGCGCGGCTGACGCTTTAAGCTTCTCGGCTCGTAGGCTAGCGGCGCGAATTCCGGCGATTGTGGCGGGGAAGGTTTCCAAAGCGTTAAGCCTCCAGTGTAGCAAGCAGCGAATCACTGAGGCCAAGGTTTTCGCTGAAGTCCTGCGGCTCTAAGCGTTTTTGAGCCTGTCAAGTGCCTAATATAGGTATAGTAAACGCACAAACATGGTGCGCATCTTTTGTGAATTTCAGCGAAATTTTCCTCGTTTTGGGTCGATTTCTGCGTGCCAAAGATCCCGTTAAATATATGTCAAATTCGTGCGTTAACCAAAACCTGGGCACGCGGCTATCTGCCTGATATATGAATTTCCATTTAGTAGCAATAAGTTGAGGAAAGCGCCGCCGCTTAGCGCTTTCTTAAGGCGCATCTGTTAAATTACTTCAAGCTTGAAGTGCTGCGTTCGGAGCGGGAAAATGCGGCGGAAAAACAGCCTTAACGGTCCGTTAGTTAGCAATGCCGCCGTGCGGCCCGGCGTGGTCCCGCTCCAGCGGGAAGAGCTTGTCGTAGCGCGCATTGTCGCCGGGCTTCAGCTCGTAGCAGCTATCGGCGATCACCGGCTCGCCTTTGCTCAGAAGCTCGCTAACGGTGGCGAACTCGAAGCCGTGCTTCCTGAGATCGGCGATCACCAGCGGCAGCGCCTCGGCCGTGTGGACGCCGCGCCCATTGGCGTGCATGACCACGATGGAGCCGGGCTTCACATGCGAAACGACGCCTTGCCGGATCGCCTCGGCGGAGATCGCTTTCGACGGATCGCCCGACACCACGTCCCACTGGATGGCAAGCAGCCCCGCATCGTTCACGGCGGCCAGCGTACCGGCGTTGCAGGTGCCGAAGGGAAAGCGGAACAGGGCAGTGTGCTCCTGGGCCGTTGCCGGCCGGTAGCAGGCCTTGGCGTTCAGCGCGCGGCGGATGGCCGCATCGGCCTTGAGATCGAGCGCCAGGTCGGCGCCTGCGTCCTGGGGCGGAAGCAGCCTGAAATTGCGGTGCGTCCAGCTATGGCTGCCCACCTCGAACAGCGGGTCCGCGATGAGCTGCCCAGCGCGTTCCTTGTGGTCGAGCAGCCATTTGCCGCTGGGGAAGAACGTCGCTTTTACGCCGGCCCCGCGCAGCGTATCCACGATTCCGCCCTCGTAGCCCGAAATTTCGTTGGCATTGGAGCAGAGGTCGAAGGTGAGCGCCACGAGCCGCTCGCCCTTGGGCAGCCGCACGCCACGGATGGAGCCGCGCTGGCCTGCCGGCAGAGGCGGAAGCGCCACGTCCTCTCCGGCGGGTTCGATGGCCGGATCGTAAGTGCTTCTGTGGATTGCCTTTTCTCCGGGCCGCCCGGCGAGCGCCTCCGCACTCCAGCATTGTCCGCCCGGCTCTCGCGCGAAGCTTGAGCCCGCGCATGCAAGAAGAGCGCCACAGCCAATACCAAGGATTGCCAGCTTCATTGTGCCCCGCATGCTCTCTATTCTCTCCTTCAGCTCACAGATTCCTCTAGAATTCCAGTAAATTTTTTATTGCGTAAATCCTGCATTGCCGGCACACTCTGTTCGCGCCCTTTTCGGTTTGGCGCTGTTTCATAGGTGAACGGATATGGCAAAGAAACCCGAACCCAAGCCCAAGGAAACCAAGACGGAGAAACCCAAGGCCGACGCGAAGAAGAAGAGCGCCAAAAAATAGGTTTCCACTGGAACGAGAAAAGGGTGAAGAGACATTCTTCCCCTTTTTTCTCCTTTTGCCTATAAGCAGAGCCGCACCCGCTTCATACCAACCAGGATGGCGCCGCATGCGGCTTTTCTACCAGCTTCTGATGATTCTGCCCCTTGCCTTGGGGCCGCAGGCGGCGTCCGCCATTAGCCTGACGAACCGCGATACGGGCGACCGGAAGCTTATTATCATCGAAGGCGATACGCAAAACGAGCGCATAGTCAAGGCGGGCGAAAAGCTGGAGCTGTGTGAGAAAGCCTGCGTGATCCGCATGCCCGATGGCGAGGATTACGAGTTCGACGGGCCGGAGACCGTCTCGTTGGAGGAGGGGCTGCTTTTCCTGGATGCTCCCGATGAACAGGGCAAGGCAGCCCGCTAGAATACCTCCGGATCAGGCGCAGGCCGGTGCTTCCAACCCGCGCCTGCCGGCCTGCGGGGTGCCCGCCAACGCACCGATTGTCCGGTTGTCTTGAAGTCGCGCGCCAGGAGCGAATATGATAGACTTACTTTAATCGCACCGACAGTGGCTGGACCATGCAACACCCCCGTATCAAACGCGACCCCAAGGTCATGTTCGGCAAGCCCGTCATCGCGGGCACCCGCATCACGGTTGAACACATCCTTCGCCTCCTTGGCGCCGGCGACACGGTAGAAGAGATCATAGAGGATTATCCGCCGCTGACGGTGGAAGATATTCGCGCGGCGCAGAATTATGCGGCCGATTATTTGGCTCATGAGTCGCTCGTTGCCGCGGAATGATGCCAGCTTATATCGCCGATGAATGCTTTTCTGGGCGCGTTTTGCGCGCGCTTCGTGACGCTGGCTTCGATGTAACCCGGTCTGCTGAAATCAATCCTTCGGCCAAGGATGTCGAAGTGCTTGCGCTGGCCTACTTGCAAGACCGCATTCTGTTGACCGAGGATACCGATTTTGGAGATTTGGTTGTCCGGTTCGGTTTGCGAACGCATGGCGTGGTGCGGCTGGAGCTGAACGCTTTGAGCCGTCAGGCGAGAGCGCAACGGGCTGTGCAAGCACTTACTCAACTGGGCGAAGGAGCCTGGGGCGCCATCGTCTCCGTCGAGCCATCCCGGACACGTGTTCGCAGGCTCGGCGATCCCGCCAAGGGTTGAAGGTAAAGGCTTGCGCTGAGCGGCGTTCCCGGACATTTTGCGCCCATGCTGCACATCAACGATCTTTCATACCGCATTCAGGGGCGGCCGCTGTTCGAGCACGCCACGGCGGGCATTCCGGACGGCCACAAGGTTGGGCTCGTGGGCCGCAACGGCACCGGCAAGACCACGCTGTTGCGCCTCATCGCGCGCGAGATTCACCCCGATGACGGCGCCATCAACTTTCCCAGGAACGCTACCATCGCGCATGTTTCGCAAGAGGCGCCGGGCGGTCCAGAAACGCTGCTTGAAACGGTCCTGGCCGCGCATGCCGAGCTTGCGGCGCTGAGTGCCGAGGCCGAGACGGCGGAGGACGCGCACCGGATCGCCGAAATCCACACCCGGCTTTCGGACATAGACGCGCATTCGGCCCCCGCCCGCGCGGCGCGCATCCTTTCCGGCCTGGGCTTCGACGAAGCCGCGCAGGCTAGGCCCTGCGCGGAATTCTCCGGCGGCTGGCGCATGCGCGTGGCGCTGGCTGGCGCGCTCTTCGCCGCGCCGGACATCCTGCTGCTCGACGAGCCGACGAACTACCTCGACCTCGAAGGCACGCTCTGGCTGGAAGATTTCATCCAGGGCTATCCCCACACCGTGCTGATCGTGAGCCACGACCGCGATCTGTTGAACAAGTCGGTCGACAGCATCCTGCATCTCACCGAGCGCCGGCTGACCTTCTACACCGGCGGCTACGACCGCTTCGAGGAGACGCGCCGCGAGCAGCAGCGCCTGCAGCTCAAGCTCAAGAAGAGCCAGGACGACCAGCGCCGCAAGATGGAGGCATTTGTCGAGCGCTTCCGGGCCAAGGCCACCAAGGCGCGGCAGGCGCAGAGCCGGCTGAAGGCGCTCGCCAAGATGCAGCCAATCGCTGCCGAAATCGATTCCGAGGTGGTGCCCTTCCGTTTTCCATCGCCCGAGCGTCCGCTCGGCAACCCGCTGATCCGTATCGAAAACGCCAGCGTGGGCTACGATCCAGGCAAGCCCGTCCTGCGCAACATTAGCCTGCGGCTGGACTGCGACGACCGCGTTGGCCTCCTGGGCGCGAACGGCAATGGCAAATCCACGCTCGCCAAGCTGCTGTGCGGCAAGCTCGGCACGCTGGAAGGCCACCGCCACGCCTCCAAGAAGCTCGAATACGGCTATTTCGCCCAGCACCAGCTCGACGAGCTTCGCCCCAAGCTCTCGGCCTACGATCACATCGCGGAGCTTATGCCGGACGCCACAGAGGCCCAGAAACGGGCGAAAGTGGCGGGCATAGGATTTGGCGCGGGCAAGGCGGACACGGCCTCAGAGAAGCTCTCTGGCGGCGAGAAGGCACGTCTACTGTTCGCGCTGGCGACTTTCCATGCGCCGCACCTGCTCATCTTCGACGAACCGACCAACCACCTCGACGTGGACAGCCGCGAGGCGCTGATTTACGCGCTCAACGATTACGAAGGCGCGGTCATCCTCATCAGCCACGACCGGCATTTGCTGGAGGCTACCGTCGACCGGCTCTGGGCCGTGCGCGGCGGGACCGTGACGCCCTACGATGGCGATCTCGAAAGCTACCGCCTGGAGCGCCTGGCCGCGCTCAGGCAGGCCGCTGGGGCGAATGCCGGCGCGGGGGCAGCGCCGGGCGTCAAGCTGAAGCGCGAGGACGAGAGGCGCCAAGCCGCGCAGCGCCGCGCCGGGCTGGCGCCGCTGCGCAAGCAGATGGCGGAGCATGAGAAACGCATCGAGGCCCTGCAGAAGAAGATCGCCGCCATGGATTTGGCGCTTGGCGATCCCGCCTTCTACGAGAAACAGGCCGCGAAGGCGCAGGCGCTGACACAGGAGCGCGGCCAACTCGCCAAGGAATTGAAAGCCGCCGAGGAAGCGTGGTTCGAGGCGTCCCTGGCGTATGAGGAGGCAGCTAGCACAGCTTAGAACGCTTACAAGTAGTTGAGGCGTATCGCGTTCCCGGTCAAGAAAACGTATTTGATGGGCACAGGTTGAGCAAAAATCAGGCCCAGTGGAATGATCGTCTGCTCCTGCAATGTAATCAAAATGCCTCCCGTTCTTGCAAAGCTATACCCTGACTCATTGAAAACCCGGCAGAAAGTGCTTGTAAGCTTAGGCGAACGGGATCTCAATGCTCCCTATGATTCGCCGGGGATTTCTGAG
>PMBZ01000035.1 GCA_003153975.1 Hyphomicrobiales bacterium
CCGAAGTCGATGATGTCTTCACCGCGCGCTCGGGCCGCGGCCTTGAGCTTGTTCACTTGCTCGAAGACGTAGGGCGGCAGGCGTTTGATGCGGTGAAATTCTTCAGACATGGTCACAGTGCTTTCCAAATGAGAAAAAGGCTCTCGCTTCGGCGGAGCGGCCCTTTTACCTATAATGCCGGAGGCGCGCCTGTGTCTACGAGCATTGCGGTTTTAGGACAAAGGGGGAGTTACCCTGCATCGGCGTTATCCCCGTATCGAAAGACGAAGGTTTGAGTGCGCGGTGGGGCGTGTGCCAGGCTCCGGGCGAATCCCCCCTCATCCTGTCCTTCTCCCCACGGGAGAAGGGACGCCAGAATAGTCCTCGGAACGCGCAACACCGTCCCCTCTCCCATGGGGAGAGGGACAGGGTGAGGGGAGATTCCCTCGAAATATCAATCTGTAACGAAGCCATGCTCCTCGATGGTCTGGAGCAGGGCCTTGAGACTGTCCTGCAAGGTCGCGTTCGACGTGCCGATCCGCGCTCCGGCCTTGGCGTAGAGCGCCTCGCGGCTTGCGAGAATGTTGCGGAGTTCGCCCATCGCGCCGGGATCGCCTGCCATCGGGCGCTCGCCTCCCTGGCCGCGCACGCCCGGCACGTGCTCATCAGGCTCCGCCTTGAGCCAGACGGTGTGGAAGTTTTGCAGGAGGTAGCTGAACGTATCGGACTGCGAGACGATGCCGCCAGCCACGGCCAGCACGATCCGGCCGTGCTTGGCAGCCACGCGCTCAAGCGACTGCCGTTCGAGATGCCAGTAGCCTTCGGGGCCGTAAAGGTTCATCACCTCCGCCGCCGGTATGCCGGCCGCCTCCTCGATGTCCTCGTTCAGTTCCTTGAACGGCAGCCCCAGCCCAGCGGCGGCCAAGCGCCCAAGCGTGGATTTGCCCGCCCCGCGCAGGCCGATCAGCGCGATGCGGCTGGCTCGCCTGATGCGCGGGTTCTCCGGCAGGAGGATTTCCAGCACCCGCTCACGCTGCTCCCGCGTGGCGCCGCACAGCAGCGAAGAGATCGCCGCAATGCCGGAGGTGCAAGGGTCTTCCCCGGCAAGCAGCCATTCGATCCGGATGCCTAGCGCTTCGGCTATCCTCAGAAGCAGGCCGATGGAAATGTTGCCCTGGCCGCACTCCAATTGTGCAAGATAGCGCTGGGATACGCCCGATCGCTCGGCGAGCAGCCGCCTGGAGATGCCCGCGCGGGCGCGCGCATTACGGACGCGGTTACCCACACAAGTCAGCAGGCGGCCGATTTTCGCTTCGCCGGCACCGTCATCGCTGGACGTTACCCGCCCCGTCCAAGGTTGCAATCTCGCCCATCCATGCCGTTCCGCCAGCCTGTCGTGCAATATATTGCCGAGAGGCATGGTTAGGCAAGTAACCTTTTGGCACTGCATCCAAACCGGCTCGGATCGTGTCCGGTTGAATGCGCCGGCGGCGCCCTTGGGGATGTCATGTCGACGGCCCCACGGAACACGAATTAGGTAGACCGCTGAGCGATAGAGGAAATCCGCGAATGGCGTCTTTTGAGCTTCCTGTTCCCGGTCCCACCGAATTTGCGCCATCCGGGTATGGCCGCTGGGAAGTGCAACTCGAACTCCCGGCCGGGCCTGTCAGCGCAACAAAAACATTCGATGGGTGGCAAGGCTCACGGTCATTCGTCTGTTGACCTTTTGCGAAACCGCGCTCTAATGGATGCCATGTCCTCGTAGCTCAGCAGGATAGAGCACCAGATTCCTAATCTGGGGGTCACAGGTTCGAATCCTGTCGGGGACGCCAATAAAATCAATAAGTTACACAAACGTTCAAATCTTATAAATTTGGTCCGGTAATCATTTCGTCGAGGCACGCAAGATTATGTCATTGACAGATTGTGGGAATGGCGCCGCACCGAAAGGCCGGTTGCCAGAGCCGTGAAAAGCATTCCGTGGAACTCGAATGTGGAGAAATCCCCAAGGTAACCGCCGCGGCTGTCAAGGCCACCTCACCAGGTGCAAAGCGTTGGATTTCCCCCCCCCTAGCCCGATGCAGCCTCCGCCGCCGCGGCAGGTGCCGCGGGCCTCCCGCGGCGGTGGCGCAGCTTATCCAGCAGCAGGTAGATCACCGGGGTGGTGTAGATCGTGAACAGCTGCGACACCGCCAGCCCGCCGAAAACCGTGTAGCCCAGCGGCGTGCGCAGCTCCGATCCCGGCCCCGACGCGAGAATGAGCGGCAGCGCGCCGAACATCGCCGCAAGCGTCGTCATCAGGATCGGCCGGAAGCGCTCCATGCAGGCTTGGTGAATGGCGTCCTCGCTCGAAAGCCCGCGCACGCGCTCGGCCTCCAGCGCGAAATCGACGAGCATGATGCCGTTCTTCTTCACAAGGCCGATAAGCAGGATGATGCCGATCAGCGCGATGATCGAGAGCTGCTGGCCCGTAATCGAAAGCGTTAACAGCGCGCCGAACCCGGCCGAGGGCAGCGTCGAGAGGATGGTCAGCGGGTGGACAAGGTCCTCATAGAGGATGCCGAGCACGAGATAGACGGAGATAAGCGCGGTGACGATGAGGAGCAGCGTCGAGGATTGCTGCTGCTGCAGCGCCAGAGTCTCGCCGGCAAGGTCTACATGCACCGAGGCCGGTACATGCAGCTCTTGCGGCAGCTGCCTGATTAGCGGCAGCACCTGGCCGATGCTCACATTCTGGGCCGTGTTGAAGCTGATCGTCACGGCCGGGAATTGGCCCGTATGGGCCACCGTAAGGGGAACGCTGGTCAGGCTTAGCGAGGCGAGCGCCGACAGCGGAACCTGCTTGCCGGAGCGGCCGTTCACGTAGATGCTGCCTAGCCCCTCCAGGTTCCTCTGCACATCGAGATTGGCTTCCAGGATCACATTATACTGATTACGGAAATCGTAGATCGTCGAGACCGCGCGCTGGGAGAAGGCATCGTTGAGCGCGTTATCGATGTCCTTGACCGCAACGCCATATTTGGCCGCCTTGAGCCGGTCGATGGTGAGCATCGCCTGCTGGCCGCCAGCCTCCCGGTCCAAATTGACATCGACAACGCCCGGTATGCGCTTGATGCGATCCTGAACCTTCGGAAGCCATTCGACGATGTCCTTTAGCTCGGGGCTCCATATGGTCACTTGATATTGCGAGCGGGTCTGCCGCCCGCCGAATTGAAGCTCGGAGCCCGGAAACATGGTGATGTCCACGCCTTTGAGCTGCGCGAATTTCTGGCGCAAGCGGGCGATCACGGCAAGAACCGGCGTCTTGCGCTCGGGCAGCGGCTTGAGCGACATGAAGAAGCGCGCCTGGTTCGCCGAGCCGAAGCCGGTGCTGCCGCCGATGGAAACCGCGACGCCCGCGACATCCGGGTCCTGATCGATGATGCCGTTGATCTTTTTCTGAAGCGCCTCAAGCGCGTCGAAGGAAATGCCCGGCGCCGCGCGTGCCGTGCCGATCACAAGGCCGGTGTCCCCTTGCGGCACGAGCCCGCCCGGCAGTGTCCTGAAAAGCAAAACGGTCATGACAACCGATGTCAGCGTTACCGCCACCATCAGAAAACGGTGATGCAATGCCCAAACGAGAGACCGCTCGTAGCCTCTGAGAAGCGCTTCGAAGAACGGCTCGATGCGCCGGTCGAGCCAGGTCTCGCGCGGGCGCGGCAGCTGGCGGATGAGCCTGCCGCAAATCATCGGGGTCAGCGTCAGCGAGATGACCGCCGAGATCAAAATGGCGTAGGTGAGCGTCCAGGCGAACTCCCGCAACAATCGCCCGATGATGCCCCCCATGAACAAAAGCGGGATGAAGGCGGCGACAAGAGAGATGCTGATGGAGATGATGGTAAAGCCGATCTGCCGCGCGCCTTCCAGCGCGGCCTGCAGCGGCTTGAGTCCGGCTTCCATATTCCGGTAGCAATTCTCGATGGTCACGATCGCGTCGTCGACCACGAAGCCGACCGAAATTGTCAGCGCGACAAGCGAGAAGTTGTCGAGGCTATATCCGGAGGCCCACATCAATGCGACGGTGCCGGCCAGCGAAAGCGGTACCGCCACGCCCGCGGCCAGCGTGGGCACGCCGCGCCGCAGGAAGACGAACACCACCACCATCACAAGCACGATGCTCGCGATCAGCGTTTTTTGAATATCGAAGATGCTGGTGCGGATCGTCTTGGTGCGGTCGTTCAGTACCGTGAGCGTGACATCGGCGGGCAGCAGCCGGTGCAACTCGGGCATCAGGCTGTAAATCTGGTCGACCGTCTTGATGACGTTCGCGTCCGCCGTCTTGAAGATGATAAAGATTATGGCGGGGGAGCTGTTGAAATAGCCCGCGGAGAGCCGGTTGCTGGTGCCGGTCGAAACTTGAGCGACATCGCCGAGGCGGACCACGTCGCCGCCCTTTACCTTCACCACAAGTGCCGCGTAATCGGCGGGCTTCGAGATCTGGCCGTTGACCGTGACGGTCGTGGATTTATCCGGGCCATCGAGGCTGCCCACCGGCACGAGCGAGTTGGCCTGAGTGATGGCGGTTCTGACATCCTCCAGGCCCAGGCCGCGCGTCTGCAGCTCCGACGGATCGGCGACCACGCGCACCGCCGGGGTTTGCGCACCGCCGAGCAGGACTTCCGCCACGCCATTCACCTGGCTGATGCGGGTGTTCACGATGAGGTCGCCGAGGTCGTAGAGGTCGGTGGCGCGGCGGTTGGGCGAGGTCATCGCCAGGATCATGATGGGCGAGCCGGCCGTGTTCGACTTGCGGATCGTCGGGCGGCGGGTCAGCGTGCTGGGAAGATCGGCCTGCGCCGCGTTGATCGCCGCCTGCACATCGCGCGCCGCGCCGTCNNGAGGTCAGCTCGCTGACGCCGGCGATTTCTCCGATGCGGCGTTCGAGCGGCGCCGCGATGGTGGCCGCCACGGTTTCCGGATCGGCACCGGGCAACTGGGCACTTACCCTCACCGCCGGCAGGTCCGCATTCGGCAGGCTCGACACCGGCAGATTGAAATACGCGACCATCCCCGCGAGGAACAGCCCGATGGATAGCAGCGTGGTTCCGATGGGACGCCGGATGAAGGGGGCGGAGGGGTTCATTGGGATGCGGCCTTAACAGGACTCGCGCCCCTCACCCTGTGTCTCTCCCACGCAAGCTCGCCTTGGCGNNCCCTCTCCCATGGGGAGAGGGCTGGGGTGAGGGGAGATTCCGCCGGTCAGGCCTCGCAGCGCCAGCCATCATCACCCAGCTCCACCAGTCTCAGCAGAAGGCCCGCTGGCCTGCTCCTCCCCGGTCCAGCCCATATAGTTTTCGACGCGCGCCTTCACCCCTTCCATGGCGAGGTAGATCACCGGCGTGGTGTAGAGCGTGAGCAACTGGCTCAAGAGCAGGCCGCCGATGATGGTGACGCCAAGCGGTATGCGCAGCTCCGAGCCAGGGCCGTGGCCGATCACCAAGGGCAGTGCGCCCAAGAGCGCCGCAACCGTGGTCATCATGATGGGCCGGAAGCGCAAGAGGCAGGCTTCCCGGATCGCCTCCGCCGGCGCCATGCCGTGCTGCCGCTGCGCGTCGATGGCGAAGTCGATCATGATGATGGCGTTCTTCTTCACGATGCCGATGAGCAGGATCACGCCGATCAGCGCGATGAAGGAAAACTCCATGCCGAACAAGAGAAGCGCGAGCAGCGCGCCGATGCCGGCCGACGGCAGCGTGCTCAGGATCGTGATGGGATGGATGAAGCTTTCGTAGAGAACGCCAAGGATGATGTAGATGGTGATGACCGCGGCCAGGATCAGCAGCGGCTGGCTTTTCAGCGATGCGTTGAACTCGGCGGCGGCGCCCGTGAAGCTGCCAACGATTGAAGCCGGCAGGCCGATCCGTGCGTTTGCATCGGCGATTGCCTGCACGGCGGCGTCGAGCGACACGCCGGGCGCCGCATCGAAGCTAATCGTGGCCGCCGGATATTGCTGGACGTGGTTGACGGCGAGCGGCGCGATGGTCCGCTCGATGGTGGCGAACGAAGAGAACGGCACCTGTGCGCCGCGCCCCTGCCCAACCGCGGGCACCGCGCTGATCGCCGAGCTGGTTGCGCCGCCCGTGCTGGCGCTCGAAAGGCCGGTGGTGGCGTTGCCGCCCGTCGAACTGCTGATGGCGTTGCCCGGAACGAAGATCGAGCCCAGCGCTCCCAAATTGGCTTGGTATTTGGGATCGACCTCCAGCACCACGCGGTACTGGTTCGACTGCCCATAGATCGTCGAGACCTGCCGCTGGCCGAACGCGTCGTAAAGCGTGTCGTTGAGCGCCTGCATGGTGACGCCGAGGCGGCCGGCGATCACCCGGTCGATGTTGATCTTCACCGCGTTGCCGTCCTCCTGAATGTCGGAGGAAACGTGGCTGAGGCGGTTGTCCTGCTTAAGCTCGGCCGTGAGCTTCTTGGCCCATTCCGAAAAGCCTTGCCGGTCGAGGCCAACCAGCACGTATTGATATTGCGTGCTGCTCCGGGCCGTGCCGATCTGGATGTCCTGCACAATCTGGAAGGTCGTGTAGATGCCCGGAATTTTGCGCGCGGCCGTTGTCAGCCGCTGCATGATCTCCACGGCGCTCGCACGCCGCTCGTTCTTGGGCTTCAAGGTAAGGGCGAAATGCCCGGCATTCAGCGTTGCGTTCGTGGTGCTGGTGCCGACCACCGACCCGATGCCGAGCACATCCGGGTCCTTGCGGATCACATCCTCGACCGAGTTCTGCAACGCCTTCATGCGCTCGAAGGAAACGTCGGGCGCGGTCACGGTGTCGACCGTCAGGAACCCGGTGTCCTGGTCCGGCAGGAAACCTTTCGGGATGGCGAGGTAAAGCAGGACCGTCAGCACAAGCGTGAGCGCAGCCACGATCAGGGTCATCTTCCGGAAGCGCAGCACAATGTCGAGGGTCACGCGGTAAAAATCGGTCAGCGCATTCAGCGGCGCCTCGGTAAGCCGCGCGTACCAGGGTGCTTGCTTGCCATGCGGAGCCGCTCGCAGCAAACGGGCGCTCATCATGGGGGTGAGGGTCAGCGCGATGACCATCGAGGTCAGCACCGCGATGGTGAGCGTGAGCGCGAATTCGCGGAAGAGCCGGCCCACGATACCCGTCATGAACAGGAGCGGGATGAACACCGCGATGAGCGAAACGGTCAGCGACACGATGGTGAACCCGATTTCGCCCGCGCCCTTGTAAGCCGCCACCATCGGCTTCTCGCCATTCTCGATATGGCGCATGATGTTTTCGATCATCACGATGGCNNAGCGCCATGAGCGATAGATTGTCGAGGCTGAAGCCCGCGAAATACATGATGCCGAAGGATGCGATCAGCGAAAGCGGCAGAGTGACGCCCGCCACGGCGGTCGCGCTGAGGGTGCGCAGGAACAGGAGCACCACGAGCACGACCAGAACCACCGAAAGCCCGAGCGTGAATTGCACATCGCGGACCGATGCCCGGATGGTGCCCGTGCGATCGGCGGCCACCTCGACATTCACGCCCGAGGGCAGCCCGCTCAAAAGCTGCGGCAGCTTTCTCTTCAACAGATCGACCGTGCCGACAATATTGGCGCCGGGCTGGCGCTGCACATCGATGATGACAGCGGGCACGCCGTTGTAGCGCGCGGCAACCCTCTCGTTTTCCAGCCCCGCCTTGATGGTGGCCACGTCGCGCAAAAGGACCGGCGCGCCGTTCGAGTAGGAAACCACCACCTGCTCATAGGCCTTCGCCGTTTCGAGCTGGTCGTTGGCGCCGATCAGGAACGCCTTCTCCGGCCCGCTTAGAATGCCTTTGGAGCCGGTCACATTGGCGTTGGCGATGGCCGCGCGCACGGTTTCCAGCGCGAGCCCGTAAGATGAGAGCTGGGTTGGATTGGCCTGGATGCGCACGGCCGGCCGGAGATTGCCCTGCACCGAGACACGGCCCACGCCCGTCACCTGGCTCAGGCGCGGGCTCAGGAACGTGTCGGCAAGATCGCTCATCCGCTCCATCGACAGGCCGGTGGAGGTCAGCGCCAGCGTCAGGACCGGCGGATCGGACGGGTTCACCTTCGCGTAGGTCGGCGGATAGGGCAGGTTTTGCGGAAGCTGCCCGCCCGCGGCACTGATCGCGGACTGGACATCCTGCCCGGCGGCGTTGATGTCGCGGTCGAGCGCGAATTGCAGCGTGATCTGGCTTAAGCCCTGCGAGCTTGACGAACTCATATTTTCAAGCGAGGGGATCTGGCCGAGCTGCCGCTCCAGCGGAGCGGTGATGAGCCGCGACATGGTGTCGGCGTTGGCGCCTGGAAGCTGCGTCGTCACCTGGATGACGGGGAAGTCCACCTGCGGCAGCGACGAGATCGGCAGGTAGCTGTAGGCCAGCATGCTGCCCAGGAGCACCGCCACCGCCAGAAGCGAGGTCGCGATCGGCCGCGCGATGAATGGCGCCGAGATGCTCATTGTTTGCTGGAGCCCTGGCCAGTGCTGGGCGTGGCCTGTGCGCCCCCGGCTTGCTCCCCTGCCTGGCTTTGTTTCCTGCGATGGCGGTGCTCTCCACCTCCGCCATTGGCATTGCCGGGAGCCGTGGCGTCCTGACGGCGCGGATGCGCCTGGCCGCCGCCGCTGTCCTCCGCGGCGGCTTTCGTCTGCGAGCCTTCCGCCCCGGCGGCTTCGGCGGCGATCTCCACCTTGACCTTGGACTCATCCTGCAGGCTCGCGAAGCCCGCGGTTACGACCGTATCGCCCGGTGTCACGCCGCTACCGATGACGGCTTGCCGCTCGCCTTCCTGCACAACGCCGACCGGCGTGAGTTTCACCGTATTTTCAGGCGTGACGACGTAAACGTAGGCCCCGTTCGCGCCTTCCTGCACGGCGACGGAAGGAACCACAATCGCATCCTTGAGGATCTTCAGCTTGAGCTTCACATTCACGAACTGGCCGGGCCAGAGGCGGTTCTGCTCGTTCGGGAAGGTGCCCTTGACCTTGTAGGTGCCGGTCGACTGATCGATCTGGTTATCGACGACGAGCAGCGTGCCCTCGCCGATTGGTTTGCCGCCCGTGACGGCCTGAAGCTGAACCGGCCCGCGGTTGGAGGCGTCGATCACTTCCGAGACCGTGTTTTCCGGCAGCGTGAAGACAACCGCGATCGGCTTGATCTGGGTGACGATGACAATGCCGGTCGCGTCCTGCGAACTGACGAGATTGCCTTTGTCCAGCAGACGAATGCCGGTCTTGCCCGCGAACGGTGCCTTGATCGTGGTCCATTGCAGGTTGGTCTGGGCGTTGTCGATCATGGCTTGATCGAGCTTCACCCCCGCTTCGTATTGATGAACGTTCGATGTAGCGGTGTCGGCCTGCTGCTGCGAAGCGGCGCTGGTCTTGAAGAGGTCCGCATACCGTTTCTGGTCCAGGCGCGCATTGGCAAGCAGCGCCTCATCCTTGGCCTTCTGCGCAACTGCCTGATCGTAGGCGGCCTGATAGATCGAAGCATCGATCCTGGCGAGCACGTCGCCTTCCTTCACTTCCTGGCCCTCGGTATAAGGGACGTCGATGAGACGGCCGCTCACCTGGGCGCGGACGGTAGCGGTGTTGAAGGCTTGGACCGTGCCGACGCCGTTCAGATAGACGGGCACGTCGGCGTTCCGGACCTTCGCGGCAATCACTGGAACGGTCTGGCTTCCACGCCGGTGGCCATGCGATCCGCCGCCCGGACCGCCGGCACCCGGAGAACCCGCCGTATCGGGCGCCACTGCGGGGAAGAGCTGATCTTTGTAGATGAAAGCAACCAACCCGCCGGTAATCAGTACAAAGATCAGGTAAGGCACTAACCGTTTCATGGGGTCTTTGCTTTCACTTCTATTACGGACGCGACTTCCGCTATGCCGGCGCCGCCCGGCTTATACCATCCTCCGCCCAAAGCCTGATAGAGGGACACCGCGCCTTGAAGGCGCGTCAGCCTGATCTGAGCGTGGGCAATCTCCGCCACGAACAAGGTTTGCTGAACCTGGAGCAGTGTCGTCACGTCGATGATTCCACCCACCTTCAGTTGCTGCCCGGATAATTCAAAGGCGCGCCTTGCGGATGTCACGGCCTCCTGCTGCAGCCGTTCCTGCTGTGCATCCTTCTTGTAAGCAATTAGGGCGCTTTCGATATTTTGGAAGGCCGAGAAGATGGTTTTCCGATAGGTCTGGAGCAGCTCGCCGTAGGTCGCTTTTTGCAGGTCGAGCTGCGCCTGCAGGCCGTACTCGTTGGTGATCGGCTGCACCAATCCCGCAGCCATATTGTAGAAGGCGCTTTGCGGCTGGAAAAGCGAGGCGAGCGCGGCGCTTTGGAACCCGCCCTGGCCGGTGAGTTGGATGGACGGGAACATCGCCGCGCGCGCGGACGACACGTTGAACTTCGCCGCCGATAGCTGTGCTTCCGCGCTTGCTATGTCTGGCCGCCGGCACAAAAGGTCGGAGGGCAGGCCCGACGGCATTACGGGGACCGCGACCGAGAACAGCTTCTCGCCCTTGTAGCGGAAGAACTCCGGCGCCTGCCCAACGAGCACGGCCAAGGCATATTTATATTGCTGAAGATTGCGCTCCAGCGGCGGAATAGTGGCTGCGACGTTTGCGACGAGGGTTTCCTGCTGCGCCACGTCGATGCCGTTCTTCGTACCCTGGGCGAACTGGTCCTTGATCGCCTTCAAGATAGCCTGCGCCGCCGCCAGGTTCCTCTTGGCGATGTCGATCTGCTCCTGCGCGCCGAGCGTCTGGAAATAGGTGGTGGCGATGCTTGCGTCGGTCGTGATCGTGGTGAGCGCCGCGGCAAAGCTGGCGTTCCATTCCTCAGCCTTGGCGGAGAAAAGCAGCGAACGGTATTGGCCCCAAATGTCCAGGGTGTAGGAGCCGCTAAGCGCGGCCGTTACCGTGGTGCTCCGCCCCCTGCCGGGAGCGAAACTTTGGCTGGCCCCGGTGCCGGATGTCGTGATGCTCGGGATGAGCTGCTGCTCCGCGACCCGGACCTGCGCCTCGGCCTCTTGAATGCGGGCGATGGCGGCGCCGACGTCGAAGTTGAAGCCGCGGCCCAGGGCAACCAGCTCGTTAAGATATTTCGACCTGAAGGCGACGAAATCGTAAGGCGTCGCGGTGCTTGAAGCCGCGCCCTTTTGATTGATGTACAGATTGGGAACGTCGAATTCCGGCGTGGGCACGTTGGGATCGAGGATGGTGCAGCCGGCAAGGCACGCAGCCACAGCTGCCGCGCAGGCAATGCGCAGCCTTCTTGCCGGCCCTGGTACTCTGTCCCTCACAAAAACTCTCAGCATGCCCGCCTTCAGCAGAGGAGTTTCCGATTCGCCGTATCCCACCCCCAAATACGGGATTCGGCCTTTATCAGACACTCCTATCTGGAACTGTTAGGGGGATATGCGGCGAATTCCAGCTGGAATTTGTAATGAGTTTCTGCGCGAACGATCTTAAGCGGAAGCAGTGCTATTTTCGCACCAGCAGCTTGAGTTAGATCAAATTTGGCCAAGTGGTTTCCGTTGCCCGGGATCGTTACGATCTTTAGTGCGCGCAAGTTATGCGTGTAATAGTCACGCTTATTGTATCTCAGATTGAGTCTCTGGCTGCCGCAAGTTCCGGCTGCTCCGGCTTCATTGCAATCCGCCGATTGGGGGCCGCGCCGCGCCCGGTATCAGCTTGCGGAAAGCTGCAGCGGCTGGCCGGCGTAGGAGACCAGCTCAAGAAGAGTCGCCTCGGTCAGCCGGCCGGTGAGCCTCAGGCCCCGGTGCCGTTCGAAATCCTTCACGGCATCGGAGGTCCAGACATCCATGCGGCCCGAGAGCGCGCCCCGGAAAAAGCCAAGCCCCAGAAGAGCCTTTTGCACTTCGATGACCAGCCGCGGATTGACCTCGGCCCGGTCGGCAAAAGCGCCGCGCGGCGCTTGGTTGAGGTCGAAAATGACCTGTTTCAAGAGCGCCTCGGTTGGCTGGCCGGTAAGCGGCATGCCGTTGTCGAACTCATAGGCCAGGACCGCCAGGCGCAGGCCGTTCGCCTGGGCTTGCAATTGTGCCGCATAGCCGTGCCGGCCAAGCTCCCGCTGCAAAGCGGTGAGGAGACGCGGCGCGGCGTTTTCCACCGTTGCCTGCGTCAAAGAGGGTTGAGGCGGTTGAAGAGTTGCCGGTTGCGGCGCGGGCGGAGCCGCTGGCTGTGTCTCACGCGGCTGAACCGCTGGCGGTTCGGCGGGCGGGGCCGCGGGCTCGGAAGCCGCCGCCAGCGTGCCGGTGTTCATGGCGGGCTTTTCCGCCGGAATGCGGCCGGCCCACATAGAGGAAGGCGTGCGTACCCGTTCCTGCAAAAACAGCGCGTTACCGGCTGTCGCAAGAAACACGGCCATGATGGCGAGCAATGCCAGGCGCGCGCGTTCGGGCGTCATGGCTGCATCATCGCATAGTCTACAACTTAAATAAAGTGCGGACCCGCGAAGGGACGGAAAAAAAACGGCGCTGCGGTATGTATTGCCCCTATATCCCAAGCACTTAGCGGCGGAGAAGGCTCATAAGAAATATCCCCTCAAATCGATTAAAGCGGCAGGCTCCGGCTTTTCCTTTCGTTCGTGCGTAGTCCGTACGATGCCACCCAGAGTTGCGTACGGGGAGTATCGCAGATGCTGTTTTTTTTGCGCCTTGCGTTCTGGCTCCTTGTGATCTGCCTCCTCCTTCCGGGCGCACCCCAGGACAGTCATAGGATCGTGTCGTCGGCGCAGAAGACCGTGGCCGACATGCGGGGCTTTTGCGCCCGCAATCCCGATGTTTGCGAGGACGCGCGCTCCGCCATGACGGTAATGCTGGCAAAGCTGAAAAACGGCGCCGACCTGCTCCAGACATGGCTATCGCCTAACGGCGGCAAGGGCTCCAGGCCAAGTGGGTTGTATCCCAATACGCCCGCGCCGGCGGAGCCTCCGTCAGCCCCCAAGGCGGGCAATCAGCCGATGCAGATTGTGCCGCGATGGGGCGACAGCCTGAACCAATCCGACAAAATGCCGCCTTGGCACGGGCCAGGGTAGGATTGCCGCGAGGTTCGATGAACATTGCTGGCGCCGCTTGCCTTTGTGCGCGGCCGCCACGTCTTTATACCTATATAGAAGCAGTCTTCTGGACGCGGGCATAGGCGTCCGCATAGCCGCAGTAGTGGCCGACAATGGACTGCATCACGCCGCGCTTCGCATCGTCGAGCCGCGACAACGGGCGCGCGGGACGGCCGCCCCAGAGCCATCCGCTTTCGAGCGTCTGGCCGGGCAGCGTCACCGCGCCCGCGGCGAGCATCGCCTCATCCTCGACAACGGTGCCGGCGGCCAGCACGGCGCCGATGCCGATCAACGCGCGCTCGCCGATGCGGCAGGAGGAAAGCCGCACATTGTGGCCGAGCGTGGTATCGCGGCCGATGACCGTTTCGCCGGCCTCGCAGCGGATGCGGGTGTTGTCCTGGATGTTGGTGCGCTCACCAATGGCGATGCGGAATTCGCCGGCATCGAAATCGCAGCCGAAGAAGATGCTGGTACGGTCATGCAGCTCGATCACGCCCGAAAGCCGGGCGGTCCTCGCAACGAAGGCCGTCGCCGGCGCCCGCAGGTTCGCGGCCTTCCTGGCCGGGAGCGCGCTAGCCGGGGCTTGCCGCAAGCGCTGGGCACGGGCCTCGCGCTCCTCCGGCATCAGCACGCGGACAGGCTTGGCCGGCGTGCCCGCATAGATGAAGCCGCCGCCGAGCTTCGACTTTGGGAACACGGTGGAGTCCGCCTCGATCAGCACGCCATCCTCCAGCACGGAGCCGTCGAGGATCGCAACATTGTCCTCGATCACGCAATCGCTGCCCACCGTGCAGGCGTGCACCACCGCGTTGCGCCCCGCCGTAACGCGGTCGCCGATGATCGTGGGGTAGAGGTCTTGCGCGATGTGGACGGTGCCCGCCTCGCCTATGAAGAAATCGCTGCCGATGCGCACGAAATGGCCGTCGCCCCGGATCGCCGCCCCGCCCGCGATCGTGGCCCGCGCGCCCATCTCCACCTTCCCCAGCACGCTGGCGCCCGGCCCAAGAAAGCGTGTGCCCTCGCCCAGGCGGGGCTCGACGCCGCCGAAGGGCAGAAGAAGCGGTGCGTTGAAAAAGGCTTCGGCTGACATGGCTCGCTCTCCGTTTGCCGGACCGGCGGAGCTTCATCTTTTCTGCCGCCGGCATCAAGCCCCGAAGGTGCAAATACGCCAAAAGGCTCGCGATTTTGCAATCGCGAGCCCTTGTCCCCTGGGGGTGGGGAATCTGGAAGCTTGTTACTTAACTTGGCCTTGGACCGGCGGCATGCTGATGGCGCTTTCCCTGGTACAGGTGTCGGTGAAGCGCACGGAGCCGTCGTCCAGGTAGTCCTTGGTCAGGCATGTGCAGACCGGAGCCGGACCGCTTGCGGCATAGGCGGCTACGCCAACGGCCACGGGAACGCCCACTGCCCAGTACGATCCATGCCGCCAATGGAAGTGGTGATGGTGGTGATGATGGGGATGGATGCGCCCGATGTACCGGGGGCCAGGGCGTACCGACATACGGCCGATATGGCGGGGGCCGGCGAAGTGGTAGCGGGCGCCGCCCATGCTGACATGCGATCCGCCATGTCCACCGGCGGATACTGGTGCGATTGCTGCGCTGGAAAGGACAAGTGCTGATGCAAGTGCAGTAGCGGTAAACAGCTTCAACATGGCAGTCTCCTTGAAGACTTGGTTGGGGCAAGGAAAGCTGGATGCGGGGGGGAGCATCCCGCTCTCCTTTACTGATGCGTTCTGTTCGGTATCTATTTGTCGGAGGGGCTGCGAAAGAGGTTCATGCGCCGTGAAAAAAATTTGGGGCGCCCTTACTTTTTTTGCGGGCGCCAGGTTCAGGCGCTTTTTCTCCAGCCGCCTCCCTTCGCGGAATCCGCTGCGCTGGCCGGCGGGCAAAAGGAGCCGGTCACGGCTGGCCGCTGGGCCAGAACGTCATGAATCTGCGGGATGATATGCGAAGGGGTGAGGTGGCCTAGCGCGGCAGCGAGGTCTCGACGAAGGCCACTGCCGCCTGCGGGTTCACAATACCGAAGCCCGCCGCCTCTTTGTCCACGCCGGGGACGGCTGCGGCGGTGTTCTGCAGCGCCGCGCGGATTTCCTCTGGGCCCGCCTTGGGCCGCTTTTCGAGCAGAGACGCAACCACGCCGCTCACCTCGGCGGCGGCGAAAGAGGTTCCCGATTCCATGCCATAGGTATTGTCGACATGCGCGGTAAGCACATCGACGCCACGCGCCGACACGGAAATATAATTGCCGCGGTTCGCGGCGCCATAAATCTCGCGCTTTCCGTCCGTTGCCGTAACCGCGATCACCTCGGGATAGGCGGCGGGATAAAGCGGCGGCGAGCTTGGCCCCGCGTTCCCGGCTGCGGCGACAAGGCCGATACTCTTCCGGTATGCCGCGGCAACGACCCGCTCGATCAAGGGATCGGCTGGCCCCGCGAAGCTCAAATTCATCACCTGCGCGCCGTTTTTCGACGCCCAATCCATGGACAGCGCGATCTCCCGGCTCGTCGCCGCGACCTCGTTTTCCTCGGCGGTGAAGCTGAATGCCTGGGCGGACAGGATTTCGGCGCCTTTGGCCGTGCCACGCAGCTTGTTGTGCCCCGCGATGAGGCTGGCGACGGCTGTGCCGTGATTTTCCGGCTTGCAATTGCCGGATGCCTGCTCAATCGCGTTGAAGGAAGATATGATCGAGCCTTGCAGCTCGTCGTGGCTTCCTTCAACGCAAGTGTCGATAATTGCAAGTTTAACTCCAGCTCCTGCCGGTGGCTGGTTCCGCTGCGGCGGAGGCGCCAGAGCCGCGCCGTCCCTGGGCGGCGCCCGCTTTTTCCCAGCCGGGCCTTGCACGGGCGTATAGATGTAGTTCGGCTGCGCGGTCAGCACACGGCTGTCTTGCAGAAGGGCGGTCAGCGTTTGCCGCAGGTTCCTGCCAGGGCCAAGCGTCAGATGCCATATGCGCACACCGGCAAGATCGATCTCGCCCACCTCGGCGATCACCGCGCCATAGTCGCGCGCCAAGCTCTCCTTCACCTCGTCCGACGTGCCGCCGCTGACCTCGATGAGCAATTCCCGAGGCCGGTGCCGCTTGCTGTCGAGAAGAGCCGCTGCTACCTCTCCGGGTTCCTGCCCCGATGCGCCCGTGAAGCGCGGTGCAATCGGCGGCCGGGCCACGCCTCCGGCTCCCACAATCGCGAACGCCGTGACAGCCGCGATGGCCCCAGGAACGACGGCCAAGTTGGTGCGGCTCGAACCAGGCTTGCGGTCTAGGTTGCCGATGCCCATTCCGAGGTTGGTGGACGATCCAAGGTTGTGGCGCCCCTCAGGATCGGGTTTGCGGCCCGGCGAGGTGCCAGCGCTCGATCCAAGGTTGGTGGACGTGCTGCCCGTCTTGCCTGCCGGGTTGGCGCGGCCGCCCGCTTTTGGCGCAACGCTCATGATGTTCTTCGAAGGCGGCCCAGGCCTTTTGCCAACGCCTGGAAGCCGGCCGCTCGGGAAGCGTCCAACCGTGCGGCCCGGAAGCCGGAGCATGGCAGGCATGGCGGAAGAACAGGACTCGGGCAGCGTCATTCTGGACACAGATACCGCCGCTTCGCTTTCAGGCACGCCACCGGCAAACAATGCCAGAAGCGCCGCCGCTATCCACCCGCCGTGAAATCCTCTCGTCATGGGTTCCGGGCCTTTAGCAGAGTCAAGCATCACTTTTCCGGCAGGATCAAGCTAACCAAGCCGGACGCCTGGAGCTTTGCATAAGCTCGATCCTTGGCCGCTACATTATCATCCCGCAGGCCGAGGCGGTATAGATTATCCGCATTAGGTCCGTCGACGATGAGCGTGCCGGTCTCGCCGAGCGCCTTGTTGATCTCCGCGACCGTGACCGTGTCCTTGAACGACACGATGAAGGCGGCATGCGTCAGCGCTTTCGGGCCGGATGCCGCATGGAACTTGGCTGGGGCGCCATCGGTGCCCGACAAATACGCAATCGCGCCTGCCTCGGCTACGCAAATCGCCACGGCGGCGGCTGCGAGCGCCTGCCATTGCGGTACCGAAAGCCCGGCGAAAAAGCTTGAAACGGCCTCCTTGAGATGTGTGGCCCACTCGCCAAGCCACGCATGGGAATGCGCCTGCCGTTCCAGCTCCACCGACCTTTCGATGCGCGCCCACAGGGCAGAAGATGGATTGCCCGCCGCTTCGTTGATCGTGGCGATCGCCTCCGCCTCGCGCTTGGCTTCCTCGATCAGTTTCGCGAACTCCGGGTCGCGATAGGCAAGTTCCTCGACCAGGCGCGCCTCGTCCTCTTCGAGCTTCCCTGCGACGTACCACGGCACGAGCAGTTCCGCTTCGTCCTTGCCGTCATCATTTTCCGTAGCTGAACGCATCTGTCTGATCTCCGGCAGCTAGAAGCATCTCCTTGAGCTTTTTCCGGGCGTAGAACATGCGTGTCTTGACCGTGTTCTCAGGAATACCGAGGATCTCGCAGGCCTCTTTCACGGACTTCTCGTGATAATAGACAAGGTCGATGATTTCCCGGTGTTCCTCCGACAGCTTTGTCAAACACTCCCGCATATAGTTTCCCGTACTGGACTCCATCGCAGTCATTTCCGGTGTCGGTTCGGAGCGTGCCGGGAGGTCATGCTCGGACAAGCTTCTCTTTTTGCGCCGCGCGTCCAAAGCCTTGTACCTTGCTATCGACAAAATCCAGGTTGCCACTGAAGACCGGGCCTCGAAGCGGTTAGCACCCCTCCAGACCTCAAGGAAAACATCGTGCGTAAGATCCTCCGCGGCGGGTCTGTCCGCCGTAAGCCTGAAGAGAAACCTAAACGTCCGATCGCTGTGCCGGGTATAGAGCGTTTCGAGAGCGCGCTTGTCCCCGCCGGCGATCCGTTTGACAACCTCCAGATCGGATAGCCCTTCCGCCATCTGTTCCTTCCGATGATATAGTCGCGTCGCGGGCAATTGCGGTTCACACAATTTGATACGCTTGCGAAAAAAAAGCGCAAGCGGGGCGTTTCGTTCCGTCCGCATTGTGACGTGCAACGATAAAACGCCGGTAAATTGGGCTATTGATGGTTTGCTAGGCGGATGCGGCGATCCAGGGACCCAATTGTGGAAGCTTTGTGACCTGGCTGCCGCGGGATCGCCGCGAATTGCGCCTGCGTGGCGCGGCTTCGCTCGTGGTCAATAGCAGGAAACGAATCGCTCGCCACTGCTACGATTCGCGATGTGCTTGGCACCAGGATGCTAAAACAGCTTCATCCCCGGAGGCAGGGGCAGGCCGCCGGTTAGCGTTTGCATTTTTCCGGCCATCGCCTGCTCGACCTTTTGCTTGGCGTCGGCATGAGCGGCGACGACGAGGTCTTCCAGGATTTCCGCCTCGCCGGGCTTCATCAGGCTTTCGTCGATGGACAGGCGCGCCAGCGCGCCCTTGCCGTTCAAGGCGACCTTCACAAGCCCGCCGCCGGACACACCCTCGACCTGCATGGTCTCCAGCTCGGCTTGCAATTCGGCGACCTTGCTCTGAAGCTCCTGGGCCTGCTTCATCATGTTCATGATATTCTTCACGAAACTCTCCTCCTCTGGCGGGGGCTAATCCAGCTTGCGCACGCCTTTGATTTCGGCGTCCGGAAAATGGTGCATCACGCTCTTGACAATCGGATGTTTGCGGATGTCGTCAACGGCCTGGGCGTTCGCAGCACGGCGGCGGGAGCCCAAGGGCTCAAGCCCCCGGTCTTCCGAAAGGGACACGATCCAGCGCTCGCCGGTCCAGCCCTGCATCTTGCGGGACAGATCTTGCGCAATGTTTTGCGGCGCGCCGTCGAGCGTGTGCAGTTCGATGAAGCCGTGGCCGAACTTGACGAGTTCAACCTGCTCTTCGAGCGCGATCTTGAGCTTGATGTCGCGGACCTCGCCCGCATGGGCCACCACGTCCTCGAAGGTGCTGAATTGCGGCTGGCTGGGCTTTGCGGTTGCCGGCTCGCTTCGCGCCTGGATGGACGGCTGAGCGGGGGTTGCCGGGGCGCCGCGCCTTGCGCCCGCGCCGCTCGCCGCAGGTCTGCCCGCAAGCTCGCCGATGACATCGGCCGGCGACGGAAGCTGCGCCGTGTAGCACATGCGGATGACGAGCATTTCGGCGGCGGCGAATGGCCTTGGCGCGCGCGATGCCTCGTCGAGGCCTTTGAGCAGCATCTGCCAGGCGATGGCGAGCCGGGGAACGGGAACCGCGCCGGAAAGCTTGTCCGCGCGCGTTCTGTCCGCCGAGGAGAAATCGGGCGGATAGATGCCGGGCACGGCCTTGAGCCGGCTCAGCGCATGAACGGCGTCGGCGGCGTCGGTCAGGATCATGAGCGGGTCGCCGCCTGTATCGTGCAGCGCGTTGAGGGAGGCGAGCGCGCCCGGGGCGTCGCCTTCGAAGATGCGTTCGAGCAGCTCGAAAATCGCGCCGCGCCCGGACAAGCCGAGCATTTCCAGGACGCCGGCGGCCGTCAAATGGCCTTGGCCGAGCGTCAGCGCCTGGTCGAGCAGGGACAGGCCATCGCGGACCGAACCCTCGGCGGCGCGTGCGATCAGCGGCAGCGCGCCCTCATCGGCCGTGTGGCCTTCCTTCCCAAGAATGCCCGCGAAATGGCGCTCCAGCAAAGCCGCGTCGACGCGGCGCAGGTCGAAGCGCTGGCAGCGCGACAGGATCGTGACTGGGACTTTGCGGATTTCGGTCGTGGCAAAGATGAACTTCGCGTGGGGCGGCGGCTCCTCCAGCGTCTTGAGCAGGCCGTTGAACGCCGCCTTCGACAGCATGTGCACCTCGTCCACGATGAAGACGCGGTAGCGCGCCGAGGCGGGCTTGTAGCGAATTGCCTCGATGATCTCGCGGATGTCGTCGATGCCGGTGTTGGAGGCCGCGTCCATTTCCAGCACGTCGACATGGCGGCTTTCCATGATCGCCTGGCAATGAACGCCAAGCTCCTGAATGCCGAGCGTGGGCCTGTCCGCAATACCCGGCCGCTCGTAGTTGAGCGCGCGTGCCAGGATGCGGGCGGTGGTTGTCTTGCCGACGCCGCGGACGCCGGTCAGCATGTAAGCTTGCGCGATCCGGTCCATCTCGAACGCGTTGCTAAGCGTCCGGACCATGATGTCCTGGCCGATGAGATCGTCGAAATTCCGGGGCCGGTATTTGCGCGCGAGCACGACATAGGGTGTCCGCGCCTGCAAATCCTGCGGCATGCCCTGCTTATCGCTGGATTTGCTCATGGGCCACGAAAAGGCTAACCGTTTCTCTGGAATAAGCCCCACGGCGCCAGTCATCGCGAGGCGGCTTTTGCCGCCGTGGCGATCCATGCCAGCTTTTCAGTGCCGGCCCTGGATTGCTTCGCTCTGCTCGCAATGACGTTAGAAGCGCGGCGGTGAGAGGTTGGACAGCAACCCGCATCCGGTTCGTTAGGGCTGCTTCCTTCCGGACCTGACCCGGTTGGCGAGAGACACGTCTGCGCCAACCTCCCGGCTCATATATTGCCGGCCGCGTAAGCTTACGCAAGGCCCTTTGCGTATTCTGCTTGGTTTCTTCGCCCAGCCGGGCTTGAACGCACTCGCGGACGAACCCAAGTTTGGGGACATGAACGTCATCCGCCCCGATTTTGCACAGCTTGCCGGCACAACGTCCAGGCGAGAGGCAACAATTCCGCCAAACCTCTGTTGACATTCTTTAGAATGATTCTAAAGTAAGCCGGCGCGGTAAGGCTCGCGCTAGCGCCGCATACTATTTGTACGTAACTTTTGGAGGACGACCATGGCCAAGCTCAAAGGCACCAAGACCGAAAAGAACCTCAAGGACGCGTTCGCGGGCGAAAGCCAGGCTAACCGCCGCTACCTGTATTTCGCTCAGAAGGCCGACGTAGAGGGCTACAACGACACCGCCGTCGTGTTCCGCTCGACCGCCGAAGGCGAGACGGGCCATGCCCACGGCCACCTCGAATATCTTGAGGAATCGGGCGACCCTGCCACGGGTCTGCCCATTGGCAAGACTTCCGACAACCTCGCCGCCGCGATTGCGGGCGAGACCCACGAATACACCGACATGTATCCCTCGATGGCTCGCTCCGCACGCGAAGAAGGCTTCGAGGAAATCGCCGAATGGTTCGAGACGCTGGCGAAGGCTGAGAAGTCCCACGCCGGCCGCTTCCAGCGCGCTCTCGACGACCTCAAGAAGGCGTAACGAGCTGGAGGCAGGTGCCAACGCGCCCCCCCTTTTCGCAGGCGCCTGCCTCCTTTCATCTTTCATCTTTCAGCTCCAACTCTCCGGCGCGCATCATGTCCGAAGGCAGCCTCGCAGCGCCTATCCGCCATCCCCTAGACTGGCAGAACCCCGATTTCTACGACGAAGAGAAGCTCGAAGCGGAGCTGCGCCGCGTATTCGACATTTGCCATGGCTGCCGCCGCTGCTTCAATTTGTGCGATTCCTTTCCGCGGCTGTTCNNGCCTGCACGCTCTGCGACATGTGCTTCCTGACGAAGTGCCCCTACGTGCCGCCGCACGAGTTCAACCTCGATTTTCCACATCTGATGCTCCGCTACCGGGCGGAGGAGGCGAAGCAGGGCAAGGTGCCGCTGGCCGGCCGCGAGCTGACCAAGACCGATCGCAATGGCGAGGCCGCCAAGTACGCCGCCCCGCTGGCGAATTGGGCCACGCACAACAGCGCGATGCGCGGGCTTATGGAGACGGTCGCGGGCGTGCATCGCGAGGCCGTGCTGCCGCGCTATGCCTCGCAGACGCTCATGGCGCGCGCGCAAAAGGAAAGCGTGCCGGTGAACGCGGAGGCGCCCGCTTACGGCCAGCGCAAGGCCGTGCTCTACGCCACCTGCTCGATGAATTACAACGATCCCGGTCTTGGCTGGCTGACGCGGCGGGTGCTGGCGAAGCTGGGCGTCGAGACCGAAGTCGTCTACCCCGGCTGCTGCGGCATGCCCCAGCTTGAGCAGGGCCAGATCGCCGATGTCGTCGCCAACGCGCGGAAGGTGGCGCTGGCGATGCAGGACTGGATCGCCAGGGGCTACGATATCGTCGCGCTGGTGCCGAGCTGCGCGCTGATGCTGAAGCTGGAGTGGCCGCTGCTGGTGCCTGAAAGCGACCCCGCGCGCCCGGCGGTCGATGCCCTGGCGAAGGCCACGTTCGACCTTACGGAATTCGTGGTCGATATCGCCAAGAAGCATGGCTTGGCGCCTGGGCTGATGCCGCTCGCAGGTCCCGTCGCCCTGCACCTGGCCTGCCACGCCCGCGCGCAGAATATGGGCGCCAAGGCCGCCGACATGCTGCGGCTGCTGCCGCAGGCGCAGGACATCACGGTCATAGAACGCTGCTCCGGCCATGGCGGCTCCTGGGGTATCATGAAAGACAACTTCGAAACGGCGCTGAAGGTCGGCAAGCCCGCCACGCGCAAGGCCGCGGAGGTGCTCGAAGCCGCCGCCGAAAAGAACCGGCAGGGTTTCGTTGCCTCGGAATGCCCGCTTGCGGCCGCGCACATCGTGCAGGGCATTTCGCGGCTTTCCGGCAGCGACGGGTTGCCGCCGGCCCGCCCCTATCACCCCATCGAAATCTTTGCCCTGAGTTACGATTTAGTGAGGGACGCATGATGAAGCATGAACTCGTCGCCACCGACATTCTCTCTCTTGAAGCTTATGAGCGCATCCGCGACGAAAAGCGCCGCGCGGTACGCGAGATCAAGGCCAACCGCCGCGTTGCCGTAGGCCCCTACGCTACCTTCTATTTCGAAAACTACGACACGATGTGGCTCCAGGTTCAGGAGATGCTGCGCATCGAAAAGGGCGGCGCGGCTCAGCTTGCCGACGAGCTTGAGGCGTACAACCCAATGGTGCCGAAGGGCAACGAGCTGACCGCCACCGTGATGTTCGAGATCGAGAACCCGGACCGCCGGCGGCAGCTCCTGGCGCAGCTCGGCGGTATCGAGCGCATGATGGAGTTGCGCTGCGGTGGCGAGGCGGTGAAGGGCGAGATCGAGCGCGACCTGGAATACGCCACGCCGGACGGCAAGGTGTCGTCGGTGCTGTTCCTGCATTTCCGCTTCGCAGCCGGCCAGGCGGCGAAATTCTTTGCAGCCGGAACCGAGATCGCCATCGCGATCACGCATCCGGAATATAACCACATCGCGATCATGCCCGCGGCGGTAAAAGCAGAGCTGGCCAAGGACCTCGGCTGACGGCCAGTACGGGCGGGCGCCGTGTATTCGTCTGACGTGGATGCCCGCATGCGCGCATCGGCGCTTCTGTAATGGGCGGCATTCCCGGCATATCGGCTAACGCTCGCCGGGATTTTCGCCTCTCACGCCGATGACCGCAGAAACAGAATCGGGACTGCAAATCCGCGAACCCCGGTTCGATTCCGGGCGTGGCCTCCCAAAAATCGCCCGCTTGGACTATATGTAGACGAGAAATCGGCGTTGCCATCGCTGTTAACCTTAGCGTGAGGCCCGGACTGCGTACCATGGTCCGGCGGAGATCGCGCATGGACATTCCCGGCCGTCCAGGCTATCACCGCCACGTAGGTTGTAAGAAGGATATCCTATGATCCGGCGCCTTTATGCCTGGACCTTGGCCCGCGCCGAAAGCCCGCACGCGCTTTTGGTGCTGATCGCGGTCTCGTTCGCGGAAAGCTCGTTCTTCCCGCTGCCGCCGGACATCCTGCTCATTCCGATGGTGCTGGCGCAGCGGAAGCGCGCGCTCGTGCTGGCTGCATGGTGCACGTTTGCCTCGGTCGCGGGCGGCATTTTGGGCTATGTCATCGGGTCACTGCTCTACGAGAGCGTCGGCAAGTGGATCATCAACCTTTACGGCTACGGAACCGGCGTGGAGAGCTTCCGCCAGACCTATGCCGAGTGGGGCGTGTGGATCATCCTGCTCAAGGGGCTGACGCCGATCCCCTTCAAGCTCGTCACCATCGCCAGCGGCTTCTCGGGCTTCAATTTCGGTCTGTTCGTGCTCTTGTCGACGATCACCCGCGGCCTCAGATTTCTTATATTCGCCGGCGTGCTGGCCTATTACGGCGAGCCGATCCGCGATTTCATGGAGAAGCGCCTGGAGGCCGTCATGTTCGGGTTTCTGGCAATCGTTATCTCGGGCTTCGTGATCGTAAAATATGTTGCGTAGGCTTCCACAAACGCGCACGCGCTGGGCTGAGCTTCTGACCGTTGGAAACGCGGCGTTCGCGATCGCGGGCATCGGCTTCGCCTCGCTTGCCGCCGCCTGGACCTTCCAATCGATGGGCTTCGAGCCCTGCGAGCTGTGCTACGCGGAGCGCAATCCGTATTACTTCGCCGTTCCCGCCGGGCTGATCGCGGCCATGCTGGCCGGCCGGGCGCCGAAAGCCGCTGGCCTGCTTTTGGCCGCCATCTGCGTGGCGATGATCTACGACGCAGGCCTTAGCGCCTATCACGCGGGCGTCGAATGGCATTTCTGGCCGGGGCCGGACGCTTGCACCGGCAATGGCCCCGGCGTTTCGGCCACCGGCTCGCTCTCGCAAAAGCTCCAGCATAATACGGCGGTGCGCTGCGATGTGGCAGCGATCCGCATTCTGGGCATTTCACTTGCGGGCTATCTCGTTTTCCTATCGCTTGGGCTCGCTGGGCTGGGCGGCGCCGCGCTGTACCGCGCCCGGCAGGCCGGCACGCTCTAACGCCGGCATCCCAGATGGGGCAGCCCGCTCCGCCCTCCCCTTCCCCGCATCGGCCAGCCCACGCAGTCTTACACGTGTTTTCTGTGGTAAGCGCGACTCTGCCATCCGCGCGCCTTAGTTCTTCTCGAATCGGGACATCGATAGTGACGGGGAGCACCTCCGCAACATAAGCGCAAGACGCCCAGGCCCAGTGAAGGCTTGGGGAGCCTGCGAGGCGCGCATCATGGGGAAATCGGGGATGAGGGAGCGTGTGGTGAGAAAACCGGCGGACGTAGGGCTTGAGCGCGGCAGGGCTGCGCGTTCCGGAGCTGGCGGAGACGCCCGGCCATGAACGGAAGCAGTTTCAAACTCCCGGCCACCGCCACCTTCTGGGCGATCCTGGCCGCCCTCACGGCGATCTCGCTGATGCTCTTTTCCGGCATCCTCCTGCCTTTTGCGGTTAGCTTCGTGCTTGCCTATCTGTTTCATCCAATCGTTGGCGGCCTGCACCGGGTGGGCATCCCCCGGGGGCTGTCGGCGCTCGTCATGGTCGCGATATCGCTGCTTGTACTGGCCGCGGTGCTGGCGCTGATCGTGCCGCCCCTCGTGGAGCAGTTGGGTCAGCTCATCGAGAATCTGCCCGTCTGGTACGAACGCGCCCTGAGCTACATCCAGCAGCATTATGGGCATTATTTGCAGCGCGTCACAGGTCCGCAAAGGGCTGGAGAGGCCACGCCCGTGGAGCAGTTCAGGCAGCACCTTGCGCCCTGGCTCATTTCGCGAGGACAGGGCTTGCTCAAAAGCGGCGCCGATCTTTTCAATTCCCTGGCGCTTTTGTTCCTGACGCCGGTGATTACCTTCTTCCTGCTGCGCGACTGGGACAAGATGATCGCGAGCATCCAGGATTTCCTGCCCCGGCAGCAGGCGCCGGCTATCACCGAAGTCGCACGCGAAATCGACTCCACCATCTCGGCCTATCTCAGGGGCACGCTGATCGTGCTTCTGATCGTATCGGCCTTCTACATGGTGAGCCTCGGCCTGATCGGCCTGAACTACGGCCTTCTGATCGGGCTCATAGCGGGCATGATGAGCTTCGTGCCCTATCTCGGCTCGACGGGCGGGTTTCTGGTTTCGGGCGGCGTGGCGCTTGCGCAGTTCTGGCCGGATTACACGATGGTTGCGGCGGTTAGCGGCGTTTTCGTTTTCGGCCAGGTGATCGAAGGCAATGTGCTGACCCCGAATATCGTCGGCAACAAGGTCGGCCTGCATCCGGTCTGGCTGCTCTTCGCACTGGTCGCGTCCGGCTACGTGCTGGGCTTCCTCGGCCTCATCATCTCCGTGCCGCTCGCCGCCACTATCGGAGTGCTGGTGCGGTACGCGGTACGCAGGTATTATGAGAGCGCGCTGCACAATGAGGACGGGCAAGGGTCTGGCGGCGCGGCGGCGTCCCAGGAATGATTTAAGTGATACCAATTTCGTCCAGCCGCTTTGCAAAGTTCCCCCTCACCCTGTCCCTCTCCCCAAGGGGAGAGGGAACCCTAGAAATTCCGCTGCGGCCAGTTCAGGCGTCCCTTCTCCCCTCGGGGAGAAGGACAGGATGAGGGGGCCTTCCACGCCAGCCATGCGAAGCATTCAAGCGGATACCGCATGAAAGGGGCTCAGCTCGTTTTCGACCTGCCGCATGTTCCGAGCTGGGACGAGGCCGACTTCCTGATAACCTCGCGGAATGAGCGCGCGCTGGCACTCGTCACGCAATGGCCGGATTGGCAGTCTCCGGCCGCAATCGTGTTCGGACCGCCGCAATCCGGCAAGACCCATCTCGCCAAGATCTGGCAGAACCGCTCGAAGGCCTTGTTCATCGAAGCAGCGGCACTTGCCTCGCACCTCTGGTCCGAGCCCTTCACTCCGCTCATCGTCGAGGACATCGACAGCGCAACCTACGACGAAACCGCCCTCTTCCATCATCTGAACCTCGCGCGCGAGCACGGCTCCTCGATCCTCTTCACCGCGCAAACCGCGCCGGGCCAGTGGCACCTTACCCTCCCGGACCTACGCTCGCGCGTAAGATCCTACCCCGCGATGGAAATCCAGCAGCCGGACGAGGAGCATCTGGCCGCGCTTTTGGTAAAACATTTCAGCGATAGGCAAATCGAGGTTGCGCCGGACGTCATCTCCTATCTTATAGCGAGGATGGAGCGTTCGATGGCCGCCGCGCAGCAAGTCACGGCGCATATCGACAGGCTCGCACTTGCTGAGCGCCGTAAGATCACACGCGCATTCGCCGCGAAGGTGTTCAAGGAGTTCAGCGCGGAAGAGGATGGCAGCATTAATAACAATGACAACGATCGCTGCGATAATGAATAAGCTGGCTGCCCGGATCGCTCCACCGTGGCGTGCAAGCACGCTTGGCGCCGTATCCGCGG
>PMBZ01000077.1 GCA_003153975.1 Hyphomicrobiales bacterium
AAGGCGGCCTACACCGTATGCTTACCCTGATCTTGAAACCAAGCACGGTGTATGGCTCCCCGACCTCCTTCGCATATCGAAAACTACGCCGGACAATAAGACCGTCTCCTATGTCGAAACGCTCAGAAAAATGCTGGGGACCAGCGTCGTCGTTCGCAAAGACGGGGCCTATGGGGCAACCTTGGTCTCTTACGAGGACACAATACCAGCGGACATGGCACCGATGCTGGTCCTCGATGCGTCGGCGCGGGTCCGCGAGACCTACAAACTCTGGAAGGAGGGTCGCGGCGGGATCGAATTCCTGCCCTCGGCGGTGAAATCCTACCGGAACCTCACGGTCCACCTTTGGGACCACGGAGGGGGCAAGGGGGCATTTGAACGGGATGATCGGGTTCTCATTGACGGGATCGTTGTGGTCATCAGTTCAAAGCCACATGAGCCCTGGCTGGTCGTCCATCACATCAACCTCAACTCGGTCGATATCGAGGAGGCGGTGAGGTCCCTGCTGCCTTCCCGCGGTCCCAATGTGAGGTTCCTGAACTGGGGTGCTCATGATGCGACAAACCAGTACGCCGGTATTCCCAACGTGATCCTGGCCGGGACCTTGTTCTTCCGGAATTCGTATTATGAAGCCCTTGGGCGGCTCGCTTCGGGGCTTCCTGCGTCTCAAGGGAAGCTGCCCGATGAGGTATCAAGACGGATCGTAGTTGGCGAGCAAGCCAATCTCATCCTTCAGGCTCTTTGCCGTGGTCACGTTAGACGGTGCGTCGAGGGCGGCTGTCCAAAGGCGGATGCCTATGTGATCGGCAGTCGCCGGTTGGGGTTTGACAATATCCTCCAAAAAACTTTTCCAGAGGCGCGTGTCGTGCCCTGGGAGCCTGTTCTGTGGTTTCTAAAGGGGAAGATCGGCGATGCTGTGCGCTTTCTCGATAAGCGGCTGAACAAGGACGAGCTTGAAAGCGTGAGCGCAAAAGAGGTTATGGCGGCGATTGGCTGGACCGACAAGAACAACTTCCGTCGGAACATACGCCAGCACCCGAAATTCATCGCCGCCATAGCCCGTCTCGGCATTTCTGAGAGCCAAGGTCCGGGAGCGTTGAGGTTCCTGAGAAGCCCCTTCAAGCCCTTTCGGGACCCTTGGGATTTCTGATCAGAGAATATTGGGGGGAGGGAGCCTAGAGACTTGGTCTTCCCCCCTCCTTTCACATCTATCAGTCTTCGCGTTCGTCCTGGGGATGATGCGGAACCGGCTTCGTGTCGTCCCCTGGTGTGTCGTTCCCGGCGGCCAACACGGATGCCAATTCCGAGAGCTGATCCGGGGCGAACTTCGCATATCGCTGGGTCATTTGAGGCACTGAATGGCCCATCCAGATTTGTACACGGTAAAGGTCGATCCCCCGCTGGACCAGCCTCGAAGCGCAGGTGTGGCGGAAGGTGTAAATAATACAGTCTTTGCCCATCCATTTCAGGTGGTACCGGAGCGCTGACCAAAGGACCCGAGTTGCCCGCAAATCTACCAAGGCCCACGCAAATGGTCCGTCGTACATATCGCTATACTTCTCTCGCATAACGTTTACAGCCGCCGCTGCTCTTGGCGTCATAGTGAGCGTCCTGCGTGTCGAGTTCTTCGTGATCCCAGCCTCGAAATGCACTTTGTTGCCCTCAAAGTCGCTCCAGGTGAGCTTCTGGGCTTCTCCAGGACGGCAGCCTGTATCGGCGAGAAATGCGAAGAGTTCGGCGTGGTCGTCGCGGCCATACGCCCTGGTTGTCTTCAAAATCTGCTCCTCCTCGTCAACCGAGAATATCCGCTTCCGGGCTGGGCCTTCGCGGCGCTTGGCGACTTGCGGCTTTCCGACGATGAGCCCAAGTCTATGGGCTTCCGTGATGAGGGCCGAAATGGAGGCTCTATAGCGATTGATCGTGCTTCCAGAGTTCTTCTGGAGGCGTTCCCGGTCTTCGATGAAGCGAGCGATGGCCCACTCATTTAGAGCCTGCTGGACCCTTGTATTTCCGCCAGCCCATTCGACAAAGCGGCGGGCGTTTCCAGCTAATGAGCGTGGAGCCTTGCAGTCGGGGTTGCCGTGCCACCGCTTCTTATCGACGTAGACAAGCAGCTCATACAAAGTTCGGATGCGCGGTTTCTCGAAACGCTTGTCAATTCTGCGCGACGACCTGCCAATTGCTACCCAGCAACCGCTTTTGCACTCTTCCAAGAAGCTCTCTGCTAGTTCGAGCGTCGGAAAGGCCCTTGATATTTTCGTGCCGTTGGCCACTACCTTAACCTGAAACGAAGATGGGCCGCGTTTGTAGATACACTTTTTGATCTTTTCCATAGTGCTTTCGTCCTGATACCTGCTATATTGCAGTAATCCCACGGAGTTGAGTAATGCGTTTTCATTCAGACTCACATTGTTCAGACTATCCGTTTGGTAACATCGATCAATAGTTTTAGCAGTGCGCACCAGCGTTCCCTAAACATCTTCTCTCTGGCTTCGGTGCCGGGCCGTTTTGCCGATGTTTTGCTGCGATCACTCGAATCGGGGGTCGATCAAGACGTTTCGCGCCTATCCCCCCTTGGGGGCCGATTGCATGTCGTCGTCATGCGGAAGGCCGTCTGTGCTGAGGTTTAGGCCGGTCTTGCCCGGCATTTCCCGCTAGACCTCGCCCCTGTGGGTCATCTGTTAAGCTGACGCTTAGTGTGCCAATAGAGCCAAATTTGCCTTTATGGGACGGTTGTGTTACTATGTCTTTGGTGTAACGGCACACATGGAGGGGAACATGCAAATCGGATATGCGAGAACATCCACGCTCGATCAGGTCGCCGGGCTCGAAGCTCAGAGGCGAGACCTGGAAGCTGTCGGATGCGAGAAAATCTTCGCTGAGCAGGTGAGCAGCGTGGCAGAACGCGGACAGCTCTCTGTTGCTCTCGACTATCTTCGCGAGGGCGATGTCCTCACAGTCACAAAGCTCGACCGTCTAGCCCGCTCGGTGCGGGACCTACTGGACATCGTTGACCAGATCGAAAGCAGGAAGGCCGGGCTTCGCATCCTCGCCATGAACCTCGACACCACTACGCCGACCGGCAAGTTGATGCTCCAGGTGTTGGGTGCTGTCGCCGAATTTGAGCGCTCCATGATGCTGGAGAGNNCGGGAAGGCATCGCCAAGGCGAAGTCTCAGGGGAAGTACAAGGGCCGGAAGCCGACCGCACGGGCCAAGTCAGGGGAGGTTCAGGAGATGCTTGAGGCTGGCGTAACGCCGACTGAGGTGGCCCGGAAGCTTGGCGTGGGGCGGAGTAGCGTCTACCGGATCGTGGCGGAGAAGGGATTGAAGGCTCAGCGGACCTATGCGCGAAGTTGAGCCCTCGCGGTTACTCCCTGGTGTTTTTCACTGTTCGCAGATTGCCTTGTTTGGGTCGAGAGCCTTGTCCGCATATGCTTCAAAGCTCGACGGACGACCCAAATGAGACGGAATATGTGTCTCATCTCGTTGTCTGGGACGGGATTACCCAAAGGAGACCCGCGCGGAGGAAGGCTGCGCGTAGCCTTCGGCGCTCGGTGGCGCGCTCAGATGGTAGCAGGGAGTTGGGGACGGCTCCGCGCCCGCAACCTGGAACTTGACCCACATGAAGGTTCCAGCGGGCTTTTCGAACGGCACTTGCGGGGGGGCACAGGGGGATCGCAGCCATCGGCGAATGTCGAACCCCGCCTCGGACGACCATAGCAAAACATTCGGTACCGAAAGCGCTTCGCAAAGCTTCAGGCGGCCGGTAGCGCTTGAGCCCTTTCGCGCAAATCTTCATAGAGCTGGCCGGGTCCCAAGAGGACTTCTTTGAGCACTTCTTGGACACGCTTTGAGTTCAGTGCCTGGTTGCCCATAAGTGTATAGGCTTCGAGAGTGTCCATGATGGCGTTGATAAACTCAGCAGAGAAGTCTGGGGAAGCTGCGAACTGCTCCTTAGTGTTGTTGACGGCTTGCTCGACGAGGGTCTTGCTTTCAAGAAGTTTCTCTTTTAGGGCGCTGTTGACGTAGGTGAGCCGATCACCGTCGGTGAGGTCGCCCTCGAAGAGATCGTTGACCCTGGATACGATCTCCGACAGCAGCTCTTTCTGCTTCTCCTGCAATTCGCCCGAGCCGGTTTCCGTGAGCGGCGTCAGGAGCGGCTTCTCGTCCCCGAGCGTCAGGTTCCGCTTCCCCTGGTTCTTAACCGCGTGATGCGTGAGTTTGAGCTTGGACAGGTCAACGCCTTCGCGTTCGCGGCCAAACTCAAGGAGCGGATTGAGCCGTTTGAAGAAGATTGCGCGCTTCTCGATAGCGGTGGAGCCGTAGTCGAATATCTGAGACAAGAAGGTATAGACGCGCTGGTAGGTCCCCATGTCGCGCTTGAACATGATGAGAGCGTTGAGTTCGTCTTGAGCCTCCTGCGCTGCCTTTCCGTCTTCGTGCTCCTTAGCCGCCAGAAGCTTCTCCCGCGCCGCCTTGTAGCGTCTCATAAGGCGGTCGGCGACGGGCTCCAGGGCGGCGATGAGGTCCCCCTGAGTTGCCTTAGGGTTCATCTCAACGGCGACAACGCGGTCCACCTCGAACTCATCGTAGAACCCAGCGGCATCCAGCTTGGCGCGGAGGTCGTAGACGAGATTGGGGTCGGTGACGCCCGCCAGTTCCGCCGTCGTATGATATGCGCGGAAGGCGTCGAGGATTTCGCTCTCGCTGTTGACGAAGTCCAGGACGTAGGTCGTGTCTTTGCCGGGATGGGCGCGGTTGAGGCGCGAAAGGGTTTGGACGGCCTGGATGCCAGCCAGCCGCCTATCGACATACATCCCGCAAAGGAGCGGTTGATCGAAGCCTGTCTGGAACTTATTCGCCACCAAGAGGACGCTGTATTCGTCCGTGGCGAAGGCGTCGCGAATGTCTCTGCCGCGAAGATCGGGGTTCAGCTGCTTGCCGGTCTCGGTGAAGGGCTCTGTGCCGCTTTCGGGATCATTCACTTCGCCGGAAAAGGCCACCAGCGTGCCGATTTTGTAGCCTGAGCGCTGGATGTATTTGTCGATGGCGAGCTTCCACTGCACCGCCTCAATGCGGCTTCCGAGAACCACCATGGCCTTGGCCCTGCCGCCTAGCAGAGGTGCGACGTTCTCTCGAAAGTGTTCGACGACGATCTCGACCTTCTGGCTGATGTTGTAGGGATGAAGGCGCACCCAGCGCATGATGCTCTTCACGGCGGCGGCGCGCTCGACTTCCTTCTCGTCCATCTCCTTGCCGTTGTGGGCGAGCCGGAAGGCAAGTTTGTAAGGCGTGTAGTTCTTCAACACGTCGAGGATAAAGCCTTCCTCGATGGCTTGGCACATGGAATAGACGTGGAACGGAGCCGGTAGGTTGTCGGGTCCCGCTGGCTGATCGGGATTTGGGCGGCGGCCGAACAGCTCCAGCGTCTTGGCCTTTGGGGTGGCGGTGAAGGCGAAGAAGCTGATGCCTTGGTCGTTGGCGCGAGCGGCCATTTGCGCGGCAAGCACGTCCTCGGCGCTAATTTCGCCCCCATCCTCCAGGGCCTTCACCTCCTCGGCGGAAAGCACTTCCTTCAGCTTGGCGGCGGTCTCACCGCTCTGCGAGCTGTGCGCTTCGTCTGCGATGACGGCGAAGGTCTTGCCCTCAGTGGCGGCCAGTTTGCGAACGGCTCCAAGAGTGTGCGGGAAGGTCTGGATCGTGCAAACGACGATCTTCTTGCCCTCGCTCAGTGCCTTCGCCAGTTCGCCGCTCTTGCTGCCCTCCTTGCCGGTGATGGTCGCGACGACGCCGGTCGTGCGCTGGAAATCGAAAATGGCATCCTGAAGCTGGGTGTCGATGACGGTCCGGTCGGAGACGACGACGATTGACGAGAACACCTTCTCGTTCTGGGCGTTGTGGAGATCGGCGAGGAAATGCGCGGTCCAGGCAATTGAGTTGGTCTTTCCCGAACCAGCCGAGTGCTGAATGAGGTATTTTCCGCCAGCACCTTCTTGCAGCACGGCGGCAACGAGCTTTCGCGTTACATCGAGCTGGTGGAAGCGTGGGAAGATAAGCTTTTCGATGCGCTTTTTGCTGTCGCGCTGGGCGACAACATACCGGCCAAGGATTTCAAGCCAGCTATCGCGGCTCCATATGTCTTCCCACAGGTAGCTCGTGGGATGGCCGTCAGGGTTGGGCGGGTTACCCTTGCCACCATCGTTGCCGCGATTGAAGGGCAGGAAGCGGGTCTCCGGCCCGTCGAGGCGGGTGGTCATATGCACCTCGGTGTTGCTCACGGCGAAATGCACGAGAGCGCCGCTTGGGAAGCTGAGAAGCGGCTCCACAGCTTGCCCTTTGGGGCGCGGATGACGGTCGAAACGGTACTGGTCGATTGCGTCTTCGACGCTCTGGGTGAAGTCGGTTTTCAGCTCCGCGGTCGCGACCGGCAGCCCGTTGAGGAAGAGGACGAGGTCGATGCAGTTCTCGTTTTGCAGCGAATAGCGGACCTGCCGGACAACGCGGAGGCGGTTCGCGGCGTATTTGGCGAGGGTGCCGGGGTTCATCGCCAAGGCGGGCCTGAACTGCGACAAGGCAAGGGGCTGGCGCAGACCCAGCATCTCGATCCCATGGCGCAGAACGTCCAGAGTACCACGGTCGTCGAGCTGTTTGCGCATGCGGTCGAGCAGCGTCGCTTCGGCGGCGGTGCCATGGTTCTTGGTCAGGGCTTCCCAAGCGTTGGGTTGGGTGGCTTGAACCCAGGCTACGAGGTCGGGCACGAACAGGGCCAGTTTGCGGTCGTACCGGGCGGCGTCGCCCTCCTCGTAAAGCCAGCCATGGGCACCGAGGTGGCTGCAAATGTCCTTCTCCAGCTCGATTTCCCGGTGCAAGTTCATGGTTCCCTCTACGTTCTCCCGTTGTGTCCCGCCCGATCCACACAACGGCTTTTGTGTATTGGATTTCGCAAAATGTCAGACACAAATCCGTTTGTGTATGGTGGCCCGGACACAACTTGCGCTCAAGCAGCCCAGAGGGCGGTAGCGCCAACAAATGCCTAAAGCACGTCCCGGCCCTCCGCGCAGTTGAGGAGATCGCGGAAAGCCAAAACGGCCGATTGCTGCCCTCGATGTTCGCGCAAGGGGTGTAAAATGCCAGCTTCGCGGAGCTTGCGCAGGATAGGTTGTGCCGTCTGCTTGGGGATGCCGGATCGTTCGACAAATTCGCTAGCCTGGAAGATCGGCCGGTCGAACAGCGTGTCCAGCACCGATATGGCATGTTGCGAATGTGTGAGTTCCGTTATCCGCCGCTTCATGTGATCGTAAAGCGTCAGGATTGCCCGCACTCTCGCTGTGTTGCCTCTGGCTTGCTCCACGACGGCATCTAGAAAGAACTCGATCCAGCCGTTCCAATCGCCGGTCTGGCTGATGTCCCGCAAACGAGCGTAATAGAGATCGCGGTTGGTTTCCAGATATTCGCTTAAATAGAACATCGGGTTGGTCAGGGCGCGCTTCTGAAACAGAAACAGCGGGATCAGCAAGCGCCCAATGCGGCCATTGCCGTCCTTGAAGGGATGGATGAGTTCGAACTGAGCGTGAACGACGGCGGTCTGCACCAGCACATCGAAATCGTCCATTGAAAGATACGCTTCCCAGGCTTGCAGATGATCCAGCAATTGCAGGGGCGAAGGCGGCACATAGGTGGCCTGTTCGATTGCGCAGCCCGGTGCTCCAATCCAGTTCTGATCGGCGCGGAACTCGCCGGGGGTTTTGTCTGCGCCACGCACGCTGTCCATCAGAACGGCGTGCATTTGCCGGATAAGCGACAGGGTAACGGGCCGGTCGGCGAGAAACTCCGAGGCAAGCACCAGCGCCTTGCGGTAATTGACGATTTCCTGAATGTCGCTGGCTTTCTCGCCGGTAAAATCGATGCCGGCCTCGTATTCCAGCACCTCGTCAACGGTGGCCTGGGTGCCCTCGATCTTGGAGGAGAGCACGGCTTCACGGTTGGTCAGCGGCGAGAGCATAACCGAAGGGTTGATCACGCTTTGCAGCAAGCCGTCATAGCGGGCAAGCGCCGCATTGGCCGGACCCACCTTGCGGATGATGCGGGCCAAGTCCAGGTTGGGCGGCGGCAGGGCTTGCGGGACATAGGGTTCCATTCAGGCCGCTTCCTGCATGTCAACGAGGCCCCGCACGTCGATTTTGCCGGTGACGGCGGCGGAGATGAGGGCCGTTCGGCGTTCTTTGAGGAGGGCGATGGCGCGCTGGGCTTCGGCGACGAGGGTGTCAATTTTAGGGGTCGTTTCCAACAAAAAGCTCACGATGGCTTCCTGCTCATCGACGGACGGAATTGCGACCGGAAAGCTGCTGATCTGGCCTGGACTTATGTGCGGAACACTTACACCAGTCATGTCTGGTTCGAGGAAACTAACGAAGGCTGTGGAGTTCAGGAGGCTGAATGCGAAATCCGGCGTTAGATGCGGCGTGGTGCGGATCAAAGCTACGCGCTGGAGTAACAAGCAGGGCATATCTTGTGCCGATAGACGCGCAATTCTTACCCCCTTGCTTATCCATGGCCGGTCCATGCCCAGCACGATGTCACCTACCGAGAGTTCGAACTCCCTTAAGCCATCGTCATCGGTTCTCTGCCAGTAGACGGTGTCATCCCATCGGATCTCGTTCACGCCGACATTAACGCCTCTCAGAAGCTTTACATCGCGTTCATCGTGAGAAAAGCCCGAGGACGGAAATGCAAATCCAGAAAGAACTTGGATGAAATGCCCGATCTTGGTGCAAGCCCAATGCGCGGGCACCTCGCCGAGCCATTCGATGCCGCTGTCCTTCATGGCGGCGGCGGGGTCGAGGCCCTTGGTGACGGCGTGGGAGATGACGGCCTGACGCTTCTCCTTCAAAAGGGCGATCAGCTTCTCCTGTTCCGCCACCAGCGCGTCGATCTTGCCCGTCTCCCCGTCGAGGAAGGTGGCGATGGCGGTTTGTTCGGGGAGAGGGGGGATAGGCACAGGCACACGAGATAGAATACTGGCGTTCAGATTATCCATCGTTGAGCCTACGGACAGTATGGTGAGCAACTCCCGAACATAAATTGTACGCAAATATATAGAAACAAATTCCGGCGAGGCCCGCTGGCCAAGGCGAATGTTAAGGCTACCCGTTCCGCAGAGCCAACCAGCCTCCTTCTCCGAAACCATCGCGCAGCGTCCCATCTCGCCGCGCCTTCCGAAGACAATATCCCCGCTTTCCAGCACGTGCTGTTTGAGGCGTTCGACGATTTCTAACGGGACCGTACAAGACCAATCGGGCGCGAGACGACCATCTTGTATCTGCGACGGGTTCACGACCGGAGTTTGATCTTCAACGTAGTCTTCAGCGTGAAGCTGACTTCCGAAAGGGCCAGTCTGAAGCGCGGTCGAGATTGTACCCAGCCGGATAATTTCCCAATGCCGGGGCACGTCTCCCAGTCCCACAACCCCGCTGTCTTTGTACTCCCGATATCGCGTCAACGTCATACTGAGAGCCCCTCGATCATCGTCTTGATGCGGTCGGTGGTGTGCTTCAGCTCGGCGTCGATCTCGGCCAGCGGGCGCGGCGGCTGGAACACGTAGAAATGCCGGTTGAAGGGGATTTCGTAGCCCACCTTGGTCTTCTCGTGGTCGATCCAGGCATCGGGCACATGGGGCAGCACCTCGCGCCGGAAATAGACTTCCACATCCTCATCCAGCGGCACGTTCTCGGTGTCGCGCAATTTGCTGTCCGGGCTATGCTTGCCCTTCAGCTTGCCCTTTGTCGCCAGCACAACCTTCCCCGCCTCGTCCCGCTCTGGCCGCTCCACGGTGATCGTGCGGTAGCCGAAGGCGGCATTATCGAAGATGCGACTGATAGGCTTGCCGTCCTTCTCCGCCTCCACGAACTCCCCGAACAAGCGGGTGATCTCCTCGATATGTGCGTCTGACAGCTCCTTGCGCTTGCTCCCGAGGCTCTTGCGCATCTTCTGCCAGAAGCCGCTCGCGTCGATGAGCTGAACCTTGCCCTTGCGGCGGGCGGGTTTGCGGTTGCTCACGATCCAGACATAGGTCGAGATGCCGGTGTTGTAGAACATGTCCGTGGGCAGCCCGACGATGGCCTCCAGCAGGTCGTTTTCGATAACGTAGCGGCGGATTTCGCTCTCCCCGCTACCCGCGCCGCCCGTGAACATGGGCGAGCCGTTGAGCACGATGCCGAAGCGGCTGCCGCCCTCGGCGCTGGTCCGCATTTTGCTGATGAGATGCAGCAGGAAGAGCATGGAGCCGTCCGACACGCGCGGCAAGCCGGGGCCGAAGCGGCCGTTGAAGCCGTGTTGCTCGTGCTCCTTGCGAACCTCCTTCTCGACCTTCTTCCATTCGACGCCGANNGATTGGAGAGCATGTAGTCGAACTTCTTGTGAGGGTGGCCGTCGTCGGAAAGCGTGTTGCCCGCGATGATGTTGGCGACATCCTGTCCCTTGATGAGCATGTCGGCCTTGCAGATCGCGTAGCTTTCGTCGTTCAGCTCCTGGCCGGACATCGTCAGGCGCGCCTTGGGGTTGAGGTCCGCAAGGTGCTCGCCCGCGACCGACAACATGCCGCCTGTCCCCGCAGCCGGGTCGTAGATGGTGCGCACGACGCCGGGTTTGGTCAGCACGTCGTCATCCTCGATGAAGAGGAGGTTGACCATGAGGCGGATGACTTCGCGCGGCGTGAAGTGCTCTCCGGCCGTTTCGTTCGAAAGCTCCGCGAACTTGCGGATCAACTCCTCGAAGACGTGGCCCATTTTCGCGTTGCTGACCTTGCCGGGATGGAGGTCGATGTTGGCGAACTTCTCGGTGACTTGATAGAGCAGCTTCGCTTTCGCCAGCCGCTCAACTTGAGTGTAGAAATCGAACCGCTCGAAAATGTCGCGCACCGACGCTGAGAACGCCTGGACATAGGCGAACAGGTTCTCCCGGATGTGGTCCTGGTCGCCGATCAGCTTCCGCATGTCCATCGGCGATGTGTTGTAGAAGCTCTGTCCTGCCTTCCTGAGCAGGAAGGGTTCGGGGTTTACGCCGGTTTGCTGTTTGGCGGTGTGCTCGGCCAGAACGGCTTCCTTGGTGGGCTCCAGGACGCAATCGAGGCGGCGAAGAACCGTGAAGGGCAGGATGACCTTGCCGTAGTCCGATTGCTTGTAGTCGCCGCGTAAGAGGTCCGCCACGGACCAGATGAAGGACGATAGCGAAACTTGGCTCATGCAGTGCCCCATCTCCGAAAAGGTGAGGAACTTTAGCTGAAGTCGCGGCAATCGCCAGCGCGGTTTCTAATAACCCACAGCGCTCACAAGCGCGGCATCACGTGGCAAATTGAAGCTGTAGCTTGGGTACGCAGGTGGGTACGCAATCGCACGAGACGACCGCATAAGTCATTGCAATTGTTGTGATTTTTGGCGCAACTTTAGGCTGGCTGGGGAACCTGGATTCGAACCAAGACTAGCGGAGTCAGAGTCCGCTGTTCTACCATTAAACTATTCCCCAAGTCCTTGCTCCAGAAGGCATTCTTTATCAAGCCGCCATTGGTTCGCGATTTGATTCACACCTCTTGGGAGCCGAGCGGCCTGACTATGCTGCATTTTTTGCATCGCCGCAAGAGCCTGCTCCCCAGTTGGCGGTGCATATTTTTCCAGGACGCGATTTCGCCCCGGATCGACGTGGCCCGGAAGCGTGATCGCGGCGGGTGTCCGTAATGGTAAATAGATTGCACGCGCTTCGATGCGTAGCTGTAAAAACACAATAAAAATCCAATAAAAACCCATCCATAGCTACTGTGCCCGCCTACAGCGCCGGGCACGCGGGCCATTGTGCCGCGCGAATTAAGGTTAAATATCTGTGAATGACGCAATGCACGCAAAACGTGTGTACTATGATCTCATTCGGGTTCCGGTAGAGGTTGTAGAGCAGTTATGGGTAGCAAAATTTCAGGTTCCATCTCCACAAGCGTTTCCCGCAGGGTGAGCACAGGCGGCGTGGCTGAACTTTATCCGCTGCCGAAGCGTCTCATGCCGCAAACGCCCGCCAGGACCGCTTTCGATCATCCCGCACCTGTAGTGCGGCCCGGCGTTTGCCCGGAGCTGCTTGCCGAGACCCAGGCGATCGTCTTCCCGGCCGGCATCACGCTTTGCGCGACGGCCGCCGAGATTTTCTATTTCGACGTCATCCTTCATTGCTCGGCACCGGGCTCGTTTTATCTGGGCGCCGGCATTCTAGCAGCGATTATCATGGCGCTGATAGGCAGGCTTGCCAGCCTCAATTCTGTCCAGTCCATTATCGCGGGAGAGGCGAACACTCGCGTCCTGCTGCTGTCGGTCAGCATCAGTTTCGCCGCCATGCTCTGCCTTTTCAACATGCTACAAATTTCGGGCAGCTTTCCGTGGGGCTGGTTCGCGCTCTGGTACGCCTTTAGCGCCGTCTTCCTGCTGGCGGCGCGCCTTGGCATTCTTCTGTGGGCGCGCCTTTTGCGGGCCGAGACGCGGCTCCTGCAGCGGGTCGCGGTCTACGGTAGCATGGATCTCGGCACCCGCGTATCCGGGCAGCTTTTCGCGGAGGATCGCAATCTGGTGCTTGCCGGGATCTTCAGCAACGATCAGCCGTCGCTTTCGCACGGCATTCCGGATGGCGGCATGGCGGATCTCATCGCCGCCGCGCAAAGCGGCGCCTGCGACCGGATCATCCTGGCCATGCCATCGTCGGCGAAAGCGGAGATCCTCGAAGCCGTCGCCGCGCTTGAGGTACTGCCGATCGACGTTCAGCTCTGCCCGGACGGGATGGCGGTTTCCTCCGAGATTCCCGGCATGCGCGGCCAGGGCGGCCTGGTGCTGCTCGACCTGCAGCGTCCGCCGCTGAATGCACGCGGCATCATCCTGAAGGCCGCCATGGATTACGTGCTGGCCACGATTGCACTGATTGTCTTCTCGCCGCTGATGCTCGCCATCGCCGCCGCCATCAAACTGGACAGCCGCGGCCCCGTGTTCTTCGTGCAATCGCGCCACGGCTACAATCACCGCGTGGTCAGGGTCGCGAAGTTCCGGAGCATGACCGTCACGGAGGACGGCCCGGTCGTGACGCAGGCCGTGCGGGGCGACAAGCGCGTGACGCGCGTGGGCCGGTTCCTGCGCCGGACGAGCCTCGACGAGCTGCCGCAGCTTTTCAACGTGCTGCTCGGGGAGCTGTCGCTGGTTGGCCCCCGTCCGCACGCCGTGGCGCACAACGAGTCCTACGCCCGGATACTGAACAGCTACGCCAACCGGCACAAGGTAAAGCCAGGTATTACCGGATGGGCGCAAGTCAATGGCTGCCGTGGCGAGACGAAGTCGGCCGAAGATATGCGTCAGCGCGTCGAGCTGGACCTGTACTACATCAAGAATTGGTCGCCTTGGCTTGACATTAAGATCCTGGCCCGCACCGCTCTCGTACCGTTCTACAGCCCCAATGCCTACTGACATCGAAAAAGGCCGGGCGCTGGTTTGTATTCCGCGCAATCAAGATTGGGAGACAGAGTTGATGATCGCATGGCTTCGTAAAAGCGGGTTCGAGACAAGCCGCAAGCCTATTTTCAATGCACTGCTTGTGCCCGCCGCGATCGCGGCGTCCCTGGCAGCCGGTTCGGGCGCGGCCGTCGCCGCCGAGCCGGAAAAGACGGCTTCCAGCGAGAGGATGACCGGCAGGGCTGCCGATATCCAGCCCGCGGGTACGGTCGTTGATGAAAATTACCGCCTCGGTGGCGGCGACCGGCTGCGGATACGCTTTTTCGACCGCTACGACCGCGAGGATCTCAACGGCGAGTATGTGGTTGCCGAGAGCGGTCAGGTGCGCCTGCCCAGGATCGGCGTCTTCGACGCGCGCGACAAGACAACGCCAGAGCTTGAGCGCGAAATCCGCCGCAACGTCGAAAGCAGGGGCGAGAAGCTTGGATATTTTTCTATCGACATCGCTCAGTGCCGGCCCTTTTACGTGACGGGCCTCGCCAACAAGCCTGGCTCCTACCCCTATCTGCCGGGTTATACGGTGCTGCACGCAGTCTCGGTGGCCGGCGGCCTCTACCGTACGCCGCTTGCGTCCGTCGCCGACTCGATGCGCGAGAAGCGCATCCTGAACGAGACGATGGACCGGCTGGGCGAGCTTATGGCCCGCCGGGCACGCCTTGAGGCCGAACGCGGCAATGCGGACGCAATCCGCATGCCGAAGGAGCTTGAGGAGTTGGAGCCGGTGCGCGCGGGCGAGCTGATCGCCAGCGAGACGGACCTCATGCGCCGGGCCCGCGAGGTGACGAAGCGCGAGAAAGCCGGGATCGAAACCGCAATTCAATTGGCGAATTCCGAAATCGAGAGCTACCGCGTTGAAATTACCAGGACAGGCAAGCGCGTCGAGGAGATGGCGGGGATTTTCGATCAATTGAAAACGCTCCACGACCAGCGGGTAATAAATCAGCAGCGCCTGTTCGAAGCCACCGCCGCACTCGATGCCGCCCAGCGCGACAGGCAGGTTGCGTTTGCCGGGCACGCGCGGGCACGCGCCGATCTGGAGAAAGCACAGAAGGAGCTGTCTCTGCTGGAACTTTCCGCCAGCGTCCGCATCGCTGGGGAAATCGCGTCCGCGGACCGGGAAATCATCCGCCTCAAGGCTGCCGCAGCCCAAACGCGCATGCTTGCCTCCACGCTCGACACGCTTTCGGGCCAGGGCGGGGCCGGCCAAGCCCTCACCTACAGGATCATGCGGCGTGCCAAGTCGGGCGAACTCGTTTTCGAGCAGGCCAGCGAGACGACCCCGATCATGCCGGGGGACGTGATCGAGATCCAGGGCCAGACCGGCCCCGGTCCGCGCGATCAGGTTGCCTCGCTCGCAAGATAGCTCCGGCGGAGGAAAGATAAATGCGCGTCGCGATCGTTCATGACTGGCTCTATGTCCTTGGCGGCGCCGAGCGCGTGCTCAAGGAACTGCTCGCCTGCTATCCAGGCGCGGACGTTTTCACTCTTTTCGATGTGCTGTCCGATGAGGATCGCGCCGCCATCGGCTTCGAGAAGTCGCGGACAAGCTTTCTCCAGCGCATCCCGCGCATAGGGAAAATCCACCGGGCGCTGCTTCCCTTGATGCCGCTCGCCATCGAGCAGTTCGACTTTTCCGGCTACGATCTGGTGATTTCGAGCAGCTGCGCGGTTGCCAAGGGCGTCATCACCGGCCCGGATCAGGTGCATGTGGCCTATGTCCACTCGCCGATGCGCTACGCCTGGGNNTCTCGGGGCTAAGGCCGGACGCCATCGTTGCCAATTCGGCCTACGTCGCCCGCAGGATCAGGAAGGCGTTCGGGCGCGGCGCCGAGGTCATACACCCGCCCGTCGACGCAGCGCCCAAGGCCGCGGGAACGCCCCGTCAAGGCTACTTCCTCGCGGCCGGCCGGCTTGTGGGCTACAAGAACACGCGCGCCATTATCGAGGCGTTCAAGCTCCTGCCTGACGAGAAGCTGGTTGTGGCGGGCAGCGGCCCGGAAGCCGGGAGCCTGCGGGCGATTGCCGGCCCCAACGTCACTTTCAAGGGCTCCGTCGGCGATGGCGAGATGCGCGGCCTCATGGCGGGTGCGGGCGCGCTGATTTTCGCGGCCGAGGAGGATTTCGGCATCGTTCCCGTGGAGGCGCAGGCGGAAGGCACGCCCGTGCTTGCGCTGGGGCGCGGCGGTGCAAGGGAAACGGTCGTTGCGGAAGGGCCTGGGCGGACAGGCATGTTCTTCGATGCGCCGGAGGCCCAAAGCATCGCGGCTTGTGTCAACGCTTTCTTAGCTAATCGATCCCTATTCTCGCGTGAAAATTGCCAAACGAACGCGTGCAACTTTGGATCGTCGCGTTTCCGGCAGCAGTTCAAGGCCCTGGTTGAGCGCGAGATGGAGCGTGTGCGTTTCGAGAACCATTCGCCGCTGGAGGTGCAGCGGCCCCTGCGTAAGCAACTCGCCCTGGCGGGATAGCCGGCCATGAACTTCGCCCCCGCGAGCTTGCACCGTCATGCTCCGCCAAGGGCGAACGCGGTGAACGGCCTCCTGCCTCAGATCTGGCGGCGGCGGCGCGTGTTCGCGCTGGTCTTTGTGCTGACATTTCTTCCGGCGCTGGCGGCGATGCTGCTCTTTACCCCCGTCTACTACGCGGCGGGAACGGTCGTTATCGGCAACCAGGAGCCGGCGAGCAGCTCCGCATCCGCGGCATGGATCGAGAAGCTCGGCGATCCGGCCGACCTCGAAAGCCAGCTCCAGATCATTCAATCGCGGCGCATGCTGAGACTGGCCCTTGCCCGGCCTGGCGTGATAGAGGCCGTGATCGAGGAGTGCCGCTATCGCCGCGGCATCGCCGCCTTGCTCCGGCGCGGCGCGGACTGCTCGAAGATGACGCCCAACAGCCAGGAGCTGGTGGATTATGCCGAGGCCCGCTACGTGGTGCGCGGCGTCGGGCGTTCGCGCATCATTTCCATAGGCTACCAGTCGCCCCTGCCTGACGTTGCCTTCGTCATGGCCAACGCCCTGATCGTCACCTATTTGGAGGATCAGCGGGCCGAGAATGCGCGCGCCCGCGAGGTAACGGCCGCCTGGCTGCTCAAGGAGGGCGCAACGGGTGTCGCGGCTTCCTCGGAGCGCGATGGTGCGGGGGCGGAGACTTCCGCCGCCCAGCCGCGTCAGAGGTTTTACCAGGATCTCTATAGCAAGGCGGCCGACATCGAGTCCGAGCGCCGCATGCTGCAAGGCGGCGGCCGGCTCGTAAGCTTGGCCGAGCTTCCGAAACACCATTATTTCCCAAAGCGGACGCCCCTGGCGGCGGCCGCGCTGACGGTGGCGTTCATGCTCGCCGCGCTTGCGGCACTTCGCGCCGATGTCACCGATGGCAGCGTGCGGCGGACGCAGGAGCTTGAGGCGTTGACCATGCTCCCCGTGCTGGGGATGTTGCCGCACGTCAAGCGGGGCGCGAGCCGCGCGCGTCCCTCGCTGCGGCGAAGGTTTACGCGCGCGGTGGCGGACCGGCTCGCGGCCCTGCTCGGAGCGGACGGGCAAGTCTTGGACAGCGCCCGGCCCGAGGAAAGCGTTCAGGCGCTTTACGCCCGCCTCGTCCAGGCCGGCGCCGGAAAGACATTGCGCGGCATTCTCGTTTGCTCCGCCACGCAGGGCGAGGGCAAGACCTTCACAACGCTCGCGCTGGCGAAATGCGCCGCTGAAGCGGGCCGGAGCGTGCTGGCGATCGATTGCAATTTGCGCAGGCCGGGGTTGACGGAGAAGTTGAAGCTATCTGGTACTGCCGGCTTCGCGGAAATCCTTCGCGGAGAGATCGAGCCCGAGAATGCCGCCGTTCATGGGGCACTCGAAGGCGTGCCGGTCATAGCGGCCGGCATCGTAGGCGGTGGCCCCTCCCTGCTGCTGATGGAAAACGGCATGCGGAAGCTTATGAGTTGGGCGGAGCGGTACGATCTGGTGCTGCTCGACGGCCCGGCCGTGGCCAGGTTCCCAGACGCGGGCATCCTCGCTCAATCCGCGGCCGGAGTGCTTTGGTGCGCGCAATGGGCGCGCGTCAAAAGCTCCGATGTCAAGGCGGCGCTCGATGGCATGGCCAAGCCGGGTGTCAGGATCGTGGGCTTTGCCGTCACCCAGGTATGGCCCGAGGAGATGCGCTTTTACGAGCGCCCGTGTCTCTTCGGCTCGCTCTATGAGGCCCGGCGGTGAGCGGCCCCCGTGTCCTGTTCCTGAACCACACGGCTGCGATCTCGGGCGCCGAGATGGTGCTTCTGGATGTCGTGCGCGCCTGTGAGAGCCCGGCGGCGTTCCTGTTCGAGGAGGGGGCGCTAGGGCCGAAGCTCAAGGACGCCGGCGTCAAGGTCATGCAGTCCCGTTTCGGCGGCGGCTTTGCCAGGATCAAGCGGGACACGAGCCTGTTCAGGGCGCTGCCGCTCGCGGGGAAATTGTCCGCGCTGGTTGGCGAGCTGGCGCTCATGGCGCGGCGCTACGATGTTCTCTATGCAAATTCGCAAAAGGCCTTCGTGTTGGGATCGCTGGCCGCCGCGATGGCCCGCCGGCCGCTGATCTGGCATTTGCACGACATCATCGGCAAGGCCCATTTCGGCTCCAGCCAGCGCCGCCTTCAGATCGCTCTCGCCAACCGCTTCGCCCGCTGCGTTGTCGCCCCATCCCGGTCGGTGGCGGACGCATTCATAGCGGAAGGCGGCCGCCCAGCGCTCGCCCGCGTGGTTCCGAACGGCCTCGACATAGAGCCTCTCCGGCGGACGAAGGCGCAGCTGCGCGAGGAACTGGGCTTGCCGCCCGGTCCGCTCATCGGCGTATTCAGCCGCCTAGCACCCTGGAAGGGCCAGCACATCGTGCTCAGCGCGCTTGCCGGGCTGCCGGATGTGCATTGCATTTTCGCGGGGAGCCCCCTGTTCGGCGAGGACGCCTACGCCGGAATCCTGCGCGTGTTCGCATCGGACCTCGGTATCGAGGACCGCGTTACCTTCCTGGGCCAGCGCGGCGACGTGCCGGCCTTGATGCGCGCGGCCGATATCGTGGTTCACCCGTCGGTCGACCCGGAGCCATTCGGCCGGACGCTGGTCGAGGCGATGCTGGCGCGCACCCCGGTGATTGCCACGGATACTGGCGCCGCATCCGAGATCTTGGCGGGAGGCGAGGCCGGAACGCTGGTGCCTCCAGGCGATGCCGAAGCACTTGCGGAGGCCCTGCGGGAAGTGTTTGCAGGCAGTGCCGCGCTTGCGGCCCAGATCGATCGGGCGGAGGCGCGTGCCCGCGAGTTGTACAGCACCGGCCCCATGCGCAGCGCCATCGCCGGGCTGATCGCGCGCGTCGCGGAAAGCGGGCGCCCGTGAGGAGCGAGGCCGCGATAGCGGTATGGGCCGGGCGTACGATGCCCGGCTGGTTGCCGGCCGCCGCCTTGATCGCCGCGACCGCCGTGGCGGGGCCTGTGCTTGGCGGCGCGATCCGCCCGCTGTTCCTGCTGGGCTGCCTTACCGCGGGCTGGTACGCTTGGTCGCGCTCGCCCGGCGAGCATTTGCAGGCCACACTGGCCTTGTTCTGCTTCTCCCCGCTCTTGCGCCGGATTGTGGACCTCTCCGCCGGCTTCGATCCAGGCGGCCTGATGATCGCGGGGCCGCTCCTTGCCTTGCTCGCGCCGCTGCCGGAGTTCCGCGACTTCGCGGCGCCGGAAGGCCAGCGGGTCAAGGGGCTCGGTCCCATCATGGTATACGGTTTCTGTGTGCTCTATTGCCTGCTGCTCACCGTTGGGCAGGGCGAGCTGTCCCAGGCGGCGGGCGGCGCGCTGAAATGGCTCGCGCCAATCGTCTACGCCATCGCACTTTACCGGCACGCGCCCATGGCGGGGGAAATCCTCCACGACGCGGCCAATGCCTTCCTGGTCATTCTCCCGCTCACGGGGCTCTACGGCATCTATCAGTATATCGATCCCCCGGCATGGGACCGCTACTGGCTTATTCACGCGGCCATCACCTCGGCCGGCCTTCCAGCACCCTTCGAGGTGCGCACCTTCAGCACCGGGCATGCCCCAGCCGCTTTCGCGACCTTCACGGCCGTGGGGCTGCTTCTGGTTTATGTCCTCCGCTCAGGCTGGGTCGCGCGGCTTGCCATGCTGCCGGCGGTGCTCGCGCTCACGCTGTCGCTTTACCGCACGGCCTGGATGTCGCTGGCCGCCGGCATCCTGTTTTGCCTGCTGATGCCGGCTACGAGGGCAAGGGCGGGCGGCGCGGTGGCGCTGCTCGGCGGGGCCATTGCCGTGGCGCTCTTGTTCACGCCCTTCGCCGCCACCCTGGTTGAGCGCTTCTCGACCTTCGGCAGCGCTTCCACCGACGGCAGCGGCCAGGAGCGGCTTGGCGAATTTGCGTATCTGTGGAGCCTGCCTGAAAGCGCGCTCTTCGGTATGGGGTTTCGCTCGGTCGACACCGGCACCGCCGGCGCCATGCCGCTCGATGGCATGATCGCGATTTGCTGGGCCTCGATGGGCATCGTGGTTGGCCTCGTGTGCCTCGGCTTGCTGCTCTACATGATAAGCGCCGCCATTGCGCAGGCATTTGAGAGCGGGACGCGGGAGAGCGCGGTGCTGGGGGCGCTCGCCTGCGGCTGGCTCGTGCAATTGCCGCTGGCCGCCATCGTGTCCGCCGAGCTTGGCTTCCTGTTCTGGACCACGACCGCGCTGGCCTTATGCCTGCCCGAAGCGGAGGCGCACAGATGAAGGTGCCCTCCGGCCTTGCCGCATTGGTTCGGAGCCAGTCCAGCGCCATCCGCATGGTGGCGTTCCTGGCGAGCGGCGCGCTTCTCGGCAAGATACTTGGATTTGTGCGCGAGCTTCTGATGGCGCGTGTGCTGGGCGCCTCGCTGATCGCCGACAGTTTCCGGGGGGCGGGCACGGCCGTGAACATGCCGCTCATCCCGATGCAGAACGAGGGCGTGCCCGCGGTTATGATCCCGATGCACCGCGCCTGGCAGGAGCAGGGAAGGGCGCCGCAAAACTTCGCGGCTCTTTGCGCGGGGCTCTGGGCCACCGCCGCGCTGATCGCGATTGCCATCGAGGCAGGCGGGAGCTGGTGGGTTGCCCTGATCGTGGGCCGCATGGGGCCGGAGGGGCAGAGCTTGGTGCTCACCTTCGTCCGCGTGATGGCGGTCTGGATGCCGGCCTCGGTACTGCTCAATTGCCTGTTCGCGGCGGAGATAGCGACGGGGCGCTCGCGGATCGCAATGCTCAGGCCCGTTTCGCTCAATATCGCGGTGATGGCCGGTATCGCGCTCTATGCCGTAACCGGCTCGCTGATTTACCTGCCCGCGCTGTTCGCCTTGTCTTTCAATGTGGTGGCCGTCTGGGGCGTGTGGACTTTGTGGCGCGAAGGCGTGCTCGATCCGAAGGGCTTGCGCATCGGCTTGATCCTCCGGGTCCTGCGCGAGTTTCTGAGGCGCCTGCGGCCGTTGATGCTTCAGCCGTTGGCGGAGCAGGGCCAGATCTGGCTGGAGCGGATCGTGGTTTCCGGCTTCGCCGTAGGTACGCTCGCCTCCATCGACTACGCACGCACCTTGACCGACAGTGCAACGCTGCTGATAGCGCAGCCCATCGGCATGGCGGTGTTGTACAAGGGGAGTTCGGAAAATCCGCGCAGGGCGGCATTATCCATTGCAGGGCCGCTGCTCGCCGTGACGGTGCCTGCGTCGGTTTTTCTCGCGGTATTCGCGCCCGACATAGTGACCCTCGTCTTTGCGCGGGGCGCCTTCGGCGAGACGGCCGTGACACTTACGAGCGGGGCGCTGCGCGGCATCGCCATGGGGCTTTGGGCCACCACGCTTGGCATTATCCTTCTGAGGTTCTTGAACAACGACGGACGCAACGGGCGCGCGGCGCTGATCCTTGCCGCCGCCTATGCGGCGAACGCAGGCCTGAACGTCTTGGCGTGGCGGGTCGTAGGGACTTCGGGGAACGGGAGCATCCTGATCGGCCTCGGCGAGGCGGTCCGGGGGCTCGTGCTGCTCGCCGGCACAGCGCTGGCGCTGGGCACGGTGATGCCGGTGATGCGTCTGATTTCGGTTGCCGCGGTGCCCGCGGCATTCATGGCCGCGCTCTGCATCGTCATCCAGCAAGCCTGGACGGGGCTTTGGGCACATCTGGTGCTGGGCGGGCTCGCGTGCCTTGTCACTATCCTGCTTGCAGGCCTGTTGCTGATGCCAGGGCAGATCGCGGCATGGCGGGGTTCGCTCGCGGGGGCGCGCGAATGAATGGTCTTACTTCGGAGGAGCCGCTTCGATGAGTTCACTGACTGCCCGCGCCGCCGAATGGCAAAAATCCTGCGGCTGCATGCTGACATTCCACCGCGCGGCACCGGCCGCGAAATGGGCGGACCTGCCGAACAAGGGGTTCTATTTGAACCTCGATTACCTGGACAACCTGCTGGGAACGCTCAAGCGGGACGGCTGGGAGATCGTCACGGCCGACGAAATCGTCTGCCGCCTCAAGCTGGGCGAGAACGGCAGCCGCCTCGTCAACTTCTCGGTGGACGACTGCTACAGGGATACGTTCGAGCATGTGGTGCCGCTGTTCCGCCGCCACGGCGTGCCCGTGACGCTGTTCGTCACCACCGGCATCCCCGACGGCACCATGCCGCTCGGCTGGGCCGGGCTTGAGGCGATCCTGGCGGAGCGCCCGCAAATCACTTATAATGGCCAGACCGTCGAAGTTTCAACGCATCAGGCCAAACAGCAATGGTTCGCAAGGATTAGCTCCGCGTGGGAGACACATGATTTCTATGATGAATTTGCAAAGTTCTGCCAGGTTAACGGAGTGGACCCACTGGAATTGCGCGATGAGCACGCCATTACATGGGAGATGCTCGAAACCTTCAAGGGCGATCCGCTGGTCGAGATCGGCGCGCACACCGTGTCGCACTACAGAATTAGCAGTTTGCCCGAGGACCAGGCCTTGCAGGAACTGGCGGGCAGCCGCCAGCGCCTGCGGGCGCGCCTTGGCATCGACTGCCGCCATTTCGCATTCCCCTATGGCCGGAGCGGAGATTGCGGCAAGCGGGATTTCGATCTCGCCCGCGAGGCCGGTTTCGTGAGCGCCTCCACGACCCGCAAGGGGCTTGTGAGGCAGGGGCAGGACCTCTTCAGCCTGCCGCGCAATACGCTGAACGGCGTTCATCAATCCATGGCCTACGCGAGCTTCCTGCTTTCGGGTTTGGCCGGACTTGCAGCAAGGGTGCTAGGCCGTGTCTAAACGTCCGCTCCGCGTTCTATCGATCGCTCACAC
>PMBZ01000034.1 GCA_003153975.1 Hyphomicrobiales bacterium
CGCGCGGCGTTCCACAGATCGAGGTGACGTTCGACATCTACGCCAACGGCATCGTGAACGTCTCGGCCCTCGATAAGGCGACCAACAAGGCGCAGTCGATCCGCATTCAGGCATCGGGCGGCTTGAGCGACAACGAAATCGACCGGATGGTGAAGGAAGCCGAGACGCACGCGGAGACCGACAAGAAGAAACGCGAGTTGGTGGAGGCCAAGAACCAGGCCGAAGCGCTCGTTCATTCGACCGAGAAGACGCTCGCCGACCTTGGCGACAAGATCCCCGAGGGTGACCGCACCGCCATCGAGTCTGCGTTGTTCGAGCTGAAGACCGCTTCGGGCACCGAGGATGCCGCCAAGATTTCGGCCAAGGCCGACGAGCTTGCCAAGGCCGCTATGAAACTTGGTGAGGCACTTTACCGGCAATCTGGCGGTGCCGATGCGGGCCAGGCCCCGGGCGGAGCCGGTGCTGGACCCAGCGCCGGCGCTTCGGCTGCGACCGATGGCGTGGTCGATGCCGAGTTCGAGGAAGTCAAAGACGACGAAGGCAAAAAGCGGTCCGCCTAAAGCGCTTGGAAGGGAGAGCTTGACGGCTCTCCCTTTTTTCGTGCGCCAGTTGAGTGACCGCCCGGCGTGCATTATTTTAGCCTCAAAAGCCTAAGCTGATCTTCTGGGCTGATGACCCGCATGGCGAAGGATCTGAAGAACAGACCATGAAGCGCGATTACTATGAAGTGCTAGGCCTCACGAAAGGTGCCGCCGAACACGAAATCAAAAGCGCTTACCGGCGGCTTGCAAAAGAGTTTCATCCCGACCGGAATCCGGGAGACACCACGGCCGAGGTCAATTTCAAAGAGGTTAGCGAGGCTTACGAAGCGTTGAAGGACCCGCAGAAGCGGGCCGCCTACGACCAGTTCGGCCATGCCGCCTTCGACGGATCGATGGGCCCCAGCGGCGCCGGCTTCGGCTTCGGCAACGATTTCTCCGCCTCGATGTCGGAGATCTTCGACGACCTGTTCGGCGAATTCATGGGAGGCCGCCGCAGCCGCGGGCGCGGCGGTAAGGAGCGCGGCTCCGACCTCAAGTACAACATGGAAATAACGCTGGCCGAAGCCTTCACTGGCAAAACCGCGCAAGTCCGCGTGCCGGCATCGGTGACGTGCGAGGCTTGCGGCGGCGCCGGTGCCGAGCCAGGCTCCAGCCCCATCACCTGCCCGACCTGCCAGGGTTTCGGAAAGGTGCGCGCCAGCCAGGGCTTTTTCACCATAGAGCGCACCTGCACAAGCTGCCAGGGGCGCGGCGAGATCATTCAGAAGCCCTGCCATGGCTGCTCGGGCAGCGGCCGTGTCACACGCGAGCGCGTCTTGTCCGTCCCCATTCCCGCGGGCGTCGAAGACTCCACGCGCATCCGGCTGGCAGGCGAAGGCGAGGCTGGCGTCCGTGGAGGCCCAGCGGGCGATCTATATATCTTCATGTCGGTTCTGCCCGACGACATTTTCCAGCGGGACGGCGCTGATTTGTTCTGCCGTGTGCCCATAACCATGACCACCGCTGCCCTGGGCGGACAGATCGAGGTGCCGGCCATCGACGGCGGGCGCGCGCGGGTGAAGATCCCCGAGGGCACCGAGACTGGCAAGCAATTCCGGCTACGCGGCAAGGGCATGCCCGTGTTGCGCTCCAAACTCACCGGCGACCTTTACGTGCAAGTTGAGGTCGAGACGCCGCAGAACCTGTCGCGCAGGCAGAAGGATTTGCTTAAAGAGTTCGAGAAGGCCTCCACCGACGCGACCCATCCAGAGACGGCCGGCTTCCTCCGCAAGATCAAGGCCTTCTGGGACAGCATGGGCAAGGCCTGAGCCGGATTTCAGCGCGAAAAACGAGGGGATCTCTCCTTACCCCAACCCTCTCCCTGTGGGCTACGAGATGCACACATCTCGAAGGTTCCGTCCGCGCTTGATCGCGTGGAACTCCGCGAGCCCCCTCATCATGACGATGGGGCCGGGCTTGCCGTAATAGCCGTTCCAGCCGCCGAGCCTGGCGAATCCCCAGGCCGCGTAGGCGAGGCTGCCTTTGGGGTGAGGATTTTTCTGCTTCTGGGTTTTGCCTTCGAGGCTTTCGCAGACCTTTTCGAGCAGGGGTTCATCCTCCAGATCGAGGGCATCCTCAAGCGGGCGGGCGGCAGCGCCGTCGCGCTCCGCCACAAGCTGCATCACCGTGATGGCAGCGATCGGGATGGCCGTGACCAGCTTTTTGAGCGGCTCCTCCTGCTGGCGCAGGGCCTCGATCTGGAAGCCCTTCGTCTTCGTGGTCAGGAACACCTGCTCGATGGTCCAGCGCTTGCGGTAAAAGCCAACGATGCGCCGGGCTGCCGCGATATCCTCGATTTTATGAGTGCGGTGGCAAAAGACAATCTTTTCTCGTTTACGCACGCTTGTCCAATGTCAACTCACCATCAACGGCTATTGAAAATCTGCCGATTCGTCTCGGTCTTCTTTGGCGTTCGCCCGCGCCTGTCCACGTTCACCGGCTCCGCTGGCTCAATGCCCAAAGTGCCCACCGCCGGCGCCTTCAACGTTCATACGGCTGTCGTCAGACTGCGATAGGCTCACCGGATTATACTGCGGGAGAGGCAGCGCCCGCATCACTGGAGGCCAACATGGACGAGCACACCGCCAAGGCGTTCGACGCGGAACTCAAGGAGATTTCCGGCAAGATCCAAGCGATGGCTCACGTCATCGAGCAGCAGATCGCCAGCGCCAGCGAGGTTCTCGCCAGCGGCGACATGGTTCTCGCCAAGCAGGTAATCGCCGCCGACAACCAGGTCGACGCACTCCAGCGCGAGGTCGAGGAAAAGGCCGTCATCACCATCGCCCGCCGCCAGCCGGTCGCGGTGGACCTGCGCGATGTCGTGGGCGCCTTGCGCATTTCCAACGACCTGGAGCGCATCGGCGATCTGGCCGAGAACGTGGCCAAGCGCGCGCTGATCTCGGCGCAGGATTTTCAGGCAATCGCCGGTGTCACGCTCCGGCTGCAGCACATGTCGGAGCTGGTGCTTGAGCAGTTAAAGAACGTCATTCAAGCCTATGTGGCCAAGGATACGGGCACGGCCGAGGAGGTTTGGCGCGCGGACCAGGAGATCGATGCGCTCAACAACTCGCTCTTCCGCGAGCTTCTGACCTACATGCTCGAAAACCCGCGCAATATCACCTTCTGCGCGCATATGCTTTTCTGCGCCAAGAATATCGAGCGCATGGGCGACCACGCCACCAACATCGCCGAGACGGTCTACTACATCGTGAAGGGCACGTCGCTACCGGGCGAGCGCCCGAAGGCCGATGTCACGAGCCTTGGGACGCTGACCAAGGACTGACCGGCCGCGCTGCTTGGGGGCGGGCGGATGGCGCCGCCGCTTCCGTCAGCGCATGGCCGGAAATGGGCAATGCCTAATTCTGCAAGAACTGCCGAACGCAGCTCAGCTCGGTTTCATTCAGCGTGTATTTCCGGTAACTTGCGAGCTGCGCCTTCGAGAGGCGCACGTTGTGGCGCTTGAGCGTCTCAATCAGCTCCGGCCGGGCGTCTGGCGAATATAACTGCCTTTCGAGACACGCGGAAACGGCATCGTCTTGGTATTCATCGTGAGTTATTGTGGCTCCCGCGTCCAGGAGAACGCCGGCGATTGCGGCGTCGCCGCGCTCGATGGCCTCGCCGAGAGGCGTTGTGTGCTCGCTGTCCTGCACCCTGTTGACGGTTTCCGCCGTGACCCCATGACTAAGCAGGAATTTTACGTGGGCGAGCTTTTGAAAACGCGCGGCGTACCATAGCGGGCAAAGCCCGCCGTCGCACTTGCCCGGGTCCGCGCCATGGGCGATGAGCAACTCGAAAAGCTTGACCGTTTCCGGATCGTCCACGTTCTGCCGGTAGGAAAAGTCGGAGGCGTCGAAGATTCTTCTGGACACCGGCTTGAGCGAGAAGCGATAGGGCGCACCTTCAGCGAGCAGCCACTGCACGGTTGCGAGCTTCGAGCCGGCGAATTTGGCATTTTCCGCATAGGCAGCCTGCCGGACCAGCATACCCCAGGATTCCTCCGAATCCGGACCGGCAATCGTGACGCCGCTGGCCTTGAGCGCTTGCAACGCATCCAGCCTGGAATTGTCCGCCGCGTGATCGATGAAGCTGCGGCTCCGCTCCTCCGGCGGAATCCGGTTCCAGAGGGCCATGAATTCGGAGGCCGTCCCCTCCTGCAATGCGATCCTCGCCTTGTACCATGGCGAAGCCTTGAACCGGGCATCCTCGACGGCATGCCCTATCGCCACTCTCGCATATGGGTACCAGAAAAGCAGAAGCAGGCAGACGTTCAGCCCAACGCCCCATTTGCCCTCCCGGCTCTCCCTGTTCGCCAGGTAAATCAGGCTGACAAGCCATGAATGAAACAGTGCAACGATGGACGCATTCTTCAGAAGGAAGATGGCGATTGCATCGACGCTTGGCCCCTGGCCGTCATAGGACGGCCTGACCGGACCGAGAGCCGCAATGACGAACAGCAGGACAATGGCGCAACTGATGAAGAGGCTGATCCAGTGATAGACCCTGAACATGGTTTTCCCTGACATCGGCTTGGAGAAGCGGAACCTCGCGCGGCGGAAACAGCGGCGCTATTGCACTCCGTTCCAGCGTCTTCCCCCGACGCCCGTGCTGCTTGGCCATCCTTGCACAAGCACAATCGCCGCCTCCATCTATTGTCAAGATAAGTCCCGGCAGCTGCGGCGCCTGACCGCGCTGCAATTTTTTACATCGGCCCTCGGGGGGATGCCGAATTCACCTCGCTGGATCGAACCGGCCGGGGAGCAGCCACCATTCGAGTTTGGCGCGGACGCAGAGGCGCCTTTCAGGCATAGGCGGAGCCCGTGCGTATTGGGTTCCCCGGTCACCAGAAGCTCCACGTATTGCCGTCTAAATGTACCTGCGGAATCCAGTGGAATCCGCTATTGTTATTCGCGGCAGGAGGCTTGGGCGCCTGTTGCGCCGGCCGGGCTGGCGCCTTCTGGCCCTGTTGCCTCGGTTGCTGCGGTTGCTGGGCCTGCGCCTGCTTCAGTATAGCGGCGCCGTTCGCTGCGGCGAGTGCCGGGGCTTGGCGTGTCAGCCGCATGGCCGAGAGCACCCCTGAAGCCTGCTTAAGGTGTTCCTGGGCCTTCTCCAGATCGCTGGAGATGAGCACCCCCATTCCCATGACGCCGTTTTCGCCGCGCCCCATGAAAACCACCATGAAATTCTGCTTGCCGTTCGTGTAAGCTCCGCCAACCAGCTCGGTGTCGCCGCCCATGACGGTCTGGCGCACGGGCTTTATGACGTTGATTGGCCGCAGATTCATGGCTTTTTCCATGATGCCGCGCTCGATGTTGAACATCGCGTCGAAATTGGAGCCAGCGGGAAGAACGGGGATCATCGTGAGCGCCGTGTTCCCAGACGGATCGTCCGGCGGCGTGAACACAAAGACGGAGCCCTTATCCTTGACTTGCCACCCCGGAGGCGGAGCGATGTCGTAAGCTGCTTGCTGAGCGAACGCGCCGCCCGCGCCGAACGCAAATGCGAAAATCAGTGCAACAAGCCGGATCATCGTCAGTGGCTCCTTACGCAGTTGAGTTTCCGGGCGCCGGCGCACTGTCCGATCGCCGCGCAGGAAAGAGCCTCCCGGCCGATTGGGCACATTTGATGTCCGCATAATGAATATATGTAGACAAGCACCCACTTATAAAACCGCTTGCGCATCTTGGTGCGGCCAAAAGCTCCGGGGCTCGTTTCAGGCCTCCTTCCCCTGCTGTGCCTCTTCCTCCGAGAGCATGACGCCAAGCTTTTTAGAGCGCAGCAACTCGCGGGCGCGGGCGTAGCGGGGATCGTTCCAGAAATAGAGGCAGCCGTTGCAGCCACGCCCGCAGCAGCCTTCGACGCCAAGCCGCGGCGTGCGGAAAACCGCGCCCTCGCGCCCGGCGGCCATCGCCTCAACCAGATCCAGCCGCCTTTCCCGATAGGTGTCCTCAGCACCCTTGCCCAACTCGGCGGCCTCTGCCGCGCGGTCGAGCGCAAGCCGCGCCCAGGCCTCCTCCGTCAGCGCCTGTTCCTTGCGCACGACGGTATAAGCCGGGAAGTCCTTCCGTAATTGCTCCACGTCATCCTCTTCGTGGAACCACGCAAAGGGAATGCGTATGACAGGCTGCTGCCCGGCATTGATGCCTTCTTCCGCCGTCACGCGGCCGGTGCGGACGTTCTCGAATTTGTAGATGCGCAGGAGCAGCGGCGCGCGCCTGGTATGCGGCACGAATTCCAGCACGTCGCCCATCTCCATCCGGTTCTTTACGGCGAGCAGAAAGGCGTCCTCCGCAACCTCCACGATTGTGCCCGCATATTCCCAGGCCGATAGCGTATGCGTGTCCTCGAAATTGTGCGCGTGGTGACTCAACCGGCCCTCGTGAAAGCCGAGGCTATAGCCGCGGTTCGGAATCGTCGCCAGTTCGCGCATGTAGGGCTCGGGCCGCCAGCCCGCCGGACAGCTAAGCCAATCGTCGATTGCCATCCGGTAGGCATGCCCCGTCACCGCCACGTAGTAGGCGCCCCGGTTGCGGCCCTCGACTTTGAGCGAGTCGATGCCGAGCGCCAGATACTCGTTCAAGCGCGGCATCAGGCACAAATCCTTGGCGTTCAGGATATAGGAGCCGCGCTCATCCTCCTCCAGAAGCATATCCTGGCCGGGCCGGTTCTCCTCCTCGATGAAGAACTCGAACAGCTCGCGCGTCTCTTGCGTAAGCTCCAGCTCTTTCACCGTGCCGTCCTTCAGGCGCACCTTGAGCTTGTAGTTCCAGCGGCAGGAATTGGCGCAATTGCCCTGGTTCGCGCCGCGCTCGGCCATGTAGTTCGAGAGCAGGCAGCGCCCGGAATAGGTCATGCACATAGCGCCGTGTACGAAGGCTTCGAGCTTGATGTCCGGGCACTTCGCGCGGATTTCCGCAAGCTCCTCGAACGAGACCTCGCGCGCCAGCACCACCAGCTCCGCGCCCAGGTCCTGCCAGAACTTCACCGAGAGCCAGGAGCATACATTCGCCTGCGTCGAGATATGGATCGCAAGCTCGGGTGCTGCCGTCTTCACGAAATGAAACACGCCGGGGTCGGCCACGATCACGCCATCCGGCGCCACCTTGCGGATGGTCTCGATATATTCGGGCAGCTTCTCGATATCGCGGTTGTGGGAGAACAGGTTGAGCGTGAGATAGGCGCGCTTGCCGTGCGCGCGGGCGAAGGCCACGCCTTCCAGCACGTCCTCAAGCGTCATGCTGGAGCGCGTGCGCAGCGACAGATCCGGCGTGCCCATGTAGACCGCGTCGGCCCCATAAAGAATGGCGGCCTTGAGCTTTTCCAGCGAGCCTGCCGGCATGAGCAACTCGGGCGTGCGGTGCATGAAGGGGGCCTCTCGGGATGTCTGCGCGCCACCCTATGCAAACATTCCTTGGCTGGCCAGCGAATGCCGGCCGGCTATGTGGGCGCTTCCTCCGGCATCGGCCCAAAAATGTACTTTCCTATTGGGGCGATAAGAGACATTCGCGTTTGCTTCGTAGCCCGCCCCGTCCATCGCCGCTTTCGGATCTCCAAGGGGATAATCCAGGTGCCCCAACAACACGGGTCAAGCTGACCCATTGCTGTCCCTTTCCGGGGGGTATATTGCGGATCAAACGAGGTCTGCTATAATCGGCAACAGACCTTAAAGCGAAATGCAGCGATGAGCGCTCACCCACCGCAAAAGTGGATAATTGATTTGTCATGAGGGAGCCTACTGTAGATTGCTGCCCCTAAATGTTTCTGGCCCTCGCGCCGACTACGTACCCGTCGATCTGCATGTGAACAATCAACCCGAGCCACTCCGTGATTAACACCGTATGGGGCAGCACCGATAAGCCTGTTTCGAGTAGACGGCTCGCTGAGATTCTTAGCGCAGAAGCCACCTTAGAAGGCACACTCTACATTGGCTATCCGATCATCGGGACGCCCGAAGGCTCGTTTCCGATAGACGCCTTGCTTGTATCGCCGACGAAGGGTCTTGTATTGTTTAGCGTCGTCGAAGGCAAGAACCTCTCAGACTACGTCACAGCCCAAGACGAAGGCTACAATAAGATGCGGGCAAAGCTACTTCAGCATCAAAGTCTTATTCGGAAGAGGAACCTCTTAGTCGACATTCATACACTCACTTTTGCGCCTGCGCTCAATCAACTCGGTGTGGCGGGCGACGAGGCCCATCTTCTTTGTAATGCAGATAATCTCCTCACAGCTATTGATGAACTGGAGGACTCCGACCTCGAGGTCTATCCTGCGCTAGTTTCGGTGATTCAGGCGATTTCGACGTTACGCAGAGGGCGTAAGAAGCGTGAACTACGCAAAGCGCATTCCAGAGGCACCAAGATCAAGGCGCTGGAAGATTCGATAGCCAACCTCGACAGCCAGCAGAGCGCGGCGGTGGTCGAAACGTTTGAGGGTGTTCAACGCATTCGTGGGCTCGCCGGATGCGGGAAGACCATCGTCTTGGCATTAAAAGTCGCCTACCTGCACGCGAAGCATCGCGACTGGCTGATTGGCGTGACGTTCAACACACGGTCACTGAAGAAGCAGTTTGAGAATTTAATTACGACGTTCGTGCTTGAGCAAGCGAACGAAGAGCCAGACTGGGAGAAAATCAGGATATTGAGCGCTTGGGGGGCTCCCGGCGGGATAGACCGCTCGGGCATCTACTTTGAGTTTTGCCGTGACCATGGTGTCGAGTATTTAGATTTCATTGCAGCAAAAAGTCGATTTGGATCCGAAAAAGCTTTTGAATCAGCGTGCGACATCGCTATTCAAGGCGTAAAGAAATTCGCTCCAAAATACGATGCAATCCTAGTTGACGAAGCACAGGATTTCGCGCCCAATTTCTTATTGCTTTGTTACGAATACCTCAAGGATCCAAAGCGACTCGTCTACGCATACGATGAATTGCAGAATCTCGGAAACAGATCACTCCCCCCTGTCGAAGAAATCTTTGGCAAGAATACAGATGGGACACCTCGGGTCGTTATTCAACCCGCTGAGGCCGGAAAGCCCAAGCAGGACATCATCCTAGATATTTGCTATCGCAACTCGAGGCCCGTGTTGTCTACCGCTCATGCTTTGGGATTCGGAATTTATCGCAACAAGGGCCTAGTTCAGATATTCGAAAACAATAATCTTTGGTTTGATATCGGCTATGAAGAGAAAGACGGGGAAATCGAGGATGGCCAACCAGTCACGCTTACGCGAACACCAAAATCTAGTCCAGAGTTCCTAGAAAAACACTCGCCCATTGACGACTTAATTCAGTTCGATGTCTTCGATACACCCGAGGCCCAGACCGCATGGCTCGTAGCGGCGATTAAGCGAAATCTCACCGAAGATGAACTGATTCCAGACGACATTGTAGTCATAAATCCCGATCCGCTCACAACGAAAGGGGCAGTCGGCGATGCCCGCCAGACTCTCATGCAGATGGGAATCAACTCGAATCTTGCTGGAGTGACGACAATTGCAGATGTCTTCACCGAGCCGGGCACCGTGACCTTTACCGGGATATACCGTGCAAAAGGTAATGAGGCTGCCATGGTATATGTAATCAACGCACAAGACTGTTATGACGCCCAGCTACCACGGGAAGTTGCGCGCATTCGCAACCGCCTTTTTACAGCCATTACGCGCTCTAAAGCATGGGTTCGGGTTCTCGGCATCGGTAACGCGATGTCAGCCCTAAAGGCGGAGTTTGAAAGGGCGAAGGCCGCGCACTTCGCACTGAGTTTCCGATACCCAACCGCCGAGCAGCGGAAGAAGATGATGACCGTAAACCGTGATATGTCGAAGGCGGAGCTGGATCGAAGTACGAAGCGAAGAAGCGACTTAGCTGATATTGTCGCGTCGCTTAAATCCGGGGAAAGTTTTATCGAGGACTACCCCGATGACCTTGTAGACGAGCTTCAGGCCCTCATTGCTAAGAAATCCAAACGCCGGAAGAAATGACCCCTCTGCAAACGCTCAGACAGATTAACGATCTTATGAGTTCGCTCGTTGGATTAAGTCTTTCAAATGAGCAGAACTTTCCCGCGACACACGGTGCGACCGATGCGGCCTTTTCAATTACCGTGAGTAACGCCGAAAGCATGAGTATTGCACTAAAGAACGTAGCTTACCGGGAAGTCTATAGTGAGCTTGAGAAAGCACGGTGTTTTAACTTAAAAATGTTGGACGGCGCTTTGATTGCGTTTCGATATCGGTTCCAATCTGGGGTGATTTGTGAGCATTCTCTTTCATACTTTCCTTCGCCAGACCTTGAGCATTTTCAAAATGATCCGGAGCTATATTTGGAAGACGAAGTCTACGCGGACATCATAGCGAGGAATATCGTGCCGTTTCCCGTTCGCTTCGACTTCAGCGACGATGTAGCAAAGTTTGTGGATGTTCACCACCCGTATTCCCATTTGACCCTCGGCCAATACGAGAATTGCCGGATTCCAGTTTGTTCTCCGCTTAGTCCCTTCGCCTTCGGCGGATTTATTCTACGGAACTTTTACAATACTGCATTTCGTAAATACTCTGAGGAGATTCCAGTGAGCGCGCTCGTTTTCACAAAGACCATCACGGCGAACGAGCAGAAAATCCCGCATTTGGTGTGTAGCTGACTCATGTTCCTAAACGAATCACAGGCCGGTCCAGCCGATCACGAAAGTTTAGTCTAAGGTCGGCTATATGAATGGATTAAACATCCTTTACCCCGAATGTCGGCACTGCCCCATTGCGCCAGTCAGGCGCGCCTCGCGAGATCGCCCGCTTCGAGATCCGAAAGCTGCTGTGCTCAGGGTGGCAGGTTTTGAAGTCCGTCAAGTCCGCTCGCGGCCTTCAGCGTCCGTCATGCCGGAAATGGTGCAGGTATTGTCCGGGGCGTTGCAAGTGCCAGCGTTCGTCAAGAGCCGGGATAGGCGCAAGAGGGCTCAGGGATGATGCGGTTCCGTAACCGGCGGATTCCAGGCATGAACGAACAGTAAAGCCTGCCTACGCGCGCGATATGGTTAATGGCGGCATGGTAAACGCGCCGGCCTCATGCGTTCCGCAGGTGCATTTCTGCGAATTTTTTCCCGCTTTGGGCCTGATTCTACGCTTGCAGAATCCCTTTAAATATAGTTGCAGATTTGAAATTAACCATAATACGGTGCATTCTGCGCAATTCTGACGCCCCAGCCGCCAAGAATTATTGTACAATATCAGCAGCATAGCGACCGCTTAACACTTCAGGAACGGCTTTTCCGTATAATTGCACCATCGAAGCCAACGTTCAGGCAAGGCCAGTCGACCGGAAAAACCCGCGAAATGCGGTTAACAACTGACAAATACCGGGGCCGCGCTGGCGTAATAAGGGAGTGGTTCAAATGGGGCGATTGCAGGGATGCAGGCCGGCGCCAACCGATGCGAGTAGAGCGCCAAAGGGTGCCTTTGCAACGCTGCCAACTGCGTCAGGGTGCGAAGAACAGCGGGATACAGATGAGGCCAGCCACGCATATCGGCACGCCGAAGGGGAAAATCCGCCGCCGCGCCCATGCCTTCACCCGGCGCGAGGGGATATAGGGTTCGATCGCGGGCCACCTCGCCATCGACTTGCCCAACACCAGCAGCACCAAAGCGAAAAGCCCGCCAATGAGGGTCATGATGAAGACAAACACCAGGCCGTCCCTGGGGCCGCCCCAAAACACAAGCGCGCTGATCAGCTTTACATCGCCCGCGCCAAGCCCTCCGATCAGAAGATAAATCCCGAAGGTGCAGGCAAATGCGATTGCGCCGGCCTGGAAATGCGGCATCAAGTCTTGCCGTGCGCCCAGCAGCCAGTAGTTGAAGAAGAAGGTTGCGAGCGCGATCTGCCAGACGGAGTTTGGAAGGCGCAGGCGCCTGATGTCAGAGACGCACCCATGGCAGAGCGCCGCCGCGAGCACGATCTTCGCGGCCGTTTGCAAGGTTGCGGTGTCGACCAGGGCGCCCAGCGGCATCAGCGTGCGGCGCTCCAGGGCATGATGGGCACGGTCGAGATCGCGTTTTGCGGCGAGCCCTCGACCAGCTTGTCGCTGATCGCGAGATAAACGAGGGTGTTGCGCTTCTTGTCCACGATCCTGAAGACGTTGGTGTGCTTGAAGAAAATCGAGGTGTGCTCGGTGTAGACCTTCTCCCGGCCGTCAAGCTTCTCGATATCGGCGGTGATCGGCCCCACCTGCCGGCAGGAGATGGAGAACCGGCTCGGGTCCTCGGAGAGGCCCAGCGAGCCGCCAAGCCCGCCGGTGCGCGCCTGGCTGATATGGCAGGCCACGCCCGGCACCTTCGGATCGTCGAAGGCGCTCACGCAAACCTGGTCGTTGCGGCCCACAAGCCGGAAGGTGGTGCTCACGCAGCCGACATCGTCCGCAAGTGCTGCGGACGCGGATAGCGCAAGAATACCTGCTGTAAGTAGTCTCTTCATACCGTCCCTCATTCCGTTGGCGCCGTTTGCAGAGCCTCGCGCAGCCGCTCCAGCTCTTCCGGTCCGGCGGGCAGGCCGAAGCGCAACACGCCGCGGTCCTTGAAAGGCCGGGCCAGAATGCCCCGGCGCGCGAGATGTGCAAAGAGCATTCCGCTCAAAGGATGCGCGGCAAGCCGGAACAGCGCGGTTCCGCCAAGCACGCGGCAGCCCGCTTCCGTAAGCGTCGCGTCGAGCTGGCTTGCGGCCCCGGCAAGGCGCGTCCGCTGTGCTGCCGCCCAGGCCTCATCGGCAAGGGCTGCCTGCCCGAACGCCAGCGCCTGCGCGGATATGGGCCATGCCCCGAGTGCGGCCTTGAGCCTCTCCGCGATGGGGTGCGAGGTGACCGCGAAGCCGAGCCGCACGCCGCCGGCACCATAGAACTTGCCCACCGAGCGCAAAACGAGCGTGAAATCGAGGCGCGCGACATGCGGCAGCAGCGAGTGGCTTTCATCGGCGTCCGCGAAGGCCTCGTCCACGATCAGGAGGCCGTCGCGGCGCTTGAGCGGGGGCAGGGCGGCGGCGAGCTTGCCATGTTCGGTGAAGTGGCCATCGGGGTTGTTCGGGTTGACCGCGATGAGGATGGCCGCGCTGCCCGGCTGGTCGAGCGAATCGATCTCGCTCACGGAGTGCCCGGCGGCGGTCCAGGCGGCGGCGTGACCGGAGTAGCAGGGCGAAAGCACAGCAACGCGTTTCGGCTCGCGGAAAAGCCACGGCAGGATGCTCAGGCCCGCATCCGTGCCCGGCAGGGCCACTGTGGCGGCCGCGGCTGGAATCTTGTAGGCCGTCCTCGCTATTCCGGTCAGCCGTTTCAGCGCGCCTGAGTCCGGCAGCCGGTGCAGGGCCTCGGCGGGAAGTGCGGGCACCGGATAGGCCCAAGGACCGATGCCGGTGGAAAGGTCGATCCACGGCTCCGGCGCCTCGCCGTAAAGCGCGCGCGCAAGGTCCAGCCGGCCGCCATGCTCGAAGAAGCGCAAATCGATTTCGTCTGCTAAAGATCCGCTCATGCCGTTTTCCACTCGAAGGCGCTGGGGCAATTCGCCGTCATCCCGTGTGCGCCACGGCATGAAACGACGCTACGCAGACACGGGATCTTGCAATATGAAAGCGCTTGTAAAGATCCCGTGTCCGCAGTGCACCGTTTCACGCCGCGCCGCGCGCGGAATGACGCAGCTTCACTAACCCGATCCGGTATCATGCCACCAGAAACTTTACCGATCGCTCTGCTCGCCCTGCTGCTCGACGCCGCCATCGGCTACCCAGATTGGATTTTCCGCGCGATCGGCCACCCCGTCACCTGGGTTGGCGCTTTGATAAGCCTGGCGGACCGGCGGCTCAACAGGGAAAGCAGTTCGCGCGGCGTCCGCAAACTCGCGGGCGTGCTCGCTATCGTTTGCGGTATCGCGGCGGCCTTGGCAACAGGGCTTATCGTCCAGAGGACGGCGGGCAGCCTGCATTACGGCTGGGTGCTCACCGCGATTGCCGCAAGCACGCTGTTCGCAAGCCGCAGCCTCCATGCCCATGTCCGCGACGTGGCGGCGGCGCTCGAAATGGACGGCCTCGAAGGCGGCCGGCGGGCGGTCTCGCGCATCGTGGGCCGCGATCCCGAGACGCTCGACAGCGCCGGCGTGTCCCGCGCCGCCATCGAAAGCCTCGCCGAGAACGCCTCCGATGGCGTTGTAGCCCCGGTCTTTTGGTTCCTCGTGCTGGGCCTGCCGGGCCTCGCCGCCTACAAAGCCATCAACACCGCCGACAGCATGATCGGGCACCGCACGCCGCGCCACGAAGCCTTCGGCTGGGCGGCGGCGCGGCTCGACGANNCGCCACCGCTCGCCCAATGCCGGCTGGCCCGAGGCCGCCATGGCGGGCGCGCTCGGCCTGAAGCTTGCCGGGCCGCGCAGCTATGGCGGCGTCACGGTGGCGGACGCCTATATGGGCGACGGCCGGGCGGACGCGGCCAGCGGCGATATCCGCCGCGCTCTGGGCCTCGCCAAGGCCGCCTGGCTCATTATGCTCGGCGCAATCGCCGCCTGCACGCTCATCGCGCAAGCTTGAGCAGCGCCTCCATGTCGATGTGCTGGGCTAGGTGGGCGGCGAGTTCGTCAAGCGTCCGCTCGATCAGGGCGTCGTAGGAGAACGAGTTCCCCCTCACCCCAGCCATCTCCCGCGAGGGGAGAGGGGGCAGGTCGTGCCCGTTGAGAAGGCGTTCCCCTCTCCCCTCGCGGGAGAGGGGACAGGGGTGAGGGGGAACCTCACTTTCGAATGACGCCAGCCAAGCCCTGCGGAAGGCATCGGACGCGAAGATCCCGTGCACGTAGCATCCCGCAACCCTGCCATCTGGGCTGACGGCGCCTTCATGGCGACCGTCCTCGAAGTGCAGGAACGGCCGCGACAGGGCTTGGCCTTGGCCTTCACCGACGTGCATTTCGTAGCCTTCGAACGGCGCGCCATAAGCGGTGCCGGCCACGCGCCGCAACGTCTTCTCGCCCGTAAGCGCGGTGGCGAAGTCGAGAAGCCCAAGCCCCGGCACGGTCTGCGGCGGGCCTTCGATGCCGCCGGGATCGGAAATCTCGGCGCCCAGCATCTGGAAGCCGCCGCAAAGCCCCAGCACACGCCCGCCGCGCCGGACGTGGGCGGCAAGGTCGATGTCCCAGCCCTCGGCGCGGAACGCTTCGAGATCGGCGATGGTCGCCTTCGAGCCGGGCAGCAGCACCGCGTCCGCGCCGGCGGGAAGCGGTAGCCCGCGCGGGATCATCTCGACGCTCACGCCGGGCTCCAGGCGTAGGGGATCGAGATCGTCGAAGTTGGAGATGAAGGGAAGGAGGGGGACGGCTATACGAAGCTCGCGCCCCTCACCCCAACCCTCTCCCCATGGGAGAGGGAGTGCGGGCGTGCCCGTTGTACAGTCGTCCCCTCTCCCAGAGGGAGAGGGTGAGGGGTTGCGCCCTTTTGAAGGCCGCAACGCCAGTGCATCCTCCGCCGGCAGCCGGTTCGCCGCAGGGAAATACGGCACCAGCCCCAGCGCCTGCCAGCCGGTCATATCCGCGATTCCCGCCATGCCGTCCGCGAACAGGCTCGGATCGCCCCGCATCTTGTTGACTATAAACCCCTTTATCAGAGCCGCGTCATCGGGGGCCAGCACATGCCTAGTGCCCACGATGCTCGCGATCACCCCGCCCCGGTCGATGTCGCCCACGAGCACCACCGGCAGCCCCGCCGCCTGCGCAAAGCCCATATTCGCGATGTCGTTCGCCCGCAGGTTGATCTCCGACGCGCTGCCGGCCCCCTCCACGAAGACGAGGTCGTACGATGCCCGCAGCCGCCCGAAGCTTTCGAGCACGGCGGGCATCAATGCGCGCTTCTTGTTCTGAAACTCCCGCGCGCGGGCCGAGCCGATGACCTTGCCCTGCACCACGATCTGCGCGCCAATCTCGCTCTGCGGCTTGAGCAGCACCGGGTTCAGGTCCACCGTCATCGGGCAGCGCGCCGCGCGGGCCTGCAGCGCCTGCGCGCGGCCGATTTCGCCGCCATCCTCGGTAACGGCGGCGTTGTTCGACATGTTCTGCGGCTTGAAGGGCGCAACCCGGAAGCCCGCGTTGGCGAAATGCCGGCATAGCCCCGCGACGACGAGCGATTTGCCCACGTCGGAGCCCGTTCCCATGACCATGATCGCGCGTGCGGACATTGCGGTTTGCCTGCCGGTTTTGAGCCTCGATGCCGCGCCAAATTAACACTTCTGGCGGTGTCTCCGGGCGATTTTCGAGGGTGGGCCGGACACTTTTCGATCTTGAAGTAATTTAGCAGAAATGTCTTGAGTAAGCGTTAAGTGGCAGGAACCTTACATCACACTGAAATACATAACAAAAAAACAGGCGCGGGTGGCGCGCAGGAGGTCGCGTTGCGGAGCGCTCTAGTTAATATACAATATTCGTTTATATTTAACGGTGCTTTTGAAATGTAAAAAATGGGCAAAAGCGAGAAAAAATTTGCAGAAATGCACGTAAAAAACGCATCGCTCGCGGCCGTTTACCACAACGGAATTAACCATGATTGCCGCCTATGCAAAGCGAACGGTTTTTTAACACATCGTGTCGGCCGCTATGCGCACCGTCCGCGCTGTGGCGCGGAAGAGCAGGTTTCTTTTCCGTGCGGCCACAGCGCCTTCTTGGGCCTCCCCCTTCCTGCCGGGCGGCAAACGGCAGCGTAGCATGCTGGCTTAAAGGCCTGGGCGATCCCACTCAGGTAGCCGATAGATCGCAAAAATTCTATAAGGCCCTGGCTCGGCGTTGTTAAACGCCCCCCTCTCAAGGTGGTATTTTGCTTCGCTGAATGTCCGTAGCAGACAATGCTCGTTCACAGAAATAACCTCCGCGAGGTGGTTACATGAAAGCGGGCTGCATTCGGGAGACGAATGAGTGCTAAACGACACAACGTCATATCCGGCGAGGACTTTTTCTTCTGGCACTTGGATATCGGTTTGAAATGAGGCCTCTGGTCCAAAGCTAGCCCAGCACTTTTCATCGGGATCGAATTCCTTGGCGAAAACCTTGTAATAGAAAAAGGTCAGTCCGGTCATGTCTATCGAATTATCTCGCGAGAGTTCGCCAATGATCTCGGGATGATCGAATAACCAAAAGCCGTTATGTCTCCAATACTCTACATAATCGGTAAAGCAATGTGTAAAACATGACGATACCGAATAGATATCGATGACTTCGTTCGATGCGAGCCAGCCGGGCCTTGCGCACACCCTCTTGGCCATGTACCCAGCTGGAACCATCGCTGGCGGCCCTTCTTCAGAAATTCCGTGTTCTTGTGTCCGCATTTAGAACCTCTCGCCGGCCGGCTCCTCTCGCGGCGAAACGCGCTCGATGGAGAGAGATTGAGTGTCTTGCAAAATAGGCCGCCGCATTCGGGTGGTCCACCGTGATTACAAAGCTGCGGAAGTATGCACAGTTGTATATGTGAAGGTGGCTGCTTTTCTGGCGCCTACGAACAAGTGAGGTAGGAAGCAGGGCGAAATTGACGGTCGCTCGCATTTGGACTTGCTCGCCTCCCTCCTTGCCAGCCTCCGTTCTGGAATTACGGCGTTCGTTCGCCGTTATCGTTTGCGACTGCGACTGGCTGGCGAGGGCACCCGCTGGCGCACTGGCGATCGCGCCGTGCAGCCAGCATTCGCGCGCTACCTCAAGGCTTTAAGGTGACGTAAGAGCCATAATGGTGAATGGAGATACCATCATAGGCCGGGTGTGATGCGTAGTGATTCTGCACTGTGGCCAGCGCTGCCTCCATGGCCGCGTTTCCCTTGTCGCAGAAGGAGATATAGGCAGGGTCTTGCCCGCATTGCGTCTCTACGCCAATCCCCACCTTCTTCCCGATCTGATCGCCATAGGCAACTTCGTCCGCGGCGAACTGAATTATAAGATCGGCGGTATCGCGGTAGTCCATGAGAACAACCCTATCCGCCCGGTCCTGAACCAATTGATTGAGTGGCCGGTTAGTTCCGCTCCGGGTAATGCTTTCTCCATCGAACCAGAATGGAATGTCCATGGTGAGCTGAAGCGATGCGGAAGTCGCAATCGCCTTCAATTGTTCAATCAGATCGAGATATTGGTTGGCGACGTTATTTTTCTTGGTCTTCCACTTCGGAAGCAGATAGGGCTCCACATCGTAGTGCACGCCGCGCGGACGGGCATCCGGGTAGGTTCCGCCGTATGCGGCGGCCGCATTGGCAAGATTGGTAGCAACCGGATGGTTCGCGGTAAGCGCCCAGCTTGGGTCTCCAAATAGAAAATCGACGGCCATAGACCGAGACTTAGCCGCAACCACGAAATTATGCAGAGCAGGCTGGTTCGATTGAATGAGCTCCTCGCATTCAAAGAAGATCACGTCAATATTCTTGCTAGCCGCGAAGTTGAAGAAGGCTTGCTGCTGGGTAGGATCGGTCGCGACGGCTTCGTCCCACAGCCACAAGCCTCGCGCATTTGCGTGTGTGATCGCGGTTAGACACGAAAGGAGAAGCACACATATTCTCAAGCAATGCATCATTTTAACAACCCTCCGGGATTCAGAGCGCCTCTGTATGCGATTAATATTGGATGTGTTTTAATTATATCATAACACATTTTACACGCAATATATATTTATTATTGGTTATCTGAACTTCAGTGCACCATCTACTTAACTCATTGGCGCGCAACGCTTTATGGACGCGTGATTTTGGAAGCGAAGAGTTCCGGCTATAGTGCGGAAATTTTCCACGCAATACGGCTGCAATAAATGATACTCACGCCCGTTTATCGAGCTTTAGCTTGTCAGCGCCCTGCAAGATCTTCATCGATTCGCAACTCACCAGTCCTGATACCTTCGCCAGCGGCAACCCGGCAAGTCCGGCTCGTACCGGCAACGCCTCGACACATCGCCCCGCCCGGCATCGGTCCGCCTGTGCCGGGCTCTCGGCGTCCGCGAACGGTGCGAGCCCGGCCGGCCCTCCACCTGAACGCGGCTCGCGCTGATGGCGGACGGGCTTTGAGTGGATTGGCTCGTGTCCGGCGCCTTCCCGCCAGGACTCAGCAGCGCATAAGCCGCCAAACCCATGGTCGCGGCCAACAGCAACGTTGCAAGCAGGTCGCGCGAGGCACGCCGTTTGCGCGATCTTGGCGGCGGCGTGGATGCGAGCGGTGCGGCATTCTCCGGCCCCGCGAGCGCAGGCGGCGCGGTGCCTGTCACCGCCACCATCAGCGAATTGCCCACCGGCCGCTCCCGGCCCGAGGCCGGCCCCCTCCCCGCGGCAGCCGGCCTATCTTCCGCCGGGGCGGCAGAGGCAGTGCCGGGCGGGCTTGCCAGCCTGGTCAGGAACGCAGCGAGTTCGGGTTCATCGAACCCGCGCGTCCCGGCAGCCGGATTAAGCTGCGCGGATGCGGCCTGCTCCTCGCCGTGGCTCCCGGCATCGCGATTAGCCTCACCGGGAGATACGCTCCATCGATCGTCCGCCCGGTCCGCCGCCGCGCTCTCCAGAATTTCGCGCCACGAGCCAGTCATGAACGCATCCTTGCCACTCTTGCTGGCGGCATTGTGCCGCTACAACCTCCGCATAATGCCCGTGGATCTGGGCCAAACCCCGAAAATTTTATGGTAATTCGAGGGCTCCGGCGAACCTCCAGGGGAATCGGATGAAGGAACATAAGCCGAACCTGCCGGACTTGAACGTGGACGAACGCACCGTTCCGCCTCGCGGCGGTGGAAATGCACCGCAACCTCCACAACCCGGACGACGTGTGCGGAGCTGGGCGGGCATCCTTCGATTGCCCAGGCGGGAACCTCCCGTTTCCAGCCTGTCATTCGCCGAATCTGGAGGTTTCCGTGAGGTCGCCAGCGGTGGCCGTGCGGCTATCTCAACCGGCGGCCTCATGGAAACCTCCAGATGCAATCAAGCGCTAAAAGGCGATTCAGTTATTTTTCCGGTGCCCTTAGTCTTCTCGCATCGGCCTGTAAGCGGGCATTGAGCTTTACGATGCGCGCAACGGCAGCTTCCAGATCCTGATGCGGACTGCGACCGAAAGTGAAGCCGCGATGGCCGCGTACGTTACGGTGCATCCGAGGAAGCAGTCCATGAACGGATTGGCAAAGGCCTTGTCCTGTCTCACGGGAGGAAGCCCGGCTTGCCCTGCGGCATCGCCATCGGCGCCCCCACACGAAGCGCCGGAGCTAGGCCCGAAAGTCTCACGCGGTGTCCTTCAGCGCGCCTACACGCCAACGTAAGCTTTTGTTAGCTATGCCACTTTAAGCTGACTACCGCCAGCAACCGCGCCAACGGTTTCGCCGGGAGCCGTTGGTAGGATCGCTGCGCCGAAAGTTTATTGTTCCACGGGTCTACCGATGCCGTCAGACGAAGCCATGTTTCCCGGATACACGCTGGTTTTCGTCATCTGCGAGGCGGGACATTTCGCTGTGTACCATGCGATATCGGCGGATCATGAGCATTTTTTGCTAAAAGTGCCCATTTCTTCGCGCCCCCCGGCTGCTGGGACCGGAGCGCTTGCCGCCCTTATTGCGCCATTTCCCCTCGGAGCGCGCGATGTCCCTAATCGTTTACCGATCCCCACGAAGCGTTACGGGCGCGAACGGGAAGTTGAAACACCGCTCGCCGCTTCTGACCGGGCCGTTGCCGGCGGAAAGCCTGAACTCGCGCTTGTCTCCGGCTATTCCGGCATCAGCAAATCCGCAGTGGTGAACGGACTGCTCGTGCCACCGCGAGCCTTGGGAGCAAGGCCGGGATTGCGGCACCCGGCGTGCTTGGGGGAGCGGTTTGCGCCCCGGCCCTGCGGCAAATCCGCAGAAGGATCTCAGCCGCTGGGAGGAATCGAGTGTTGAGCGATCGCGTTCTTCGGTGCGGCCCTCTGCTGGTTCTCCTCCTGAGTGCATGGATGGGTGCCGCTGTGGCGCTGGCCGCGGAAGTGACGCCGTCCGACGTCTACGTCCAGGCCGAGCTGATCGGGCAGGAGATCGAGCTGGTGCGCCGCCACTACAATGTCACGGCGCACAATCCAGTCGCGCCGGCCGAAGCCGATCTCAAGTACCGGCACGTCTGGCAGAAGGCCTACATGATTTTGGTAAAGCTCAGTGTCTTCCGCCGTAAGCATGGACTCGCGGCCTTTGCACCCTTGGAAACCGAGCCTGAGGTCAGCCCCGATCCGCGCATCAACTGGAGCCAAACACAACGCATCTTGACCGAGATCCGTATCATCAAGCTCTTCCTGGACATTCCCGGCGAAGCCGGCCCGGTCGCGAAGGCCGAGGGCAAGCGGCCGGTAGACGTCTTCAACAAGCTCAATCAGATCGCCTACGACATGGACGCATTGAACGGCGAGGCGATCGCTGCCTCCGCTGTCTATGCAGAGGCGATACGCATCAACGAGGACATCGACGCTATCGTTCGCCGCACGGGCACCATCGACAACGCCGTGCCGCCGGCCCGCTATCCCGGCGCCCAGCCGGCTGACGCGCTGGTGGCTGCGTTCGGCCTGATGGCGGAAGTTCAGCGCCTGGAGCGCAGGCTGGGCATCGCGACCACGGATTTCAGCGCCTTCCGCAAAAGCGAGAACGTTGTGCTCGCCGACGTATTCAACATGATCGGCATGTGCCTGGCCGAGCTGCAGCTGATCAAAGTGCAGTTCGGCATGAAGTATAACTACACGCCGCCCGCCGAATACGTTGAGGGAAAGAGCCCCGCCGAGGTCATGCAGTTGCTCGGCTACGAGACCAGCAAACTCAGACTTATTGCTCCGCGCTGAGGCAATGCCGATGAAGCCGTTTGACATGCTCCGCAACGCCTGGCACCGCCGCCCGCCCGTTCCGGCCGGGTTCTTCCACAGCAGCAGTCTGCGTACCCGCTTCTCGCTGCTGTTCCTTCTCATCACCCTCGGCTCGGCCGGCATCGTCGGCTACGCCGGCTACGACAGCGCCAGCAAAGCCTATCGCGACAAGGCCACCGAGCTGATTGCCGGCTACACCAGCGAAACGGCTATCGCCCTCGATAGCTTGAAGAATTTGGTACGCAACGACCTCGACTTCCTGAGCGGCGACCTGTCGCTGCTGCGTTACAATTACTGGCGTGACATGCGCGACGAGGCCAAGCAAGCGGAGTGGCAGGCCGGCTTCGCCGGCTTGGCGCGCGCGTATCTGGCGAACTACAAGTACGCGCACAAGGTGCAGTTCATCGATGCCGCCGGCAACGAGATGATCGCCGTCAGGCGCAACCCGCAAACAGGTGCCATCGATATCGTCGCCGGGGACGAACTCGGCCGCGAACAGGAAGCAGACTACTTCACGCGCGCAGCGGCCCTGACGAAGGGGCAATACTACGCGTCGCGCCTGCGGCCGGACACCGAACGCGGGCAGATCGAGCAGCCGCTTGCGCAGGCCGTGCATTTTTCCACCCCGGTAATCGGCGGTAACGGCACGCGCTATGGCGTCGTCGTGATCTCGGTCCCGGCCGATTCCTATTTCCTGGAGGTGCGCAGGGCCAACGCGATCGATCCGGATCGCCGTTTCTTCCTGATAGACAGCGAAGGCGAATACCTGTTCCAACCCGATAAGGACAAGGGCCTCGCCGGCACAACCGGCCAAGGCGCGAGCTTCCTGGCCGGCTTCCCAGGTCTGTTCGAGCAGGTGAAGGGACACGAGCAGCAGCTCACGCTCTCCAGCATGGGCAAGATCATGTCCTTCCGCCACATCCACCCGAACGCCGGCCGCCACGAGAACGGCTTCATCCTTGTGGGCATGGTCAACGAGACTGCGGCAATGGCCGAATTGCGCGGCTTCGTGCTGACGTTCGCTGCGATTCTGGCGGCGGTGGCGCTGGCCGTGCTGTTCGCTGCACGCTACTCCATCGGCAGGATCATGGCGCCCCTGGAAGCGGTCACCCGCCAGCTGCAGCGGCTGGGGCGCGGGGAAACCATGCTGGAGGAAATCGACTATCGGGGGCGCGACGAAATCGGTGACATGGTTGCATCGAGCCGCAAGCTGATGCTCGGCATGGAAGCGCTGGCGACGCAGGCCGACGCGATCTCGCAGGGCGATTTCTCGCGCGAGGCGCCGCTCCTGTCCGGCCAGGACCGCCTCGGCATGGCGGTCAACAACATGACCGCCATGCTGCGCGAGGCACGCAGCGGGGAACAGCGCGGCAACTGGCTTAAGGACGGCATCAGCCAGTTGAACGGAGCGCTGATCGGCGACCGCTCCGCACAGCAGCTCGCGGAGGCAGCGATCGCTTTCGCCGGGCGTTACCTGGAGGCCGGCCGCGGCGTGTTCTACCGCTACCTGAAGGACGAGCAGGCGCTGGAGCTGCTGGGCAGCTACATGTTCACCGAGCGCGAGGCGCTGGGCAACCGTTTCAAGCTCGGCGAAGGCGCCGTCGGCCAGGCGGCACGCGAAAGAAAGCCGATCGTCCTTCATGCCGCAGGCGATGCGGCACCCATCGTCACCGGCACGCTGAGCCTGCCGCCGCAGCACATATACACCTACCCGCTGCTGCGCGAGGGCGAACTATTGGGCGCGATCGAGCTGGCGTCGTTCGAGCGCTACGACGATCTCAAGCTCGAGTTCATCGGCTGCGCTGCCGGCGTCATGGCCTTGTTCCTCTACTCGGCCGAGCAGCGCGAAAAGATCAAGGACGTGCTGCGCGTGGCCGAGGAATCGGCGCGTCAGGCACAGGAGCAGGCCCGCCGCGTGCAGGAGGCCAACACCATACTCGAAGAGCAGCAGCAGCAGTTGCAACAGCAATCGGAGGAGTTGCAGGCTTCCAACGCGCAGATGGAGGAGCAGCAGCAGCAGTTGCAACAGCAGTCGGAGGAGTTGCAGGCTTCCAACGCAGAGATGGAGGAGCAGCAGCAGCAGTTGCGGCAGCAGGCGCTCGATCTGGAGACCAAGAACCGCGAACTCGACCGGCGCGCGCGGGAACTGGAGCAAGCGAGCCAGTATAAGTCGGAATTCCTCGCCAACATGTCGCACGAACTGCGCACGCCGCTCAATTCGATCATCCTGCTATCCAAGATGCTGGCGGCGAACGAGGCAGGTGGTCTCTCCGGCGACGACATGAAGCGCGCGCAGATCGTGCATCAATCCGGCGAGGAACTGCTGCGCCTTATCAACGACATCCTCGATCTGTCGAAGATCGAGTCGGGCAAGATGGAACTCAACCTCCGTAGCATCGACTCCGGCGGCCTGGCGGCGGATTTCCATGACTTGTTCGCGGCAACGGCGCAGGAAAAGGGTCTGGAGTTCAGGGTCGAAGACCAGCTTCGCGGCCGCTTCGTCAGCGACCGCGACAAGCTCTCGCAAGTGGTGCGCAACCTGTTGTCTAACGCCTTCAAGTTCACGCGGCAGGGAAGCGTCACGCTGCGCATCTTCAACAGTGGCCGCAGCAGCCTGCCGCTCGCGATCGCTGTGATCGACACCGGCATCGGCATCCCGGAAGACAAACAGAAGCTGGTGTTCGAGGCGTTTCAGCAGGTGGACGGCTCGATCGCGCGCGAGTTCGGCGGCACCGGGCTGGGGCTTGCGATCAGCCAGCGCTTCGCGGGTCTGCTCGGCGGCAACATCGAACTGAAGAGCAAACTGGGCGAGGGTAGCGAGTTTACCTTGCTTCTGCCGATGCGGCCGGACACCGGGGCAGCTCCGGTTCCTGCCGCTCCCGCCGAGCCCGCGCCGCGGCCGGTGCCTTCTGCGAGCGTGCCGGTGCAAGTGCACGACGACCGCGCCAATCTCAAGTCGTCAGACCCGGTAATCCTGCTGATCGACGACGATCCCGGCTTCGGCGAGGGTTTGATGGCGCTTAACAAGCGCCTCGGTCACAAGACGCTGGTAGCGGCCACGGGCCAGGAGGGGCTGCGCATGGCCAAGACCTACCGGCCGCGCGGCATCCTCCTCGATCTCGGGCTTCCCGACATGGACGGCACCGAAGTGCTCCGCTGCCTGAAGAGCGATCGCGAGCTGCGCCGGCTGCCCGTGTACATCGTGTCGGCGCGCGACAAAGAGGACAATGTGCTGCGCGATGGCATCGTTGGCTACCTGCAAAAACCGGCCAGCGAAGGCCAATTGGCCGACGCCGAGGCCGAGGTGCTGGCACGGGGCGGGAGCGAGGCGGGTGCCCTCTTGCTTCTGGAAGGCGAAGCTCTAACGCGCGGCCGGCTTGAGGAGATCGTGGGCCGGGAGGGCTTGGCAGTGACGGCGGTGCGCCGGCTGGACGCCGCCGTCGAGGCCCTGAGGGCCGATGGCGGCTTGTTGGCGGTGGTGGATCTGGCGCGCGGCGCGGAGGGTGAAGACGGCGTCAGCGTTTGCCGCGCATTGCGGGAGGCGGCACCGCAAGCGCCGCTGCTTCTCTACAGCGAGGCGGCGTTGAGCGCGGAAGAGGAGGCCGCGCTGCGTCAATATACCGACAGCATCATCGTCAAGGCGCCACATGCCGAACAGCGCATGCTCCAGAACATCGAACGTTTCTTGCAACGCATGGCCCCGGCGGAAGGCGCACCGGGGCCGGCGGGTGGCCCCGGCAGCAAGAAGCTTGAGGGCCGCCGCGTCCTGGTCATAGACGACGATCCGCGCAATCTCTTCGTAGTGACTTCGGCGCTCGAGCAGCAGGGTGCCACGGTGACGAATGCGCTCAACGGCCGCAAGGGGCTCGAGAACCTGCGCCGGCACGGCGCCGACCTGGTGTTCATGGATATCATGATGCCCGAAATGGACGGCTACGAGACCATCAGGCAGATCCGCGCCGACCCCGTCCTCAAGCGCATTCCCGTCGTCGCGCTGACCGCCAAGGCGCTGATGGCGGATCGGGAAAAGGCTCGCGCCGCGGGCGCCGACGACTACCTGTCCAAGCCTGTCGATTACGACGTCCTGATCAACATGGCCAAAGTCTGGTGCGAGGAGAAACGATGAGCGTCGCGGTGCAGGATGTAGGCGGAACCAGGCGCGTCAGCGTGGTTGGCGACCTGACCGATCCAGCCGACGGCCAAGCCCTGCTGGAGGCGCTTGCCGGGCGCGGCACCGGCCCGCTCGAACTGACCTTCTACGACGCGCGCACCCTGCCCGGCGAGGTGCTGGAGAAACTGCTCGGCCTCAGGGCGGACGCACCGCCGCTGAAGATCTACGCCTACCACGGCTATCTGCTGCACCATCTGGTGCGCCTCGGCCTGCCGGTGCTGGGCATGTTTCCCGCGGGCGCCTCGCCGGCTGCCCACGAATACGCGGCGGTGGTCCTTGGCGGATCAGCGGATAGCCTGGACAAAATTCTCGCCATCGTCGAGGCACTGCCGCCCAGCCAGGCCACGGTGTTCATCGTCCAGCACATCCTTGAGGATAAGCCGAATTACCTCGACCGGCTGCTGCGCATGCGCACCGAATATGCGGTCGAGATGCCGCAGCACCTGACGGAGATCCGGCCGGGCAGCATCTATGTCGCCCCGCCGGAGCATCACATGAGGGTGGCGCATGGCCGCATCTATCTGACGCACGATCGCAAGGTCAATTACGCCCGGCCCTCGATCGAGGTGCTGTTCGAGTCGGTGGCGGGCGAATACAAGGAACGCTGCCTGGGTGCACTGCTGTGCGGCTACGGTCGCGACGGCGTCGCCGGCCTGGCGGCGATCAAAGCCGGCGGCGGCTGCGCGCTGATCGAGAACAGTGCCGATTGCGCCGCCCGCGATCTGACCGACGCCGCCATTGCCGGCGGCGGCTTCGACCACGTGCTATCGCTGCCCGAGTTGCGCTGCTACGTGGCGGCGGCAGTGGCCGGCCGCAACAACCAACCTTCGCAGCAGCTTATCGCCCTGCTGCTGGAGGCGGTGTATTCCCGCTATGGCTACGATTACCGCAACTACCAGCAAGGTACCGTGGAGCGCCGGCTCGCCAACCTGTACGCCAAGGTGGCGGCAGAGGACTTCTTTGCCTTGCAGCGCGAGATACTGACCGATCCAGATGCTTTCGAGCATCTGTTCCTGGAACTCTCGATCAACATTACCGCCTTCTTCCGCCACCCCAAGCAGTTCAAAGTGCTGCGGGAAAGAGTGCTGCCCTATCTGGACAGCTTTCCCCACATCAAGATTTGGTCGGCGGGCTGCGCCGCCGGCGAGGAGGCCTATTCGCTGGCGATCCTGCTCGACGAACTGGGCATGCTGCACAAGTCGCTGATCTTCGCCACCGACATCAATCCCTATCAGTTGGAGGAGGCAAAGAACGGCCTCTATCCGATGGAGACACTCGAAGAGGGACGGCGGAACTACGCCGCCAGCGGCGGCCAGGGCAGGCTGGAAGAGTGGCTGACGGTGGAAAAGGGCTACGTGAAGATCGCGCCGCGCCTAAGCCAGAAGATGCTCTTCTACCCGCACTCGCTCGCCCACGATGGGCCGTTCAACGAATTCCAGCTGATCGTTTGCCGCAACGTCCTGATCTACTTCCATCCAGCCCTGCAGCAGCGGGTAATGGATCTTTTTTCGCGCTCGCTGCACAGGGACGGCTTCCTCATGCTCGGCCCCAGCGAGGAGACAGGGCCAGGCGGCGGCGCACGTTTCTTCGAGCCCTACGCGGCCGCCGGGAAGATTTACCGCTGGGATGGCAAAGGACCGCATTGATGCCAGCGACACCATTCACCATCCTGATTGTCGACGACAGTCCCAGCAACCTGTTCGCGCTGCGGGCACTGCTCGGTCAGGTGAGGGACTGCGAAACGCTGGAGGCTTCCTCGGGTGAGGAAGCATTGGCATGCGTGGTCGAGCGCGACGTGCATCTGATCCTGCTCGATGTGCAAATGCCCGGCATGGACGGCTTCGAGACGGCGCGCCATCTTCAGATGACGGAGCGCTCCCGGCACATTCCAATCGTCTTCGTGACCGCCGTCTTCAATACCGAGGAGTTCATCCAGCGCGGCTATACGATCGGCGCGGTGGATTACCTGACCAAACCCATCGACGACAACCTGCTGCTCAACCGCATCAAACTCTACCAGCGTTTGCATCGGCGCGAGCGGGAGCTTGAGGAGAAGGTGGTGCAACTGGAACTCCAGAAGCGCGAATCGATGTCGGCCCGTGACGAAGCGATGGCGGCCAACCGCGCCAAGAGCGTGTTTCTGGCCAATATGAGCCACGAGCTGCGCACGCCCCTTAACGCCATTCTCGGCTTCTCCAACATGTTGCGGTGCGAGCCCGATCTCGACGGGAACCAGCGCGAGAAGCTCGATATCATCAACCGCAGCGGTGAGCACCTCTTGACCCTCATCAACAACGTGTTGGAAATCGCCAAGATCGAGGCGGGGCGCGTGCAGCTGGAAATAGCCCCCTTCGATGCCGGCGCCATGGTCCGCGGCGTTGCCGAAATGTTGCGGATGCGCGCTCAGGAGAAAGGCTTGTGGCTACGCGTGGACCAATCTCCCGGCTTTCCGCGCTATATCATGGCGGACGAGGCCCGCCTGCGGCAGGTGCTCTTGAATCTTGCTGGCAACGCGGTGAAATTCACGGACAAGGGCGGCATCGGCATACGTCTCGGTATGAGGCGGAATGGCGCGCAGCATCTTGTGATAGAGGTCGAAGATACTGGCCCTGGCATCAGCGCCGAAGACCAGAAGCGCCTTTTCAAACCCTTCGAACAGCTGGGTGAAGCGGGCACGCAAAAGGGCACGGGGCTGGGCCTCGCGATCTCGCGCCAGTTCGTCGAACTGATGGGCGGGACCATCGGCGTGGTGAGCACGCCGGGCAAGGGCTCGGTCTTCCGCGCCGATGTTCCGGTAGAGACGGCTGCCGTCGCCGGAACCGTTGCATTGGAGGAAGCTACGCCAGCTAGGATAGTGACGGGGCTTGCACCTGGACAGCCGCTCCGCCGCATCTTGATCGCCGAGGATCAGCGGGAGAACCAAATGCTGCTCAGCCAACTGATGACTACGATCGGCCTTGAGGTGAAAGTCGCGGAGAACGGCCAGGAGTGCGTGCGGCTGTTCCAGGAGTGGCACCCGCATCTCATCTGGATGGACCGCCGCATGCCGCTGATGGACGGCATGCGGGCCACGCGAGCCATTCGCGAACTCCCAGACGGCAAGGATGTCAAGATCGTCGCAGTGACCGCGTCGGTGTTCAAGGAGCAGCAGCAGGAAATGCTGGACGCCGGGATGGACGATTTCGTACGCAAGCCTTACCAAGTCAGCGAAATCTATAATTGCCTGGCAAAGCAGTTGCGCATCCAATACGTATACCGGGCGGCTGGAGGCACAACCGAAGCCGTGCCCGCCGCGCCGATAGCCGGCAAGCTGGCCGCTCTGCCCGCCGCGACCCGCAAAGAACTCACAGACGCCTTGGAGAGCCTGGACAGCGAACGTATAGCGGACGTCATCTCGCTGATCGGACAAGCCGATTTGGAGTTGGGCAGCTTGTTGCACCGTTTGGCGGAAGATTTCAACTACCCGGCGATCCTGAATGCACTGGCAGCGGAGACACAACAGCCGGATAAACAGTGCCGCTGAGCACGTCCGCCGCATTAGGGAAAACGGCACCTGCAAGCCGGAGGGCGTTAGGACATTCGGGATATCGTAGAATTGAGGCCGCCCAATATGAGTTAGCGGTTCTTATTCACCCGCCACATGGATTTGCATGGCGGGTGTAGCATAAGGCATTAAAGCAGCGTATGAATTAGGTGTCGAAACCATCCATTGCGAGCTGTCCGCCGGAGCCGTCTCTCCCGCCACGCTTCCACCTGAAATGAAAACTAAATGGGCTTTCTGGCTGACCGGCGATCAGGGTACGGAAGCGAATGTTGCAAGACTTTCTCTGGGGTGCGCTTTGGGCGCTGGCAGCCGCGCTGATCGGCATCGGCGCGCTGCTCTGGTATAGCCTCGGCATGCCGGGCCGGTCCTATAAGGGCTCGTTGCCGCAAGCCACGGCCGAGGAAATCGAGCTGGCCGGGCGCCTGAAGCAGCACGTGACCGCCATCGCCAGCGAGCCGCACAACATCGAGCACTACGCCAATCTCGAACAGGCCGCGCAATACATCGAGCGGACGCTGGCGGCGGCTGGCTATCGCGCCGTCCCGCAGGTCTACGAGGCGGGAGGGGCCGAGGTACGCAATCTGGAGGCCACCATCGAGCCGCTGGAAAGCGGCCAGCATGTGAGGACCGTCGTGGTTGGCGCGCATTACGATTCCATAGCGGACTCGCCGGGCGCCAACGACAACGGCTCCGGCGTGGCGGCCGTGCTGGAGCTTGCCCGCCTCCTGAGAGACCTGCGCCCGGCGCACACGCGGCTGCGGCTGGTGCTGTTCGTGAACGAGGAGCCGCCCTACTTTCACACTGGCGACATGGGCAGCTACCGCTATGCGCAAGCCCTGGCGGAGCGCAACGAGCCCGTGGCGGCGATGATCGCGTTCGACACCATCGGCTGTTTCTCCGACGCTCCGGGCACCCAGCAATATCCGCCGCCTTTCGGCGCGGTTCTCCCAAATCGCGGGAATTTCATCGCCTTCGTTGGGATGCTGGGCTCCCGCCCCCTGGTCCAGGAGGTTATCGCATCCTTCCGGCGGCACACATCCTTTCCATCCATTGGCGGCGTCGCGCCCGGTTTCATTCCCGGCATCGACTGGTCCGACCACTGGTCGTTCGCGCAAGCTGGCTTCCAGGCGATGATGATCACCGACACCGCCATTTTCCGCTATCCGCACTACCACAGGCGCACCGATACGCCGGATAAGGTCGACTACGAGCGGCTGGCGCGCATCGCCAAAGGCATCGAGCGCGTGCTCCGCGACATGGCCAAGGGGTGATGGAACTTGAGGCGCTCGATAGTGCGTTGAAGTGACCGAATCTCCCCTCATCCTGTCCTTCT
>PMBZ01000239.1 GCA_003153975.1 Hyphomicrobiales bacterium
CGGTGGACTTGTCCATGACGATCACGCCGGCGGTGCCAAGGCCGGAGCCCACGCCCTTGAGGCTGTCGAAATCCATGCCGAGATCCTGGCACATGGGTGCCGGCACGCACGGCACCGAGGAGCCGCCGGGGATGACGGCAAGCAGATTGTCCCAGCCGCCGCGCACGCCGCCCGCATGTTTCTCGATCAGCTCGCGAAGCGGGATGCCCATCTCCTCTTCCACATTGCAGGGCTCGTTCACATGGCCCGAGATGCAGAAGAGCTTGGTGCCCGTATTGTTGGGCTTGCCGAGGCCCGCGAACCAGGAGCCGCCCCGGCGCAGGATGTCGCCCACCACGGCGATGGACTCGACGTTGTTCACGGTCGTGGGCGCGCCCCAAAGGCCGGCATTGGCCGGAAAGGGCGGCTTCAGGCGCGGCTGGCCCTTNNTGAACTCGCCCCGGATATAGATGTAGGCCGTATTCGCCCGCATGGCAAAGGACGCCAGCAGCGCGCCTTCGATCAGGAGGTGCGGATCGTGGCGCAGGATCTCGCGGTCCTTGCAGGTGCCGGGCTCCGATTCGTCGCCGTTGATGACGAGGTAATGCGGCCGGCCGTCCGGCTTCTTGGGCATGAACGACCATTTGAGGCCCGTGCCGAAGCCGGCACCTCCGCGCCCGCGAAGCCCGCTCGCCTTCACTTCCTCGACGATCCAGTCCTGGCCCTTTTCGAGGAAGGCCTTGGTGTTGTCCCAAGCCCCCCGCGCACGCGCGCCCTTGAGCCCCGAATCGTGGAGGCCGTAGAGGTTCCGGAAAATGCGGTCCTTATCGCTCAGCATGGATTAAACCTTCACGTTCATTCACAGTTTTGGCCGCTCGTGGTTCTCAGAGAATTCCAGCTGCCTTGGCAGATACGGCATCAATGCGTTTCCGGCGGCCAAGGCTGCGGGCCCTGTCAGGCTTTTCGTCCGGAGCGTTTCTTGTAAAGCCGGATTGGCCTGCAAAGCAACAACGCTTCCAACTCCAACCGCAAGCGTCGTCAAAGCCACCGCGAACAGGACCCCAATAAGCCGCCCGGCCACCGACCTAGGGCCCGGCACCAGCCAGATTACGGAAATGACAAGGCTCACGGTCGTCGCGGCAATAAGCAAGCTGGCATATTGCATCGATTGCGGCGGCAGCGAATCCAGCGGGTTCGATCCCGACGTAACGACGATGAGCCCCAGCGCGAGAAACGGCGCGGCCAGCGCCAGAAGCATCAGAATAAGCTTAATCGGGCCCGACAGAGTACCCACGACAATCGCGAAGGCAAACGCCAAGCCGACGATCATGTCGAATGCCAAGGGACTGTTCATCGCTTCACCGTTCGCCATCCGTTGCAGAGTGTCCCGTTCATGATTGCAGGACAAGCACCGCCCCTCATTTACGCCTTTGGCTGCCCCCGTTTTTGGAAAGTGCCGGGATTGTCCGGCAGGAGCGACACCAGTGCGTCTCCAACAGCGAAGACCGCTGGCCCTGTAAGCGTTTTCTCGCGGAGGACCTGTTGCATGTCCGGGTTGGCGAGCGATGCCACCATGGTTGCGGCGGGAACGGCCACCGTTGCCCAGGCGGCGGCGAGAAAAACGCCAAAAAAGCGGCCGGCCGCCGATCTGGCCCGCGGCCCGAAAGCGATAGCCAGGATCGTCAGCGCAAGCGGCATGCCGAACGCCACCGCGGCCGCGAGAACCCGGTCCTGCGCCATTAGATGAGGAACGTTGACGCCGGCAGCCATCAAAAGCAGAGCCGCAATCATAGACGAATAGAACGCCAGGAATATGAGAAGCATCCGGAAAAAGCCAAACGCCGCCCCAAAGAGAACCGCGAAAAAGAATGCGAGACCGATGATTAGATCGAATGTCAAAGGACTGTTCATCGCCTTACCGTTCACATTCCACTGCGGAATGCCCCGTTCATAACCGTGGATTAAGCGTCAGGCGTCACCCTTCGATTTGACGGAGCTTGCCGGCTTCCCGGAATAAAGCCCGGGATCGGTCAGCGTCTTGGGACCGCTTTGGGGCGCCGAGCACTGGCGGCCGCTTTGCGAGCCTGGCTTCGGTTCGCGGCCCCGCTTGAAGCCGTCCAGCATCGCCTCGAAGTTTTCGGGCGTCAGGTCCTCGTAATAGTCCTTGTTGATCTGGACCATCGGGGCGTTAACGCAAGCGCCCATGCACTCGACCTCGGTCCAGGAAAACTGGCCTTCCGGCGACAACTGGCCCTCGGGTCCGATCGCGCGCTTGCAAACCTTCTTGATCTCTTCGGAGCCGCGCAGCATGCAGGGCGTGGTCCCGCAGAGCTGGATGTGGAAGCGGCCGACCGGCGACAGGTTGAACATGGTGTAGAAGGTTGCGATCTCCAGCACGCGGATGTTGGCCATGCCGAGCATATCGGCGACATAGCGGATCGCCGGCTCCGGCAGCCACTGATCGTGCTGCTCCTGTGCGCGCCACAACAGCGGAATCACCGCGGCCTGCTGCCGGCCTTCCGGGTATTTCGCGATCTGCTTCTTGGCCCAGGCAAGGTTGTCTGGCGTGAACTCGAAATCTTTAGGCTGGTTGGGATCGAGACGGCGGACGGACATGCTGCGCTCTCAGTGAATGTTCGTGTTGGTGATAACCCAGATGTAAACAGGCTGCTAGAGGCTAAGCGCTCGTAGAGCCAGGGTCACGCTGAAAACTGGTTGTCGAATGCCCACTCGCCGCCGCCCTCCCCGGCGCCGCTGCCATGGAAACGCACCTTTGCTTGTGACTTAACTTGGAAAGCGATAACCCGCAAGGGCGATCAGCCGCCGGCGGTGGCGCTTCGGGCGTGGCGATGTTATATATCCGATATGCAAACGCTGCCTAGCCAGAAGATGACAGTCGACGAGTTTCTGCCTTGGGCGGAGGCGCAGGAGCGTGGACATTATGAGCTTCACGACGGCGAGGTGATCGCTATGTCTCCCGAGCGCGCCGTGCATTGGAAGGTCAAGTTCAACGTGGCCGTTGCCTTGCGCAATGCGATTGCGGCGGCTGGTTTGAAATGCCATGCGGTTCCGGATGGCGCGACGGTAAGGATCTCTCAGCGCACCGCTTTCGAGCCCGATGCGCTGGTGTATTGCGGCGAGGAGGTGGCGGGCGATTCGCTTGAGGTACCGAACCCCGCGATCATGGTGGAGGTGCTATCGCCAGGAACGCAAGTGACGGATTTGCGCGACAAACTCCGGGGTTATTTTACCGTGCCCAGCGTGCATCACTATCTCATCGTGGACCCGGAAAAGCAGATAGCGATCCATCATGCGCGCGGGGAAGGCGATGCGCTTAAGACGCGGCTCGTCAGTGCCGGCGAGTTGCATCTCGATCCGCCAGGCCTGACCGTGACCGCCGCCTCATTCTTCGAATAGCGGACGGCGCCCTGGGGCTAGGTCACAGCCTACCAGGAAAAAGCCTACCAGGAAAATATGTCGAACGGGCTCCGCCGCCTGCGCTGCTTTTGCTGCTGCTGCTGTGCCTGCGCCTTTTGCTTGAGAGCGGGGTCGTCGATGGCACTCAGATATTGCGACTGCATGGTTACAGGCCCGGCATTCGCCTGGGGGCGCATCCAGGGCGGCAGATAGGAACGGTCGTCGGCCGGCGTCTGCGCTCTGGGCACATCCTGTGCGGCGGCTCCAGAAACCAGAAGGGCGGACAGAGCAAGGATAGCGAGGGGCGCTGTCATTCTTATGCGATGATACATTTAACCTCCCGCAATGCCGGGTGAGCAGGGCCGCTGTCATATCCAGCGGCTTGTAGCGCCCGCTTGCGTGTAATCCAGCTGGCGCCTTTTCTTCCATCTATTTGGCCGGAAGTGACGCTGCTGCCTAGAGCCTTAGCGCGAATTTGCACGATTTGGTTCAAACGCTGGGGCCATTATTTCCGGATAATGCGCGAATGCGGCTTTTCTCTGGAACAGGCAGGCGCGGGGCAGGGCGGCCGCCCTACCGCCTTATAAAGCTCAAGGGGTCCCAGGAGCCGGCCGCGGCTTGCGTGCGCTGCTTGGCAATCCGCTGCCCGATGTTATCGAAGATCTGCGCAAAGCGCTGGGCGCGCTCCTTCTGCACATTGCGGTCCATGATTTCGTCGAGCTTGGCGAGAAGCTGCTCGCCTGTCTTGCCGGCGGCGACCGGATTGCGCCCGTAGCCCTTGCGCTCGAAAAAGTTGGATGTGGGCATTTTCTTGCCGACGGGGTGCATCATCTCGAAGCCGTTCGAGGGGCCGGCGAGGTTCATAAGCTCAAGCTGCGCGCCCGAAAGACCCGTCATGCCCTTCTTGGCCGCGTACTCCGCGATACCTTTGAGCTTGACGACCTGCAGCCACGGCCCGAGGTCGCCGTCGAGGTTCAAGGCGTGCATGCCAATGCCGTTGGGCGTCCTGGCATACGCGACGTGGGCCGGCCAATTATCGGCAACCTTGCGCGCGTCGGCGATCATCCGCCGCAGAATCGCGGCCTTAGCCCGCAGCGTCTCGGCCCTGCCATAGGAAACGTCGTCCTCCGCCGCCCGGTGCTCCAGCCTTAAGGCGAACTCCTCGCCGTCCTTGCGTACCTGCTCGATGGTGTTGGCCGCGAGCAATTGCGCGTAGCCGAGCGCGGTCGAGGCGGCGTGGCGAGTCCTGCGATTGTAGCCCGATTGCAAATCGTGGGTGCCCATGCCGCCGGTCTCAAGCGCGTAAAGGCGGACGACCTGATCGCGCGAGAGGCCCAGCTTGATGGCCTCCATCGCGTAGGAGATCATGAAGTCGTCCTCTTCCACCTCGTCGGGCTTAAAGCCGTAGACCTCCTCCGCCCGCTGGCGGAATTCGTCGACGATCGGCACATGCTCGGTGGTCTCCGCCACGGGCGGCTGCGGCGGCTTGGGAAGCTTCGCCATGATTTCGGCGGGCCTCTCCGGCCCCTTGTAGACGGGCGGCTGCTCGGTAACATAGTCGGCCTTGCCGACGGTCCTGCCCGCGGCGAGCTTCGCCTTGCGCTTCTTGCGCTTCAGCTCGGTCTGGTGCCAATACTGATCGGTGCGCCGCAGGAACGCGAGGCGGGCAGCCTCATAGGCCTTGAGCGTTGCCTGCTCCTGCGGCGGGAGCTTGGCGATTGCTTCTTGCAGCGGCGTTTGCTGTTGCTGCGCGCGCGCTTCGAAGGATCGCGAAGGCGCAACCGCGGCAAGACATATCGCCGCAAACAGGATGACAAGGCGTTTCAACATGCGCGCACTCTACCGGAAAGGAGGCTCCGGAACAGCCCCAAATTTGAATTCGTATCTGTATCGCCGATTCGGGCTGACCAAAGGCTTAAGAGCGGACCGCACGCTCCGGTTGGTTGCATTCCACCGGAATCGCGGTTGCGTGAGCGCGATACATTACGGGAAGTTTAAATCCCAGGCCATGCAACGGTCCGCCACATTTCTGACGCGCCGCTGGGGCAACGCCTTGGCGGAACGGGTTCTTCCGGCTTGGGCCGGAGATTGAGAATCGGATGCGCTTTATGCGCGGCATTATCGCAAGCTTCGGGGCATGAGACTTTTAAGACGCCTGCATGGGCGTGTGGCGGATATTCCGGTGCGGCAGGCGTCGTCGGGAGGCGGCATAGGCCGCCGCGGCGATTCGGACGTTGGGCACAAGCCTGGTTCTGGATTGCTTCGCTTCGCTCGCAATGACTTCGCGGGATTGCGGTTTCCGGCCGTGCGAACGGCTGGGGCATGCCTGGCGGCAGCTCTCGCGCTCGCGGGCTGCACCGGCTTCGGTACGCGCAACGCTCCCATAAATGCCGCGCTCGCTGGCGATGTGGCGCCGGCCGATAGTACGTCGTCTGGCCCGCTCTCGCAGGATGCGGCCGAGACGGCCATCGGACTTTCCTTCTCGGGCGGCGGCACGCGGGCGAGCGCCTTCGCCTATGGCGTGCTGCAGGAGCTTGCCAAGACCCAGGAGGCTTCGCGCGGCGGGGCGCACGCAGCCCTCATCGACCGTGTCACGCTCGTTTCCGGGGTATCGGGCGGCTCGGTCACGGCGGCCTATTTCGCCTTGCGCGGGCACGATGTGCTGAGCGATTTCCGGCAACGCTTCCTGGTTCAGGATGTGGAGGCGACGCTTAGCACCTCGGTCAACGTCACGAACCTGATGCTGATGGCCAAGGGCGGCGTGAACGACCGCAGCGGCCTGCCAACTTGGCTCGATCAGAACCTCTTTCACGGCGCGACCTATGCCGATGTGCTGAAACCCGGCCATCCGCAGCTCTGGATCAATGCGTCCGATATCTTCAACCGCACGCCGTTCATTTATAACACGGTGAACTTCGGCGCTCTGTGCAGCGACCTGCGGCGCTATCCCCTGTCCGAGGCGGTTGCGGCGTCGGCGGCGGTGCCGCTGGTCTTCAGGCCCATTGTAATCGAGAACTTCGCGGATACCTGTCCGTTCAACGCGCCCGACTGGGTCGATGCCGCGGCAAGCCGGACTGGCGCACCCGCGATCCTGCGCGCCTCGGCGGCGGCGATCCAGCGTTACCGCGAGAAAGCGGACGTGAAGTTCGTGAAGCTGCTCGATGGCGGCATGACGGACAATCTGGGCTTGAGTGGCCTGCTTCTGGAGCTGGCGGCGGCGACGAAGCCCTACGAGCCGCTGACGCCGCGCCAGGCGGTCAATCTGAAGCGCTTCCTGTTTGTCGTGGTCGACGCCGGCCGGCCGCCCGGAGGCGATCTCGCGAAGAATGCCGACTCGCCTGAGATCATGGATTTGATCCAGGCCGTCTCCGACACGGCGGTGGACGCCAATGTGCGCGCGGCCTACGACGCCTTCGGGGCCGAGATGGAAAAGTGGCGCGACCGGCTCATCGACTACCGCTGCGGGTTGACACCGCCCGAGGTCGTGGCTCTCCGTGGCTCGATGGAGGGCTGGAACTGCCGCGCGCTGTCGCTGCAGGTGGCCAAGGTGAGCTTCGAGACGATGCGCGAGCCGAGCGTCAAGGCGCGGCTCGACAAGATCCCGACGCGCTTCAAGCTGCCGAAGGACGATGTCGATCTTTTGATCTCGTCGGCTGGCAGCCTTCTGCGGCAAAACCCCAGCTATAAAGAGTTCCTCGCCTCGTTTTAGGTTGAAAGCCGCCAAGCAGCAGCGGCTTTACTACCTTTGGGGTAAATCATGGCCAGGATGCAACCGTGAGCATTTGAGCTTTCATTAGAAAACTCCAATTTTGCCATAGTTTGGCACCGCCAGCCCGGCTAAAGCGGCGGGAAATTTTGGCAGGAGTGCTCCGATGTCTCTTCGATGGCTTGCGATAGTTTTGCTAGCGTTTTTGGGTTTGAGCCAGCCCGCCGCGTCTCAATCCGCCGGCTCGCCGCCGGCCGCGCCGCAGGCAGCCACGGGCGAGGAGAGCCGCGAACAGGAACTCCAGACGGCTTTCGTGGAAGGGGCGAAGGCGGCCACGAAAGGCAAGGCGGACGTGCCGCTGCTGGGCCAGGCTTCGCTGCACCTGCCGCCGGACTACATGTTCATTCCGCAGCCGCACGCAGCCCGGATCATGCGCGCGCTTGGAAACACCGCGAGCCATTCGCTGGTTGGCTTGGTGTTCCCCACATCGGGGCCGCAGGAATGGTTCGCCGAGATCAAGTACGTCGAGGCGGGCTACGTCAAGGACGACGAGGCCAAGGACTGGAAGGCGGACGCGCTCCTGGCGGATTTGCGCGCGGGAACCGAGGAGGCTAACAAGGACCGCGCGGCACGGGGGTTCACGGAAGTCGAGGTGGTTGGTTGGGCCGAGCCACCGGCTTACGATGCGAAGACGCACAGGCTGGTCTGGGCCGCCACCAACCGCGAGAAGAACGTGGCGGATAGCACGCTCGGCGTGAACTACAACACCTATGCTCTGGGCCGCGAAGGCTATTTCACCCTCAACTTGCTGACGGATGCCGACAAGCTTGCAAGCCACAAGGTGCATTCGGCCACGCTGCTGGCGGCCCTGGAGTACAACAAGGGCAAGGCCTACACGGACTTCGACGCCAGCACCGACCATGTGGCGGCCTATGGCATCACCGCGCTTGTGGCGGGCGTTGCGGCGAAGCAACTGGGCTTTTTCGCGCTGATCGCCGCATTCGCCGCCAAGGGTGCCAAGGTTTTGATCGTGGCGGGTATCGCTTTGCTCGCCGGGCTGAAGCGGTTGTTCACGGGGCGCAAAGACCCGTCCGCTTGATAAGCGCCAATAGCGTCGCGACCGTCGTCCCCGCGAAGGCGCATAGGCGTGAACATAAGAGCTGCCGGATGCCGGGTTCGGGCAATTCTCGAAGCTCGCTCCCCTCATCCTGTCCTTCTCCCCATGGGCGAAGGGACCCCTGAATAGTCCTCGGAGCGTGCAACTCCGTCCCCTCTCCCATGGGGACAGAGCGAGGGGTGCAACGCTTCGATCATGCGGGAACCGCGCATCTGCCAGTCTTTACAGAAGCGCCTATGCGCCTGCGCGGGACGCTCGGGGTCTGTGTCCACCGCCCTTCCTCTCGTCAGGCCGGTTCCGACCGCCGGATTTGGGAATGCCACCTGCGGCTTTGCCGCGGGGCCGGCGCTCTCGATACTGGAAACATGCGTTGATTGTTTGAATTAGTTAGGAGAAAATGGGCCGGGCACTGGTATTTTAGTTTTGTTGCGTTTGGGGGCGGCATGGACGGTGCGGGGCAGGGTAATGAGAAGCTCACGCTGAAATCCTTCAGAATTGACGGGCGAACCTCACAGAACGGCCTGGAAGAAGCCGAAGAAGAACTGTACGAGTCGGTGCAGTATCCCTGGCGAAAATGCCAGATCGCATCGGGCCTTCCAGCCGGGCCGGCGGCGGGCAACATCGTCCGCGGGGAGTTCCTGCGCTTTCTGGTTCTGGAAGGCGATGGCCGCTCATTCGTGCATGAAAAAGGCATCCACCTCGACGGCGCCTATATCGAGGGAAATCTCGATTTCCACGGCTGCGAGATCAAGCGCCCCCTGTTCCTGACAAATTGCCGGTTCTCTGGCGCCTTGATCCTGGAGGATGCCCGCACCTGCACGATCAAGCTCGATGGCAGCGCGATTCCCCACATCGATGCCCAGCGCGCGAAAATCCGGGGCGGCCTCTATTTGCACCGTTGCAAGGTGCCCGGGCAACTGAGGCTGATCGACGCCGATATCGCGGGCAGCCTCGAATGCCATGGTGCCACCATTGCATGCGAGATGGGTCCCCAGGCTCCAGCGGACAACGGCCACATCGCGCTTTATGCGAGCCGGGTGAAGATCGCGGGCAGCGTCTTCCTGCACCAGCGCTGCCACGTAACGGGGGAGGTTTCGTTCCGCGGTGCCGTCATCCGTGGCAATTTGACGTGCGGAAGCGGAAGGCTGAACTACCCGGAAGGCAATGCGCTGGATTGCGACGGTGCCGAGATCGGCGGCAACGTCACCTTGAACAGGGGCTTTTCCGCCCACGGATGCGTCTGGTTCAATGGCGCGGCCGTCCGCGGCAAGTTTCTTTGCGATGGCGGCATATTCAAGAAGGGCGATGGGCACGAGGCGAAGGCTTTGTCGGCCAAGCGCGCCCGGATCGACGGCAGCGTCTACCTGCGCAAAGCCGATGGCAGGCACCATCCCGAGGGCAAAACGGGCTTTGAGGCCAAGGGCGAGGTCAACTTCGTCGATGCAAAAATCGGCGGCAGCTTGGAATGCCACGGCGGGAAATTTCTGAACCCCGGCGGCAATGCCCTTTATTGCAGCCGCGCGGATGTCGCGGGCAGCGTATTTCTCCATAAGGGCTTCACCGCCGAGGGCGAGGTTGTATTCCGCAGCGCCAGCATCGGCAGCAGTTTCGACGCATCGGAGTCGCAGTTCAACGCCGGTGCCGAGCCGGGACTGGAAGACAGGGACAAAAAATCGCTGTCGTGCGAACGCATGCGGGTTGGCGGCAGTTTCTCCCTGAAAGCCGCGAACGTGAAACGCCAGATCTGCCTCGTCGACACGATCGTCGGCGGCAGTTTGGAATGCCATGGCGCGAAGTTTCATAATCCGCATGGCCTGGTGCTATACTGCAGCCGCGCCAAAATCGCCGGAAGTATTTTCTTCGTCGAGAATTTCGAGGCCCAGGGGACCGTTGCGTTCGGCTGGACCAGCATCGGCGCCAACATCAGATGCGACACCGGCAGCTTCGACGGTTTCGACAGCCCCAGGGGACGCGCAATCGATTGGGAAGGCGCGAGCATCTGCGGCAGCGTGCTCATGGGCGACGGCTTCAAGGCAAACGGCGAAGTCCACATCGTCAACGCCTCGATTGGCGGGAGCGTGGGCTGCTCGGGCGGCACCTTCGCCAACGTGCGGCCGCGCGGCGGCCCTAGGCCGGCGGATGGTATCGAGCAGCCGGCGGGCAAGACCGGCGGGGACGCCGCGGAGGGAATGTGCGCGGATGCGCTCAAGCTTCGCGGCACGGCCATCAAGGGCAATCTGTGGCTCGGCCCCTCCCACACGCCCCCGCACGACAGGGAGGCGGTTATCCTGGGCGCCCTCGATCTTCGCGATGCGCACGCGGGCGTTTTGATCGACAGCGAGGATTCGTGGCCGCCTGAAAGCGTTACGTTCGAAGGCAAGGCGCTCGCCTGCCCGATCTTTCTCGACGGCTTCGCCTACGATCGCATCGGAAGCCCGGCCTCCCTCGATCTAAACCTCCGCAAACGGTGGCTTGAGCGCCAGCCGGCGGACGATCTCGGCACCGGCTTCAAGGCGCAAGCCTTCGAGCAGCTCATCCGCGTGCTGCGCGGCATGGGTCATATCCCCGTCGCTCACAAAATCGCGGTCATCAAGGAGCGCCGCTATGGCTTGCGGCCCTTGGAAACATGGCCGGTCCGGGGCTGGCCCTGGTGGCTGAGCCTCGAAAGGTGGACCCGCCTCGTCCTTTTCGATCTGATTGCGGGATATGGCTACCGCGCACACCGCATCGTCATGTTCGCAATCGTGGTGTGGTTCGCATGCGGCCTCGCATATTTGGGCGCGGAGGAAAGAGGCTTGGTGTTTCCGACTTATGCCGGCATGCACGACCATGAGACTGCGTTGTGCAAGGCGGCCCTGAAAAAAGGGGATGCCGATGCGCTCAGGGAAAACTCCTGCCCCAAATTCAACGCCTTCAAGTATTCGGCGGACGTGATCCTGCCGATTATTCAGCAGCAGGAAAAAGCTGCCTGGGACTTCAAGCTTGAGGGACAGTGGGCTCTGGCGGATTTTCTGAGGCACGCGGAGAACATCTTTGGCTGGGTGGCGGGGCTGATCCTCGCGGCGCTGCTGGGCCACAAGATCAACAAGGAATGAGCGCCGCAAGCTCATTCCTTTGTAACGTTCGGGCACGCCTTCGCGCGCCTTCGCGGGGCTATCCCCGCACGGCCCCCATGGGCGCTCGATGGTGCCTTGAATGGAGGGAATCTCCCCTCACCCCAACCCCCATGGGAGAGGGAATCCGGGCGTGCCAGCTGAGAAAGCGTCCCCTCTCCCATGGGGGAGGGTGAGGGGAGATTCCCTCCATTCAAGGCACCATCGCCCGTTACAGAAGCGCCTGCGGCCGGTGCGGTGCTTCCGCGGGGAAGAGTTCCGCCCCGTATAAGAAAGCCAAGAAGGCCGCCTCGCCCGGCGCATCGGTTAGCAAGCTGATGCGGGGCGGCCTTCGCGCTACTTCAGGCATGCGGCTCAGTCTCGCCGGATCGCGTAAACCACCATGGCGGCAGCGAGCAGGATGGCAACGCCCGCACTCAGGAGCGGCCCCCCTGTCAGCACCCAGTGTGCCGCAACGCCCGTCACGGCCAGCGCGCCAAGCAGAGGCGGAAGCACCCGGATCGATGCGGGTCTCCGTGCTTTGGCGGTGCTTTGTGCTCTGTGCCGCGGCACGGATGGCCCCGAGCTGATGGGCTGTGCGGTTGCGGACGCAGCCGGTGCGCTGTCCGGTGCCCCTGGCGTGCCGGCTGCTGCGGCTTTCTCCTGCGCCGCCCGATGCTGCGCGAGCACTGGTTCGGGCTGCGGTGCCGGGCGGCTGCCGGCCGTCCGCCAGCGTTCGAGCGGCTGCTGGCCCGCGGCGGCGCGGGTCCGGAACGCGGGCGGCTCCTTGCGCCGGCCCAGCCGAAGGCCAAACCGTGCCGCTAGCGCCTCCGCCTGAGCCACCAGCGGCGTGCCCTTCTCCGCGTCCACCATCTGCACAAAGCGCGCAAACCCCATCGCCGCCAGCAGCACATTGCCGCCGCGCCCCCAGCGCTTGCCTTCGGGGCCGCCAGCCTCGATCTGGTGCAAAAGCGCCCGAAACCGGCGCAGCGTGTCGCGCGGCACGCCGATGCGCTCGTTGACCACAAGGCCCGTGACCTCCTGGCGGCTATGCGCGCGCATCACCCGCGTCTTATCGGGGTGCACGTTGAAGCCCTCGGACGCCACGATTTCGCCCACGAACTTCAGCAGCAGACTGGCCTTGCCCGCCGCTTCGCCAGAGGCCGAGAAGGTCATATCGTCGGCGTAGCGTGTGTATGTGAAGCCAAGCTTTGCAGCGAGCCCGGCAAGCCGCTTGTCGAGCCGCCAGCAGATAAGGTTGGTCAGCGCGGGGCTGGTGGGCGCGCCCTGCGGCAGGCGGCGGGGACCGCGCGCCGCGTAAAGCCGCTGGCCGTCCAATTCGACCTCGTCTACATCCGGCTCGGTGCAGATCAGCGCCAGCACCGTCGCCACGGCCTCCGGATAACCGAGGCCCCGGAACTTGCCCTTCACCCGCTTCCACGTCAGCGTGGGGAAGAAGTCCTTGAGGTCGAGATTGACCACCACGCCGCGCCCTACATGCGGCGTGGCGTTGGTGAGGATCGAGCGGCCGGGCGCGAAGCCTTGTGCTGCCGGATGGATGGGAACGCGCGCCAGGATGTTGTCGAGAATCCAGTATTGCGCGCGCTTCAGGCGCGGCATGGGCGCGGAAATCCGCCGCTCGCCGCCGGATTTTTTGGGAATGCGGAAGCGCTGGTAGTGGCTCACGCGGGTGAGCGCGCGGTCATAGGCGAGGAAGCGCAGCTCGGCCAGCCCAACACCCATGGCGTCCGCCAGCGCCTTCGCGTCCGCGATCTCCGGCAGGCCATCCACGAGCTTCTGCCCAGCCGCGCCAGCCGAAAGCCCGGCCGAGACGCCCGCGCCAAGATAGAGCACATCGCGCTCGCGCCGCCCGGCCCAGGCCAGCGCCCGCTCGTGACGCGCCGCGGCCTGCCTGAGCTTCGTCTCCTTGCGGCGCTCCATGGCAGCGCGCTTGCGCTCCTTGTGCATCTGCTTGAGGGCTGCTTCAGGATTGGCCCAGCGCGCCTGCTGGCGGTAAAGCTCGGAAAGCTCGCGGTCCAACTCGCCCTTGCGCTTAATCAGATCCTCGGGCAGGGACGGCTGGCCGTCCGCGCGCTTCCAGTAGCCAAGGCGGATCATCTCATCGAGGATAACCTCGTCCTTCGAGGTTTCGCGGATGCGGTCGTAAAGCTGTTGACGGATATCGCCGCTCATGGACGCGCCTCCTGGCTGGAGGCGGAAGGGCAGGGGAGGGGCGCCCGCCGGCATGCCTTCGTCATATCTTGGGACTGGATCGGTCCACTCGAAGCCGGCTCGCCACCGTACGGGGTTTGGGGTTCAAGGAACCCACACAGCGAAACCCCGTACGGTGGCAGAGCCGGCCCAGTGAAGACCGGGTCAGTGACGCTTTGCCAGGCGTGATACCAGGACGGCGAAACACCGCCCATGATGCAAGGTCCGCTCCGGCGAACGCCCCTCAGTGGTGAAACCATAAAAGCTTTTTCCTTGTGGCTCAAGGGCTTCATACTTTTTATCGGTGGAAAAGCCGGCACCCTGGGCGTGTGCTCGCTTGGGACAGGCGCAAAAATGGCCGTTGCGGGAAAGCCCCCCTCACCCCAGCCCTCTCCCCGAGGGGAGAGGGAGTCGCGCTGCGGCAAGTTCTGGCGTCCTCTCCCCCCTTGGGGAGAGAGACAGAGTGAGGGGCTCTTTCCTGTGGCGCTCGATTTTTTGGACGCCGCCTCCAGGCTGGAGGCGGAAGGGCAGGGGAGGGGTGCCCGCCGGCATGCCTTCGTCAGATCTTCGGACTGGGCCGGTCCACTCGAAGCCGGCACGCCAATGCGCGGGGTTTGGGGTTCAAGGAACCCACACAGCGAAACCCTGCGCATTGGCAGTGCCGGCCCAGTGAAGACTGGACCAGTGACGCTTTGCCGGGCGTGATACCAGGACGGCGAAACGCCGCCCATGATGCAAGGTCCGCTCCGGCGAACGCCCCTCATTGGTGAAACCGTAAAGGCTTTTTCCTTGTGGCTTAAGCGCTTCATGCGGCGTGTCCATGGAAAAGCCGGCGCAGGGCGAGCATGTGCTCGCAGGGGCCGCGCATGAGCTTATTGTGGCCGTAGAAGTAGCAATCGCAGCGGGCATCCACGAGGCGGTCGTCGGCGTCCAGTGCAATCATGGGCTTGTATGTCTTGGCGTTGTCGAGCACCTGGCCGTCGATCACCCGCCGTCCGTCGCGCTCCGCCACCGTGCCGATGGTGACGAGTTTCGCGGCGATGAAACGGTCAGCTTTCTCCTCTTGCGGCGAGGCGAAGCGCAGCGTGCCCATGGGCAGCGGCTCGCGTGCCAGCTCGCGCAGGCGGAACACCTGCTTGTCGAGGTCGTACATTACGCGGCCGGCCTGGGTGTAGGCCGTGAGCGCGGCGGCGGCGAGCCCGCTGTCTACACCTGTTGCAGCGGAAAGGCTCGCGACGCTGGAAGAATGGCAGGTCTTGAGCGCATCGAACACGCGCTGCGCCGTGGCTTCGTCCACCTCCCGGCGCGGTGCAAGCAGATCGAACTGCCCGGCGCGCGACCAATCGTTTGAGGTCCAGCCCGACATGCCAAGCGTAAAGCGCAAGCCGCCATAATCCACAACGGCGAAGGACGGCAGGCCGGTGCCCAGGAGATGGAGCCGCACCGATTTCGCCAGCGGCAACGCGCGCGCAAGGATCGCGAGGCGGCGGCGGCCCCACATACGGATTTCCCCGCCTGACGTGCCTTTGTAGATCGAGCGGCGGAACTCCAGCATTTCGTTCCACGGCTCGATCAGGACACGTATTGGCTTGTCCGGCTCCAGGAAGAAGCGCAGCGAGCGCGGCCCGTGCCGTTCCTTGCGCTGGGCCAGACGCGACAGGATGGCGTGCATGTCCATCGGGTGCAGCTCCGCCACATGGGCGGGCAGCGCCATCGCGCTCGACACCTGCAGGAAGCCGCGCACCCAGCTATCGGGCAGGTCGATCTTCTCCTCGCGGTACAGTTCCTCGCCGGTGGTCTGGACATCAAAGCCCTTGGGGTCGATGGAGAGCGACGTGGTGCGGTAGCTGCGGATCTTCTGGAACTCGTCGTAGAGCGCGTGGCTGTAGTCGATGTTCGTGGTGCCGTAGGACATGTCGCCGATGCGCTTGAACGTCTCGTGATCGCACGACAGCCGCCCGTAGGTGGACTCGTCGCGGCTGAAGCATTCGAAGAAAATCTCGTCCGGGTGCACGGTGATGACGGGATCGAGCACGATCCAGGCGTCGCGGTTCTGCTTGTAGAGCCAGTCGAAGTATTTTTTCCGCGCGCCGTAGAACGGCTCCATGAGCTTGTTCATGCGCTTGTAAAGCTCGCCTAGCTCATGGCGCACGGCTTCGAGGCGCGGCTTGATTTCCTGTTGATGCGTCAGCGCTTCGGTCAGGAGCTGCTGCTCGTGCTGCTTGAGCCAGGCGAAATACGCGGTGCGGTCCTTCGGCTGGAAGCGCATGTCGGAGACGACGACGTGATGCAGCGCCGAGATCGCTTCGCGGAACGGCAGATGGTCCGCCACCTCGCCCACGAAGAACGTTGGCTCGCGCAGCGTATCGGGCGCGAAGCTGAACTCGCTCGCGGTAGCACTGGTGGCGGCGCTGGTCTCGCCGAAATAGCGGTGCTGGAATTCCATCAGGCGGTCCTTTCGCGTAACGCGATGCGCTCAAGTGGCAAGCCTGGCAGGCCTGGAAACGCCTCGCCGATGTCGCGTAGCGCCAGCACCGCACGGGTGCGGTCGCGTTCGATGGCGGACAGAGACAGGCTCGCGAACAGGGGCGCGATGCGTTCCGCGCGCTCGCGGGTTTTCAGCGCTTCGGCGTGCAGAAAGGCGGCGAGGCGGTCCTTGGCGGCGCGGCCCTTGTTGACTTGCATGAAGACGATGCGGGCTAGCGGCAGGATCTTGTTGAAGACCTCGCTGTTCTGCGCCGCTTCCGAGGTCAGCACTTCGGTGATGAGCAGGTGCATTGAGGTGGCGGGATGCTCCAGGAGCCGCATGAGCTGAACGGAGGCGTCGCCCGGCTTCAGCGTCCGCCGCAGCACGGCCCGCGCGAATGCCTGCACTTTGGGCTTGGTGCTGTCGGCCGCGATGCCCATCACCTCCGGCGTCCATGCCTCCTCCGGCCAGCGCTCGAAATAGCTTTGCGCGAATTCGTAGACGCCATCCCAGTCGCTTTCGACGAGCAGCACGGCGTCTTCCGCTTCGGCGAGCATGCGATCAGGCGCAGCGGCATAGGCATCGATCGCCCATTGCCGCACGGAGGCCTGCGGATGATTGCCAAGCCGCGCGATCTGGCGGACGGAGAATTGGGCGGGGGAGCGCCGTTCCAGCACGCTGGCGCCAAGCATCTGCGCGCCTTTCGCCTTGCCCTGGAGCAGCCGCCATACCGTGCCCGCGTCCAGCGCATCGAGCTGGGCAGCCATGGCTTCGTTGAGCAGCGCCACCGTGTCGCTCACATAGTCCTCGTCCGGCGCGGTCTGAAACAGCGTGGCGATGAGGCGCTGGGTGAGATCGTCCGCCAGTTTCGGGAAGCGCGCGGCGAGCCGGGCCAGAAGCGGGCGCGCGGCTTGGCGCACTTCCGCTGAGGGCGCGGTGGCGAACGACAGCACCAGGAACACACGCTCGCTTAGCTGCTCGTCGCTCAGCTGGTTCAGCAGCCCTAGCGCCGCCGCCTGGATCTCGGGCGCCGGCGAGCCGAGAAGCTGCCCCCACAGGTGATCGGGAATCCGCGCCGGGTCCACGCCCGACAGCACCAGCATATCGACGCCAGTGGCAGCGACTTCCGCCGCAGCGTGGCTCAGTAGCGGGGCGATGGCATCCTGCGCCAGCGGCATATCCAAAGAGGGCCATAAGAGCCGGAGGCATATGCGCAGATGGCGTACACTTCCGTGCGCTTCTTCGTCGAGCGCGGCAGGCAGCGCTGCCAGCCAAGTGGCGGCCTCGCGCGCGAAGTATGCACCGGCATCCCGGCTGGGACGCCGCTCGCCGCACCAGCGATAGGCTGCCTCGCGAACGTCGCCGTAGATGCTTGTGAGGACGGCAAAGCCCAAGGCCGCCGAGTTCCATGGCCATTGCGGAGTAAGGTCGATGCGCCTGATTGCAAGCTCCCGTGCGGCGGGCAGGCTGGCGCCCAGCAAGGCCGCGATCAGTTCGTCGCTGACTTCGCCGTCCGCCAGGCGCGCAAGGGCTTCGCGGAGCGCCAGTTCCTGCACGGCCGTAAATGGCGACGCGAGCAGCGCCACCAACCGCTGCCCAGGCATCGCGCGCAAGAATGCGCTCTTGGCCTTCAAGATGCTCACGCCCAGCATTGCCACCTGCTCGACGCGGCTCTCCGCGGCCAAACGCAGGGCGTATTCCGGTTTTGCGTCCCACAGCCCGGGGAAGGCCGGAGCCGGCTCGACGGCGCTCGCGTCTTCCTGCGTGAACCAAGCTTGTTTGCCTTCCTGGAAGCGGACGCTGGGCGCGTGACGGTAAAGGAGGTGCCCCGCCGCCCACATGCGGGCGAGAGGGCCATAATATTGCACATTGCGGACGCGCCGGCGGTTTTCCCAGCGATAGAATTCGGTGATGAATGGCCGAGGAAGGCGCGCGCCGTTCAATGCCAGCAGATATTCGGTGGCCATGTCCAGGAAGCCGTCCAAGCTCAGTTCGCCCCGTTTGCGCAAGGTCCTCCAGATGCGGCGCTTGAAATAGAACGAGGTGGTTTCCGAAAAGGCGGTCGTGGCATCAGCAGCACCTTCCAGATGCCGCAGCCGCTGATAGCCGGAGCCCTGTACGTTGGCCCAGCGTTCGTTTTCCCTGTTTGTCCAGCTCCATCGATACAAAGGCGGGGCGGTTTCGAAGCGCTGGGCCACGGCGGCGAACATCGGCCCGTCGTCGATCGTTTCGGCGTATTTGAACAGGCGGCGCAGGCCCGGCACATAGGGCGGCCGCACGGAAGTGCGGCTCACCAGCGTGACGAGTTGGGCGTGAAGCGATGGGCTGGTCTGCGCCATGCCGTAAAGCTCCGCCAGCATGGGCGCAACGCGGAGCGGTTCCTCCTGCGCGAACTGGGTGAAGGCGCCGCAAAACGCGTCCGCGTCGCCGCTGGCGATGGCGCGCGTCAGGCCTTCGGTCAGCTTTTCCCGCAGCTGGGGCGGCTGGCGGCGGCCGCCCATCAGCGGTGAGACCAAGGCAAAAGTCGCAAGGCTCCGCACGAGCGGCGCGGTGGCCTGTCTGGCGATGGCGGTTAGTGCGTCCGCTCCCCCGGCTCCGGCGCAGCGGGCGATTGCCCAGGCATGGCTATAGCTGCAATCCGCGTAACCCAGGCGTTCCGCGATGGCGACGAGCAAGGGGCTTGCCGCTGCAATCCTCGTTTCGCCCAAACGCCAGAACAGCCGGTCGCGTTCCTTGATGGGCCACGGCTCGCGCAGGCACGTCTCCAGGCGCGCCATCAACTCGCGCTCGCGGCCCTCCTGCGATGGGGCGGGAGGGGATGCAATAGCGGGTGCGTCCCCGCCGTCCATGCGGCGGTAGCCTTCGTTGAGCTTGGAGACGATGACGCTGTCGAAAATCTTGTCCGCCGCCTCGCGGGTTACGGGAGCGGGGGTTTTCGTTCCCTCCTGCAACGTTTGGCCGCGCCTGCCGAAGCGACAGTTGACCAGGAAGCGGGCGGAAGCGTCCGCCACCTCGGCGTCCACCAGGTCGATCTCGTAGACTTTGTCCGAGGTTCCTTCCTTGAACCACAATCTGGCGCTGCGGACGATTTTCATGGAGGACGTACCTTGCGTTGCGGCCGGTTATTTCCGCTTCGAGAAGTTGATCGGGCCTGCCGCCGGGCTTTGTGCGGGCCGTTGATGTGCAACGCTTTTTTTGAGCAATTTGTGGCTCTAGCATGGCCGGAACGCGGCGAGCGGGCAGGAAACGCTCAGGACCCGGATCGTGGAGAGATCGCCGTACAACGAGAGAGGCCGGGGGGAACGGCTTTGCGCCCAGTCGAAGCCCGTTTGGCGCGGCCCGGCGGGCATCGCGGCTCTTTAAATCTCGCGGCTCGCCCGCGCCAATCGAGACGTATGCAGAGCAACGGATGGAGCAGGGGGGCGTTAGACCGGCTTGCGGAGTTGCGCGATTATGATCGTGGAGCCGGATTTACGCCGGTCCAGGCAAACGCTGGCCGCGTGCTGGAAACGCATACCGGGAATTGCACGTAAGCCGGCCGGCGACGGGAGGGGGCCGGCCGGCTTACGTTCAAACCGGGCGGGGCCGCGGAGCGTGTGGGGTGTCTCGAAGCGGCCCCGGCCGGCTGCGCATTCAGAGGGCGAGCGCCAGCGCATGCTTTCCGGAAATGCCAAGCGGGGGAGGCAGGGGCATCTCCAGGGGATGTTGCGCGGGTTCCCATCTCCCCGAATGCTTTGCGAACCAACGGGCGCAAGACTCGCAGATGACACAAGCATATGCGGTCTCGCGCAACCCGTTGGAATCGCGATGCACCAGGTGACGCGAAAAATATTGCTCCGCCTGCTCGAGTGCATCCAGGATAATATGTGCTTTTTCATAGGACGAAAACGCCCACGATTTGTTCTCTGTGTAGAGAATGACCTCGAATACGCTGTCCTCTAGCCTACGATCAATTGACTGCATTATGTTGTCCCAACTGCAATATTCTTTATATACACAATAATGCACCATAAGACGCTATTGTCAACGATTTGGATAAAATAGCGGGAAATATTTTCAAAAACGCCGCCATCGGAAATTGTAGCGCAGAGCGTCTGAAGCTTAACCTTGAAATCTACACGCGTTGGTAACGGGTGCGCCGCGAGTCTCGCCAGTAAGGCGCGAGTGATCTCTCAAACGGCTGGTTGTTCATGGCGAAAGACGCCTGCAAGCCGGGGGCGGCAGGCGTGGGGAGTGTTGGATGGCTTAGTTTGCCCAGGAGGCTTTGCGCTTCTCCTGAAACGCGCGCAGGCCCTCCGCACCTTCCTTGCCGCGTGCGGCCTTGGCGAACACGGCGGCGGCGTCTTCCACGAGGCTTGCCGGGTCTTCCGATTGGGCGCGGCGCAGAAGCTTCTTGGTCTCGGCGACAGCGCCCGGCGCGCAGGCGAGGATCTGGCGGATCGTGGCGGCGAGTGCGGCTTCCAGCTCCGCGCCGCCCGGGCAAACCTTATGCACGAGCCCGATGCGATATGCCTCCTCCGCGCCGAAGCGCGCGCCCGTCACCGCGATGCGCTTGGCCTCGGAATAGCCGAGCCGCTCCACCAGGAACGGCGCGATCTGCGCGGGGATGAGGCCGAGCGAGGTCTCCGGCAGCCGGAAGTCGGCCGTTTGCGAGGCAATCGCCACGTCGGCGCAGCAGGCGAGCCCGAAGCCGCCGCCCATCACCGCGCCTTCGAGCACCACGACGGTGGCGAGCGGGCTCTTCGCATAGGCCGCGCAGACATGGCCGAATGCGGCGTTGGCCGAAGCCATGGGGTCCGTCTCGTGCGCGATGGGTTCGGAGCGCGCGCGGGCCATGTCGTGCAAATCCGCGCCCGCCGAGAAATGCGCGCCGCTGCCGCGCAGGATCACCACGCGCACGGCCCCCGCTTCCGCCTCCGCCAGCGCATCGAAAAGCTCGCGCAGCATGATTTGCGACATGGCATTGCGCTGCTCCGGCCGGTGGAGCCGGATGGTGAGAACGCCCCGCTGCCGTTCGAGAAGAAGGGTGGAGGGGCGGTGCTGGCTCATGGCGTTGCTCCTTCTTGTTATCTGGCGCCCGCCGCGGCCGGGGCGCGGCTGCCGGCCGGCGGCGCGCAACGCCAGTGATTATCATCCTGGGAACGCCTGAGGCGTCATCCTGAACCTTAGCAAGCGCCAATGCCGGTTAAAATCCCGTGTCTGCCCGGCAGGCGCGGCGGTCAAAGCATCAGCATACGCGTGGCGACAGCGAAAAGCACCGCGCCCAGCGCGCGCCGCAGAGCCGTGTCGGGAATATAATGCGCGCAGCAGCTCGCCAGGCAAATGCCGGGGATGGAACCGAGCAGCAAAAGCCCCAGCAGTGCCGGCTGCACGTCGCCGGCCAGCCAATGCCCAGCGCCCGCGAGCAGGGTCAGCGGAACGGCATGCGCGATGTCGGAGCCCACCAGCCGCACGGCGGGCATCCCGGGATAGAGATGGCGCAGGACCGCGATGCCCACGGCGCCCGCGCCCACGGAGGTCGCCGAAACGAGCGCGCCCAGCACGAAGCCGAGCAGGACCGTTAGCGCGCGCCCGGCGGAAGCGGAAAGCCTTTCAGCTGCTTTGCTGGCGAAGCGGCCGCCGGCCAGGTTGAACAGAAGGCTTGCGGCCGAGAGCAGGAGCATAACGCCAATGGTGGCCGTAATGGCGTGCTCCAGCGCGGGCGTACGCGGCAGCACGTGCTTCACGAGCCATACGGTAAGGAGTGCCGCCGGCACCGAGCCCGCGGCCAGACGGCCCACCACGCGCCACTCGACATCGCCGCGCGCGGCATGAACGTTGGCGCCGGCGGTCTTGGTGGCGGCGGCAAACAGGAGATCGGTGCCCACCGCCGAGGTGGGCGCGATGCCGAAGACCAGGATCAGCATGGGGGTCATGATCGAGCCGCCGCCCATGCCTGTAAGGCCGGCCAGCGCGCCTACCGCGAAGCCGGCAATCGGATATGCTATGTCCATGCCGGGGATTGTAGTGCCTACGCGCTCCTGTGTGCAACCGGAGATGGAGATAGTCGCCTTTGTTCTACCACTCGGCGGCGGCAGGCAAAGCCCGCGCCCACCTTGGGCGCAAGGCCGCGGCGCGATCACGGCAGATATTCCCGAAGCAGCGGCATCACCGCTTGCGTGGCCCGCCGCCCCTCCTCGACCGCCTCCTTCGCGCGGTAGAATTCGAGGACCGACATGTGGGCAAGATGCGGGTTGACCATAACGTGCGGCGGCTCGCCGGCCATCCGGCTCCGCAAGATCTGGTTCGTCATGATCTCGATGGAGGCCGAAATCACCTCGATATAACGGGGAGCGCCGTTTTTGCGGCCGAAGACATTCGGCGTCATCGTCTTCAGGCTCTGCTTGACCCCGCCGGGAACGCTATCGAGCATCTTATCCAGGAAATCGCGGCTGGATTTGACCGGCTCCTTCCCCTTATCGCGCTTGGCATGTGGCTCCAGTGTATTGGCATTGGGGTTGATCGCGATAACGATCTCCGCCCCCATGGCGCGGCAGGCCGAGACCGGAACAGGGTTGGTCATGCCGCCGTCGAGCAGCCATTTTCCGTTCAGTTGCATGGGGCTGATGATGCCCGGCAAGGCGATGGACGCCCTCACCGCGTCGACGATCGAGCCCTTGTCCAGCCAGACCTCGCGGCCGGTCTGCATGTCGCTCGCGATGGTCATGAACGGCTTGTTAAGGCTCTCGATGGGCGCATCCTCTTTGATGCTATTGAGGAAGGCCACAATGCGCTTGCCTTCGATCAGCCCGCCGCTTGCGAGGTTGACATCGAGGAAGCCCGCCATCTTCCGCCAGTTCACGGAGTAGGCCCATTCTTCGAGCGCATCGAGTTCGCCCGCCACGTAGGCCGCGCCCACAAGCGCGCCCATGGAGCAGCCCGCGACAACGTCCGGCTCGATGCCCTCTTCGGCAAGCGCGCGCAACGCCCCGATGTGGCACCATCCGCGCGCCCCGCCGCTGCCCAGCGCCACGCCGATCTTGGGTTTCTTCATCGCATATCTTCTCCGCGGCCGCGATTTTCACCGGCCCTTATTATGCAGAGCAAAGCACGGGCGCCAACCCGGCCAAGCAGTCCAAGGGCTCACTAAACAAGCAGTTCTATCCGTGCAAGACCCCGGACGGAATCGCGTTGGCCATGGAGCTTTCCACCAGGGGCGCGCAAATGACGGTCCGTCAACCGTCCACGGCGTCAAGCTGGCGATTTCGCCGATCCGTGGCCGCCTAAACGCCAGGAATGGATCTTTGGGCCGGTAGCCGCCGGTCAGCATACCCGGACCGGATTCCGAAGCCCCCCGGCAAGCAGAAACAAGCCCGTTGGGGTGAGGCGGCCCAATTCGAATTCCGCGGGTAAGCCGGCGGGTCCGGTAAAGCCGGGGTTCGTTTTCCGGCGCCGGCGTCTCGCGGAAAGTCCACGCATAGCCAAATTTCATAACAGTACCCTACATCCGTACTCGCAAGACCTTGCGCCGCAATATCCCGGCACGCGCTTCTTTGTTTCCCTGTTGTTCACATGGTAGGCTTGCATGAACCTTGTCTCGCCGCGCCTGCACGGTTTGCTTGTGCATCATATCAACACCTCCTGGTAAAGCTGTGGACAAATGCGCGTTCCGGTTGTGTTCCTGTTTGGC
>PMBZ01000060.1:0-1405 GCA_003153975.1 Hyphomicrobiales bacterium
ACCCCAGTCCGACAGGCTGCTAGCTGACACCAATGGCGCCGGCACACAAGCATTCTGCACGCGAAGCCGAGCCACGGTGCATTTTTTCGCCAGGGCGAGGCTTAACAAGCCGTGAAGATGCGTAGGCGCGGCAATATAGTTAATACTGGCATGGTAAACGCGCGGAGGCGATGCGATTTTTTCGCGCATTTTTGCGAATTTTTTCCTACTTTTGCCCGTTTTCCGCGATTCAAAACATCCGTTAAATATACGCGCGTATTTGAAATTAACCGATACTAGGTTCGGGTCACTCACACTTTATCACGCTAACTCAATAATTTACGGCTACCGCCAGCCATTAACGATCCATCAAGGCGCTTCTGCTAAATTAGCTCGAAATGGAAAAGCAGCCTCAACCGCGGCAAAAGCCTTAACGGCCCGGCTGGCGAGGCCGCCCAAAGCTCCCGGAAAGCCACGGTTTCCGGGCGTTGCCGGCGTGCTGCCGGCGGGGCGGCATTTGCTGGCTTGATCTTACGGCAAAAAGCGGTCATGTAGAGTGCGGATTTCCCCTAAATTCCCGCTGGACAAGTTTCGATGACCACAGTCCTTCTCGTCGTTCATATCATGGCCGCCTTCTCGATGATCGTGCTGATCCTCTTGCAGCGCTCCGAGGGCGGCGCACTTGGCATGGGCGGCGGCGGAGGCGGCTTCGTAACCGGGCGGGCCGCGGCGAATCTCCTGACCAAGGTGACGGCGATCCTGGCGGCCATCTTCTTCACCACCAGCCTCACGCTCGGCGTCTTCAGCCACCGTCCGGCCGCAACCTCCGCCGTTGGCGCACCAGTGCGAGGCACGTCCGCTCCCGCAGCACCGGGCGAAGCTGCGCCAGAGAAGCTTCCGGACATCACGCTTCCAAAACAGAAGACGCAAAGCGCGCCTGCGCCGGCCGCGCCTGCGGCTCCTCAGCTTCCGCAGTCGAAATAGCCGGAGCCAGTAGACCCTGTAGTGGGCATTCCCACCCTGTCCCAATGGGAAGGGCGTACCTCGCAGCAGGCACGGCAGGGCTCCCTCTCCCGTCCATATCCGCTTGCGAATATGGACACTTTTAAAAAGCAAGCCGGCCAAGGCGCGCTTTCGCGGGAGAGGGCTGGGGCGAGAGGCAATACCCTGTTTCCGTGGCGCGCCCCCCCTCAACAGCAACCGCACGCCGGCAGCTGGCTGCGTCACGACGCCGTTGAAAACTGTGAGCTTTCACTTTCGCTTGGCCTGTCAACACGCTAGGCTGCGATTTCATGGCGCGATATATCTTCATTACTGGCGGCGTGGTCTCCTCACTGGGCAAAGGCTTGGCATCGGCGGCGCTCGGCGCGTTGTTGAAAGCACGGGGCTATTCGGTGCGGCTGCGCAAGCTCGACCCCTATCTCAA
>PMBZ01000060.1:1417-17498 GCA_003153975.1 Hyphomicrobiales bacterium
GGCGGCACGGTGCAGGTGGTGCCGCACGTCACCAACGCCATCAAGGAATTCGTCCTCTCCGGCAACGAGGGCGCGGATTTCGTGCTGATCGAGATCGGCGGCACGGTCGGCGACATCGAGGGCCTGCCCTTCTTCGAGGCCATCCGCCAGCTCGGCAACGAGCTGCCGCGCGGGGAGGTGGTGTTCATCCATCTGACGCTCCTGCCCTACATCAAGGCGGCAGGCGAGCTTAAGACCAAGCCGACTCAGCACTCGGTCAAGGAACTGCGCTCCATCGGCATCCAGCCGGACATCCTCCTGTGCCGCTCCGAGCTGCCGGTTCCCAAGAGCGAGCGGGCGAAGATCGCGCTGTTCTGCAACGTCCGCGAAAGCGCGGTGATCCAGGCGCTGGACGTGGCGAATATTTACGACGTGCCGCTGGCCTATCACGCGGAAGGCCTCGACCGCGAAGTGCTGGCCGCCTTCGGCATCCACGATGCGCCGCCGCCGGCACTCGATGTCTGGCGGCAAATCTCGCACCGCATCGCGCATCCGGACGGCGAGGTCTCCGTCGCCATCGTCGGCAAATACACCGTCCTCAAGGACGCCTACAAGTCGCTGATGGAAGCGCTGGCGCATGGCGGCATCAGCCACGGCGTGCGCGTGAACATCCATTGGCTCGATGCCGAGCTGTTCGAGAAGGGCGATCCGAGCCCGCACCTTGAGAACATCCACGGCATCATCGTGCCCGGCGGCTTCGGCGAGCGGGGTGCTGAGGGCAAGATCGCGGCGGCGCGTTATGCCCGCGTGCGCAAGGTACCCTATCTCGGCATCTGCTTCGGCATGCAGCTCGCCGTGATCGAGGTGGCGCGCCATGTGGCGGGCATAGACGGCGCGAACTCGACCGAGTTCGGCCCGGCCGCCGAGCCCGTGGTCGGCCTGATGACGGAATGGACGAGCGGTGCTGCCTCGGTGCACCGCGACGCGCAGAGCGAGAAGGGCGGCACCATGCGGCTTGGGGCCTATGAGGCGGTCCTGACCGAGGGCAGCCATGTCGCTGGAATCTACGGCAGGACGCGCATCAGCGAGCGCCACCGCCACCGCTACGAGGTGAACATCAATTATCTGGAGCGCCTGGAAGCGGCCGGCTTGCGCTTCTCGGGCATGTCCCCGGACAAGAAGCTGCCCGAAATTGTCGAGATACTGGATCATCCCTGGTTCGTGGGCGTGCAGTTCCATCCGGAACTGAAGTCGCGGCCGTTCGAGCCGCACCCGCTGTTCGCCTCGTTCATCGGCGCGGCGGTCCACCAGAGCCGGCTGGTCTAGGCCTAAGACTCCGGAAGCATTGCGTTCGCGGTAGCACGGGGCCAGTTTCCCCGCGTCCCCCTCAAGTAACCGGGCGAGGAGATGGAGAAAACCGTATACTTTGTCCGCCACGGACAAAGCGTTGCCAATGCGTCGGCAGTCTTCCAGCCGCCGGAGTCGCCCCTGAGCGAAACCGGGCGCTGGCAGGCGGCCTGCGTCGCCAGGCGCATCTCCGGGCTTGGCGTGCAGGCGCTCCTGTCGAGCCCGCTGGAACGGGCGAAGGGTACGGCGGAAGCGATCGCGCAAGCGGCAGGGCTGACGCCCGAATACTCGGAGTTGTTCGTCGAGCGCATGAAGCCTGCCAGCATCAACGGCAAGCCCTTCGACGACGCAGAGGCGCAAGCGGTCTGGACGGAGTGGAACAAGACCCTCTACATGCCCGGCGTGCGCGTGGAGGACGGCGAAAATTTCGACGATTTGATCGCGCGCGCGGACGCTGCCCTGGCCCATCTTGTGGCGCACGCCGGAACCTCAATCGCCGTTGTGACGCATGGTTACTTCTTCCGCACTTTGGTGGCGCGCGTGGTCCTCGGCAGCATGCTGAACGGCGAAACATTCAAGCGCTTCCAGCGCATGGCGGGCATGGAGAACACGGGGCTTGCCGCCATGCGCTATCGCGAGGCCCCCGGCGAGGAGCCTGGCTGGCGTGTGCTGTTTTACAACGACCACGCCCACCTCAACGAATTCTGGCAGCCCCCCGGACAGCAAGATGCCGGCGATGTGGAAGCATGATCGGAGCATCCCGCCTAATGCCCCAAGCAGGGGCTCCCATTAGTCAGGGTCCTTTTCCTTCCAATCGATAAAGCCGCAGCTTGGAGCACTCTTGGCCATCGCGGCCTTGCCGTGCTAGAGACGGCCCACGCCCGCATATGTGCTCGAAAGCGAACCCATGACTCAAAAGCCTTCCGCCACGCTGTCCCCCAATCCCGTGGTCAAGATCGGCAATATAAGCATCTCCAACCGCCTGCCGCTCGCACTGTTCGCGGGGCCGTGCCAGCTCGAAAGCCGCATGCACGCGCTTGAGATGGCGGCGGCGCTGAAGGAGATCGCGGACAAGCTGCGCATCGCCGTCATCTACAAGACCTCGTTCGACAAGGCGAACCGCACGAGTGCGGGCGCCGCGCGCGGCATCGGGCTCAAGGCGGCGCTCCCCATTTTCGCCGAAATCCGCGAGACGTTCGGTCTGCCGGTCGTGACCGACGTGCACGACGCCGCGCAATGCGCGCCCGTCGCCGAAGCCGTGGACGTGCTGCAAATACCGGCATTCCTCTGCCGGCAAACCGACCTTCTCATCGCCGCGGCGGAAACCGGACGCGTGGTGAAGATCAAGAAGGGCCAGTTCCTCGCCCCTTGGGACATGAAGAACGTGGTGGCGAAGGTTCTCGCCGCGGGCAACCCGAATGTGCTCGTCACAGAGCGCGGCGTGAGCTTCGGCTATAACACGCTTGTCACCGACATGCGCGCCCTGCCCATCCTGGCCGAAACCGGCTGCCCAGTCGCCTTCGACGCTACCCACTCCGTGCAGCAGCCTGGCGGGCGCGGCACCGCAAGCGGCGGCGAGCGGCGTTTCGTGCCCGTGCTTGCACGCGCCGCGGTCGCGGTTGGCGTGGCGGCACTCTTCATCGAAACGCACCAGGACCCCGATAACGCGCCGTCCGACGGGCCGAACATGCTTCCGGTTTCATCGCTGGAGGGGCTCATGCGCGAGCTTATGGAATTCGACAGGCTCGCCAAGGCGGAGTAGCGCCCCGCGTCCCCTGTTTGCGCACCGCTCCACGCCGTGCCGGACACTGGACGGCATCGCGCGGCTTGGGCGCCTCCGCGAGGACGACGGTTGCAGCAGAATTTGCCCTCGCAATCCGTACCGGCGGAAATGCCGGGGCAATCGGATAAACTTTTCGTGATCCTTGGGAGCCAGCTCCAGGTGTTTTCGCACAAAGAATTTGTACATAGATATAAAATTTGCTCAGCTTCGGCACGGATGAAGCCGATTCCGGCGGCCTAAGCGCTTTAAAGTGCGCATGGCAGGAAATTCGATGGCGGCTCAGGCTCCACCTTAAATGGAACCGCCATTGCCGGCACAATTTTTGGCGCAACCTCTTTATGAAAGCCGCGCTGGATCGGAAGTTCCAAGGAATATGCCCTAGAGTTACCGCTTTTTCACCCCCATTATCTCTTGTAGAGTTCAACTCCTCCTTCTCCGGCGAGAAGCAAACCTTTATACCGTACGTGTAGCAGAGCCAAGGGACGCTGCGAAAAGATGACTGAAAGCCTTGCACTCGCCGAGCTTAATAACCTGCGGCGCTATGCTTTTTGCCTGCTTGGCAACCGCATCTTAAGCGACGCTGCCGTGGAGGCCGCGCTCAAGGCGCTGGCGCCGGACATCGGACCTGTCTTTGGCCGCGCCATATCCCGCTTCAGCCTTTATAGGAAAGTCGGCGAAGCCGCACGCACCTCCATGCGGAACAGCAACGTCACCGCCGCTGCCGGCAGCGGCCTTCACGCCCAGCTGTTGCGCCTTCCCGAGGAGCAGAGGCAGGTAGCAGCGCTCCACGCCGCGATTGGCCTGCCCTACGGCGATGTGGCGTCGATCCTGGATGTAAGCGAAGAGTACGTGCGGCAGACCTACACCTTGTCGCTGCTCGCGCTCCAGAGAAAGCCGGCAGCAGTCCTTATCATCGAGGACGAAGCACTGATCGCCCGCGAGTTGCAAGAAATCGTAACCAAGCTCGGGCTCGTGGTGGCGGGCATGGCCAAGAACCGCGCCGAGGCGCTTCGCATCGCCGGGCAGTGCAAGCCGCAACTTATCCTGGCCGATTATAAGCTCAAGGGCGATACCGGCGTGGATGTCGTGAAGGCCATCCGCAAGAACCAGGACGCCAATGTGATCTACATCACCGCGCATCCCGAAGCCGTGGCCGCGATGGGTGAGGAGCGCGACCTGATCGTCTCGAAGCCTTTCAGCCTCCGCGCCGTGCGCCAGGCGGTCGAAACGCACCTCGCGGCTTGATTAAATACGGTATTCCGCTGTGCCAGCCACGCTGAAGGGCACGTTAGATCTCTGTGTGCGGTCCGTCCCCGGCGGTGTGATCGCCGCGGGGGAAGCGGCGTTCGAAGGCTCGCTCCAGACCCTTTCCGAAGCCTAGCACGATGGCGACAAGCATGCCGGAAACCACCACGATGGGCCATGCCCCAGCACCGCAAGCCGCGCCGACGCAGGCGGTCAGCCAGATGGACGCGGCCGTGGTCAGGCCGTGGACCCTGCCGCCGCTTGGATGGCGCAAGATCACCCCCGCACCGAGAAAGCCTATGCCGGTGATGATCCCCTGCATGACGCGGCTGCCAGCGGCCAAGTCGGCCATGTGCGCGGGATATTGGCTGGCGAGCACGATGGTGGCGGAGCCAAGCGCCACGATGGCCATGGTCCTGACACCGCTGGACTTGCCGCGCAAATCCCGGTCGAGGCCGATCACCGTGCCCATCAAGGTGGCCACGGTAAGGCGCAATACCACATCGGTCCAGTCGAGCATGATTCACCTCAAAAAGCGGCTCTGGCACACTCCCTTAAGGCCGGAAGCTTGCGCTAGGCCTCCTGCAGGGCGAACACCCGCGAACCGGCCCGGCCGCCAAGCGTAACCATCCCCCCAACCTAGCACTTTACGGCGTCTTGTTAATGTGTAGGATGCGACGCCGGTAACACGGGGAGCGAAAGTGGCTCAAGCAGGACTATTGATGCACGGCAAGCGAGGCTTGGTGATGGGCATCGCGAACAACAGGTCCATCGCCTGGGGGATCGCGAAGGCTGCGGCGGACCAGGGCGCGGAAATGGCTTTCACCTACCAGGGCGACGCCTTGAAGAAGCGCGTGGAGCCGCTGGCCGCGGAGCTTGGCGTGAAGCATGTGCTGCCCTGCGACGTCACGGATACCGCCTCCCTCGATGCCGTCTTCGAAACGTTGAAGGCGGACTGGGGCAGCCTCGATTTCGTGGTGCACGCCATCGCCTTTTCCAACAAGGATGAGCTTGACGGGCGCTATCTCGACACCTCGCCCGAAAACTTCGCGATGACGCTCAACATTTCCTGCTACTCCTTCACGGCGATCGCGCAGCGGGCCGAGAAGCTCATGACCAATGGCGGCTCTTTGCTGACGCTCACCTACTACGGCGCCGAGAAAGTCATGCCCCACTATAACGTCATGGGCGTGGCCAAGGCGGCGCTGGAGGCAAGCGTGCGCTATCTCGCCGAGGATCTCGGCCGGCAGAAGATCCGCGTCAACGCGATCTCCGCTGGGCCGATCAAAACGCTTGCCGCCTCGGGCATCGCGGATTTCCGCTACATCCTCAAATGGAACGAGCTGAACTCGCCCATGCGGAGGAATGTAGCGCTTGAAGATGTGGGCGGAGCAGGTCTTTACCTGCTTTCGGACTTGAGCCGTGGCGTCACCGGAGAGGTGCATCACGTCGACGCAGGCTACCATATCGTGGGCATGAAAGCGGAAGATGCCCCCGATATTGCCGTTGTTCAGCCAAAGAATGGCTAAATTCCACGAAGATAGTGCACGCTAAAATTGCCTGGGTTGGGGGCTGCCGGATACCATGGAACCATTTAAAGCACTTACTTTTCTTGCCGCGGTAGGTATCGCCTCGTTCGTTGGCGCCGGAGCGGTAGGTTTCTACGCTGGCTATTCCGCGGGACGTGGCAATCTGGACGAAATCAAGGCTCAGATTGCTGGCATACCGGGTGGTGGCGGCGGCTCCACAGGGGCGGTCAGCGCGCTTGCACTTAAGCCCGTGCAGGACGATATCCGAACGCTTTCCAAACAAGTTGAATCCCTCGCAGCCATAAAGCCGGCCGCCGACACGGGACAGGCAGCGAAACCCGTGCTGGACGAGATCAGAGCCTTGGCAAGGCAGGTTGAGACTTTGAAGGCCCGCACGGCAGCGGAACCTGAGCCGAACCTCAAGCCCGTTCTTGAGGAGATTAAAGCGCTTTCCCGCCAGATGGAGGCGTCGAAGAACCGCCCCGCGGCGGCTGATTCTGGCGAGGGCCTGAAGCCCGTGCTTGAGGAGATCAAGTCCCTGTCCCGCCACGTCGAGGCCTTGAAAGCCGGCGGCCGGTCTCCGGCTGAGACGGGCGACAGCAGCAAGCCGGTGCTGGAAGAGATCAAGTCCCTGTCCCGCCAAGTCGAGGCCTTAAAGGCCGGCGGCCGGTCTTCGGCCGAGACGGGCGACAGCAACAAGCCGATGCTGGATGAAATCAAGGCTTTGTCGCGCCAGGTCGAGGCATTCAGAGGTGCCCAGCCGAACCGCGGAGCCGAGGGCCTGTCGGCGCCGGTCGTCCCCGACTATACCGAAGCGCTGCATACCATCCGCGAGCAGGTTACCGCGCTGAACACGAAGCTCGAAAAGCAGGAGCCCAAAGCACCCAAGGCACTCCTTGACGAGATCCGCACGCTAAGCGCCTCCATACAGGCGCAGGAATCCGTCGCGCGGCGCGCCGTCGCCGAGGAACTGCGCACGGCGGTGGCCGCCTTGCAGAACAGCGAGGCCAAGCTTCCCAAGACGCTCGCGGAGGAGATCCACACGATCGCAGCCAACACGCGGCCCGACCCGAGGCCACAGCCTTCTTCCGCCGATCAGATCAAGGTGCTGGCTGCCTCCATCGAGTCTCTGAGGACGAGGCTCGCCGAGGACGGTGGACGCGGACGCGGCGATAGCGGCGGCGCTGGCGCCAACCTTGCGGGAGAGGTCGCCCAGCTCCACCAGCTCGTGGCCACGGCATCGGATCAATTCGGCCGCTGCCAGACGCAGCTAGCCTCGCTCTCGGGCGGTGGCGGCGCTGCACAGGCGCAGCAGGCCGCCCCGGCTGCGGCCGCCGTATCGCAGCCTGGACGCCAGCCCTCGACAGTCGTGTTCTACGACAACATCATGCTGAAGAAGGACCAGGAAAAGCAGTATGACGAGATCGGCGTCAGGCTGGCGCTGCAGCAAGTCGGACCGCGTCAAGTGAAGGTGGCGGTCAACCGGCAGGGCGTCGGCTTGGCGTTCGGCGAGCGCAAGGTGTTCCGCAGCCAGGACGTCGAGTGCGAGTTGAACCTGATGGAGACGAACCTGAACGAGGGACAGGCCCGCGTCAGCATCTCCTGCAAGCGCTGAGCGCTTGGCCAATCCACAATCCACCTGATTGCTTCATCGTAGCCCGCCTCTGGACCCGATCCAGGGGCGGGCTTCGTATTTGGTGCCGCCGCGGTCCCGCCAAACCTATGCCCGCGCAAAAGCAGCGGGCTTCACCGCGCGCGTAGACATAAACGGGATCGGCGGAGAGACGAACTTCGCTGGGTGCTTTCCCGAGGCAATCGAGGGGCTCCGCTTCGGCATGTCGCGGGGAGGCGCGCACGGCTCAGCCTGTGGAAGGACAGCGAGGCGGCGCAGCACGGCGTCGCGCGTTTCGCGGCGGCGCTGCCCAATAGATTGACGCTGGAGGTGCATTTCAGTGTTTCGAAGACACGCTGGATGCCCCTTCCGTTATCGAGAGGGCCAGGGGCGTGGCAGTCAAAATCTACCGCTAGGAGCCGCCGCGAACACGGCACAGGCGCCGAAGACCTTCGTAGCTCCGGGGAACCAAGACTGGCACTCCCGGCAGCGCTTGCGGCGCTTCCGGGAGTCTCCAGCATGGTATGCCTGCGAGCGCATCTTTCGGAATAGAGCGCTCTTGGCTCGCCAAAAGCGTGCGCTCTCAGACTGCGGCCAGCCGGCCCTTCGCGGGCAGGCTATGGGCACGGCCGGTACGGCGGCTTCTGCGCCCCGCACCGGAACCGCTTATATGGCCTCTGCGAGGTCCTTGGACGCGCGGAAGGCGATCTTCTTGCTGGCCTTGATCTGGATGGGCTCGCCCGTCGAGGGGTTGCGGCCCATGCGGGCGGCGCGCTTGCGCACTTCGAGAGTGCCAAGGCCCTGGATGCGGATGCGCGCGCCCTTCTTGAGATGCTCGCCGATGAGCGTGATGGTGCTTGCGAGCACGCCGTTGGCCTGCTTCTGCGACAGGCCATGCTCCTCGCCGATCTCGGCGGCAAGCTGGCGCAGCGTGATAAGCTCGACCTTCACCGCCTTGGCGGCCGCGGCTGCCTTTGCAGGAGCGGCGCCTTTGGCGGCGGGTTTGGCCGGGGCTGCTGCCTTCGGCTTTGCTGCGGGTGCTGGTGCTGGTTTGGTGGCTTTCGCCATGGGTGCTTTCCCCTCTTGGTTATCGAAGTGGCCTAAGACGCGAAAAACCGCGTTGGATTCTCGTGCGCTAGCCGATTCCGCGCAATTTTTAAATACGTCAGGCCCAAGCGATTCCACATCGTTTCCGCTTGTGTCTTGATAGGCACAGAGCGCGGCCTGGCGGGACTTCGTGCACGAAAAAGCCCTGCGGCGCAAGCGCTGGCGGGCTTTCCTGCACACTGAACCCTTGGTATTCGGGCCACAAAGATGTTAAGATATTGTTACAACTAGACAAAAACTATACGCATTTTGGGGGCCGTACAGCGGGCGCCGGCCCCGTGGCGGCCTATTTCGCGGCCAGTAGCGCCTTGATTTCCGTGAAGTGGCGATTCTTGAGCCCCCGTTTCTCAAGTTCCTTGAAATCGGCGAGGACCACGGTCTCCCATTGCCCAAAACCTTCGATGTGCTGGCCCTTGTAGCGCTCGTAGATCGTCTGCGCCTCCTTCGCCCGGCCGAGAAACATCAGCGCATGCGCCTTGTTCATGGTTGCGGGCAGCCAGCCGGGCTCGATGGCGAGCGCGCGTTCCGTTGTTTCAAGCGAGTCCTTGAAATCGCGTGCAAAGAGCTTGTACCAGCCAAGCGAAAGCAGGGCATCGGCAGTCACCAAGCCCGGCTTACCGGCCACCTTGCGCTCTGCCTTCCCCTTCACCGCGGCAAGCTTCGTTTGAGCTGTCACCGCCTTGTCGTAGGCTCCCGCCTTGAAGGCGGCTTCGATTTCAATCTTGGCCTTCAGGTAAGGGAGGTTCGCGATTTGCATCTCCAAGCCCGGAATCCAGTCCATCCGCGCCGCATCGAGCCGGCCGGCGCCGCGCACTTCGGTCAGGATGCTCAGTGCGCGCCGCAGGTCCGCTTCGCCCTCCTTGCCCTTCAATGCGCCCAGCCGCCATAACGGATCGACCGCGGCCAGCCGTGCTTCCGTATCGCCCGGACGCACCGGCAGCGCGTCTAGGATGTCCAGAGCCTGCTGAAACGAGCGGGCCGCCTCCTCCTTCCGGTCTTTTCTCGACAGCAGCTCTCCCATGCGCGCATGGCTCAGCGCCAGGCTGCGCTGCCCTTCCGCACCGGCCGCATCGCTCTTGGCCAGCCGGTCCAGGATGGCGAGGTTCTCCTCGTAGTATTTGAGCGCCCCGGACAGATCCTCCTGCGCCATCAGCACACTGCCCACATATTCGTTGGACACCGCCAGATCGCGCTGCCACCGGGCATCGCCCGTATCGGCGCTAGTGAACCTCTCCGCGATTGCGAGGCCATCGCGATAGTGTTCGAGCGCCCCAGGCAGATCGCCCTGCATCTGCAGCACGCCGCCCACTCTGTTCTTGGCCACAAGCAAATCCCGCTGCCGCCCGCCGGTGCCCGGGCTGGCCTTGGCGGCGGCGTCCCGGATCGCGAGGCAGCCGCGGTAGGACGCGAGCGCGTCCGGCAGGTTGCCTTGCTCCTCCAGCACAATACCGATCGCCTCATAGGATATCGACAAATCGCGCTGCGCCCGCGCATCGCCGGGGCTGGCTTTGGCGAGCGGCTCCCGGATGGCCAGGGCATCGCGATAGTATTTTAGCGCCTCCGGCAGCTTCCCCTGGAGCCTCAGAACCTTGGCAACCCTCTCCTGGGAAATGCTCAGACTGCGCTGCCAGTCGCCGCTGGCGGGGCCGCTCGCGGTGAGCTTCTCACCGATCGCCAAGCTATCCTGAAAGAACTTGAGCGCCTCGGGCAACTCGCCCAGCGCGACCAGCACATCGCCTGCCTCGACTTGGGAATAGACGAGAGCGTCCTGCCGCTGCGTATCGCCTGGATCGGCGGCGGCCAAGCGCTGTTTTATGTCAACGGCGGCTCTGAACGATTTCAAGGCCTCCGCCCGATCGCCTTGCGCCACCAGAAGCTCCCCAATCTTATCGTGCCTCAGAGCCAGCTCACTCTGCGCAGCGGCATTGTCCGGATTGGCCTTGGCGAGGCCTTCCAGGAAAGGCAGCCCTTCCTGGTAGGTCTTGAGCGCCCCTTGCGGGTCGCCCAGCGCCTTCCGCACCCCAGCAACCGTGGTATAAGAACTTGCGGCAAAGCCCTGCATCTGCGTGTTGCCTGGATCGGCACCGGCCAGCGCCTTCCTGATGGAAAGGGCGGCCTCATAGGATGTCAACGCCCCTCGCAGGTTGCCCTGCTCCTCCAGCACATCGGCAATCTTGTCATGCGCGATTGCCAGATCGCGCTGCCGCCGCGCATTCGAGGGATCGCTCGCGGCAAGCCGCTCGACAATCGCAAAGGTGGACTGCTGCGCCTTCAACGCCTCCGCCCGTTCACCCTTCTCCTTCAGTACGTCGCCGGTTCTGCTGTAGGAGATGGCCAAATCGTGCTGCCGTGCGCCGTTTCCGGGATCGGACTTGGCAAGACTCTCCGTTATCGCGAGGTCTTTCCGGTGGAACTCAAGGGCTTGCGCAAGATCGCCCTGGGCTTTGTACGCCCTGCCCAGCTTCACATAGGCCACCGAGAGATCGTCGTGCCAATCCGTGTTGCCCGGATCGGCGGCGGCCAGTTTTTCCAAGATGGCCAAGCCCGCCTGGAACTCCTTGATCGCTTCCGGCAGATTCTTCGCCTCCGCTAGCGCATCGCCCGTATCCATATGCGACTGGGCAAGTTCGCGCTGCTTGCGGTCATCTTCCCGCTGTGCATCGGCCGCCCCGCTCTCTGGGGCCGCCTTGCCCTCGCCGGCGGGTTCAGCGATTTGCACGGCCAAGCCGCGGCCCGATGGCATTGGCGCGAGGCTTGGCGCGGCCGGTCCGGCAGCCTCGGCCGCCGCGATGAAACCAAACACAAATACGCCGATATGCAAAACAACACGCATGGCATCCCCCAGAATATTTCCTGGGGCGGTAGCCCTGCCCGGTGGCATTTACTAGGCAGTTTCCTGTCCGTTTTCGTACATCGCGGCTTTTATTTCGCCGCGATCGGCGCTCCGGCCTCCGCCACAAGGCGCCGTTTCAGCCCGCGCTTCGCGAATACCTTTAAATCGCCGGGCTCCACGGCTTTCCACCGGCCTTGGTTCCGCAAGCCCCGCCCCTTTGGGAGTTTCCCTCGTTGCGCGGCGCCTTTGCGATAGCCTGCCACCTTCAGCTTGCGTCCGAAGTCTCGGCGGCGCTCGTCAGCGGAAGCATCTGTGCCCTGAGCGCCTCGATCTGTGCCCTGGCCTCGGCCTTGATGGCCCCCAGGTCGCCAGCGCCGCGCCCCACGGTAGGAATGGGCGTGCCAACCGTCACCAGCGCGCGGGTGAAGCCGAACTTCCAGGAATGCTTAGGCAGGGCCTTGCGGGTTCCGCATACCGCGATGGGCACGATCTGGGCACCGCTGTCCAGCGCCAGCCGGAAGGCGCCGTCCTTGAACTGCCCCATTTTGCCGTCGGGCGAGCGCGTTCCCTCGGGAAAGATCACCACAGGCTGTCCGCGTTCCAGCCAGCGTGCACACTGGGCCAAAGCGTCCTTGGCGGACCCGCTTTCGCCGCGGTGGATCGGGATGTCGCCCGCAAGCGTAAGCATCCATCCCACGACTGGAATGCGGAAAAGCGATGCCTTCGACAGCCATTTCATCTCCCAGGGAAGGAAGGAGATGAGGAAGGGGTCCGCGTGCGACTCGTGGTTGGACACGAACACCGTTCTGCCGTCGAAGCGGCGCGGAATTTCGCCGTACACGCCAAAATGCCAGAACGGTGTCAGGCGGGCCGCGACGACCCCCATTATCCGGAAGCAGCGTCCGGTAACCACGCGGCGCCGGTCGAACGGCAGCGTGAATAGCGCGAGTACAAGCTGTATGGGAAAGGTTACGAGCACGCAGAGCCCGATTTCAAACCACGTCCAGACTGAAAGCAGGGCCCGCACCATAACCGCGTATCTTCTTTCTACACCACGTAAAAATTGGTATCACCCGCGCGGGCAAGCGTCAACGGAACATCTGTTAAGCTTAAGCCGGCACATCCGTGCACGTGCCCCAGCCAGCCGGACGCGCGCTCAGGCTGAGGACGGCCGGCGGCGGCTGTCCATCGCCTGTCCTGCGTATTCCCGACCTGGGCGGGGCGCGCGATAAAGGGCAGCGCGCCATGACGCCCACGGCCAACCGCGTGCCAGCCGCACAAGCCAGCTTTGCCCTTTTGAAAGATGTACAGTACCAGGAGCTAGCTGCCCCTTTCCCGCGCGATACATATTCCAAATTGGCGTGGCTTAAGCTTGCAGCCGGCGGCAAGGGACCCAAGCTCAGCCGGATGAAAAGAACGGCATCGCGGCCCGAGAGGATCGGGCACCGCGCCGCAACCGGCCCTTCGAACGGAGGTCAGGCTTTGAAGGAAACCTTGAGAATTTCGTAGGAGCGGGCTCCGCGCGGCGTGTTCACCTCGACGGAGTCGCCGGCCTTCTTGCCGATCAGCGCCCGCGCGATTGGCGAGCCGATGGAGATCCGCCCTTGCCGCACATCGGCCTCGAAATCCCCGACGATCTGATACTTCACCTTCTCCTCCGTGTCCTCATCGATGAGCGTCACGGTGGCGCCGAACTTCACGGTGTTGCCGGAGAGCTTGGAGATGTCGATCACGTCCGCGCGGGAGAGCTTGTCCTCCAGATCCGCGACCTTCGCCTCGTTCATGCCCTGCGCTTCCTTGGCGGCATGATACTCGGCATTCTCGGACAGGTCTCCATGGGAGCGTGCCTCCGCGATCGCCTTGATGATGCGCTGGCGCTCGACCGACCTTAAATGTTTAAGCTCGGTCTCAAGGGCCGCATGCCCTTGAGCGGTCATCGGCACTTTCTCTGTCATTCCAATCTCCCTGATCCGGATAACATCCTGGAATTAGTCAATGCGTTTTCAGCGGAAGCCGCAATAGAACTACGAGCCGGATGCCGAAACGGCACCGGCGCGCACATTTTAGGCGATATATTTCTGGAGGGGCTGAACTTCAAGGACGCCTGCACGCATTGCTTTGATTGCCTCGGTGGCGGCGAGGGCGCCAGCGATTGTTGTATAATACGGTATTTTGTACATCAGCGCCGTGCGGCGGATTGTCGAGCTGTCGGCGAGCGCCTTTGCACCTTCGGTTGTGTTGAAGACGAGATCCACCTCGCGGTTCTTCATGGAGTCCACGATATTGGGCCGGCCTTCCAGCACTTTGTTGATCTTGGTGCAGGCGATGCCGTTCGCTTCGAGGAAGCGCACTGTGCCGCGCGTCGCCAGAACCTTGAAGCCGAGGGCCGTAAGCTCTCTTATGGGCTCGACGATCTTGGGTTTGTCGGCTTCCTTCACCGAGACGAATAATGTTCCTGACACCGGCAGCTTGCTTCCAGCCGCAAGCTGGCTTTTGGCAAAAGCGAAATCGAAGCTGCGGTCGATACCCATGACCTCGCCGGTGGAGCGCATTTCGGGCCCTAGCACCGGATCGATCTCCGGGAAGCGCTCGAAGGGAAAGACGGCTTCCTTGACGCCGACATGCGGCCGCTCGTGCCGCGTCAGGTTGAATCCCGCCAGTTTCTCGCCGGCCATGACCCGCGCCGCTATCGAGGCCACCGGATGCCCGATGACCTTGGCCACGAAAGGCACGGTGCGGCTTGCGCGCGGATTGACCTCCAGCACGTAAACGTCCTTGCCCTTGATCGCATATTGCACGTTCATGAGGCCAACGACGTTGAGCGCGCGGGCGATGTCCGCGGTCTGGCGTTCAATCTCCGCGAGGGTTTCAGCACAGAGCGAATACGGTGGAAGCGAGCAGGCGCTGTCGCCCGAATGGACACCCGCCTCCTCGATATGCTCCATCACGCCAGCGATGAACACGTCCTTGCCGTCGCATATGGCGTCGACATCGGCTTCGATGGCATCGCGGACATAGGAGTCCAGCAAGAGCGCATTCTTGGCCAAAACGGCATTGACCTGCGCGCGCCTGTTGCCCGCGAAGCGGTGCTGGAGTTCCGGGGGCACGAACGCCGCGAGCGTCGTGTCGAAATAGTCCTTGAGCGTGGCCTGATCGGGGATGATCGCCATGGCCCGGCCGCCAAGCACGTAGGAAGGCCGCACCACGAGCGGGAAACCGATCTCCTCGCTGGCCATGAGCGCCTGCTCGATGGAATAGGCGATGCCATTTTTTGGCTGACGCAGCTTGAGCTTGTCGACGAGCACTTTGAAGCGGTCGCGATCCTCGGCCAGGTCGATGGCATCGGGAGAGGTGCCGAGGATGGGCACGTCGTGGGCGTCGAGCGTCTGCGCGAGCTTGAGCGGCGTCTGCCCGCCAAATTGCACGATCACGCCCTTGAGCTTGCCGTTGGCGCTTTCCTTCTCGATGACGGCCAGCACGTCCTCTGGCGTCAGCGGCTCGAAATACAGCCGGTCGGAGGTGTCGTAGTCCGTCGAGACCGTCTCGGGATTGCAGTTAATCATGATCGTCTCGTAGCCGGCCTTCGACAGCGCGAAGGCCGCGTGGCAACAGCAATAGTCGAACTCGATGCCTTGCCCGATACGGTTGGGGCCGCTGCCCAGGATGACGATCTTTTCGCGCTCGCTCGGATTGGCCTCGCAGTTCACTTTCCCGCCCAGCGGCTCCTCATAGGTCGAGTACATATAGGCCGTGGGCGATGGGAATTCGGCCGCGCAGGTATCGATGCGTTTATAAACCGGATGCACGCCAAGGCTGCGGCGCTTCGCCCTCACCTCGGCTTCGGTGAGACCCGCGAGCCTAGCGAGCCTCGCATCCGAGAAGCCCATGGCCTTCAGGCCACGGAAGGCCCGCTCCGTATCCGGCAGGCCATGCGCACGAACCTTCGCCTCCATATCGACGATGCCCTGCAGCCGCGAGACGAACCACGGATCGATGTGGCAGAAGGAATAGATCTGCTCGTGCTCGAAGCCGAGCCGGAGGGCCTGCGCCACCTTCAAAATCCGGTCGGGCGAGGGCGTGCCGAGGGCCGCGCGGATCACGTTCTTGTCGTCGCCCTGGCCGAGCCCCTCCAGCACGTAGTCGTCGAGGCCGTCGAGCCCCGTTTCCATCGAGCGCAACGCCTTTTGCAGGCTTTCCTCGAAGGTGCGCCCGATCGCCATCACCTCGCCGACCGATTTCATGGAGGTGGTGAGCGTCGCCGGGGCGCCGGGGAATTTCTCGAAGGCGAAGCGCGGGATTTTCGTCACCACATAGTCGATGGTGGGCTCGAAGGAGGCGGGCGTGGCCCCCTTGGTGATGTCGTTGTCGAGTTCATCGAGCGTGTAGCCCACGGCGAGCTTGGCCGCGACCTTGGCGATTGGGAAGCCGGTGGCCTTCGAGGCGAGNNGCGAGCGCCGAGGAACGCGACACGCGCGGGTTCATCTCGATGACCACGAGCCTGCCATCCGCCGGGTTCACCGCGAACTGCACGTTCGAGCCCCCGGTCTCCACGCCGATCTCGCGCAAGACCGCGATGGAGGCGTTGCGCATGATCTGGTATTCGCGGTCGGTGAGCGTCAACGCGGGCGCCACGGTGATGCTGTCGC
>PMBZ01000157.1 GCA_003153975.1 Hyphomicrobiales bacterium
TCAATCATTGGAGTGCTTTCGCAACACCAGCCGATTGGATGCTTCGGCTTACACAATATTGGACGTTGATGCTCCATAAGTTTTGGCTAATGATTGGGATGCTATTCAATACAACAATCGAAAAGGATGTCGCTTTAACTCTATCGCTATACATATTCATAATATTATTATCTGTTGGCACAATTATTAAAAATGGCGTTCGAGACAATATATACGATAACGTCTTTATTCTAGTAATTGGCTCCGCGCCGATAGGTATCGCAATCTGGGCGGAAACCTTTATTGGTCACTCCGCGTTAGAGGTAATATCATATGCAGTTCTATTTGTGCTATCATTGTTATCGACAATCGCAACGCTCAATATAATTCTTGAAGGCGGTGTCGCTGCAAAGATATACGCGTATTCTATCACATGGATTTCACTAAATTCGGTACTGCTACCTTTGGTAAACTCTCATCCTCGTATAGCAGAAAATCTCACAGCTCTAATGTTATTGCCTGCATTCATCATTAGCGCCATGTTTGTAGTATTGCCAAACCGGCCATTCGTAAAGCGTGTTACCTTCATTCTTATCGGCGTCGCCATAATCTTCGGCTTAAGCGAAGGTAGTAAGCGGTCCGAGTATTTACGCACCGCCGCCACCTCGATGGCGGCACCGCGCTAGTACGCCGCGCGACCCTAAAGCTTCGTCATGGTATTTCCGGAGCTGGAACGTAACCGGCTGCATTCCGGAAACAAGCCAATAACCGGCCCACTGCCGCCGGAACCCCTTGAAAGCCGCGCGCCATCACGGCTTGGCCCACAGCTCATCGTAGTTCTTGAACTGCTTAAGCGCCGGCTCGGCCTCGGTTGGCTCCAGATAGGGCAGGACCAATTTGAGGATGGCATTGACGAGCGGCGAGGTATGCCGGACGTAAAGATCGAGTGGCGCCAGTTCATGCGCCATTTGCAGCTTCGGCGCGTAGCTGAGCCCGCTGCTTTCGATGGTCTTGTAGCCGTTCTCGATAGACCACGCGATGATATCGCGCATGACGTAGAAGTAAAGGTGAATATCCAACGCGATTTCGTAATCGAGCCCGATATATTCTCCGTAAAGCGTATCGCCTTCGACCAAGTTAAGCGCGAACGCGATAAGTTTTCCGTTCTGCCGCCAGAGGAAGAAGCGCGCCTTGTCCGGCATTTTCTGCCCGATTTCGACGAAATATTCCTTCGTCAGCTTCTCGAACTGCATTTTGGAGCGGCCGTACACCTGGAGGTAAAGCGGATAGATTTCGTCCACCACCTCGGATACGTCACGGACGACTTCCAGCTCGATGGGCGCGGACTGCGCGGCGGCCTTGAACTTGCGGCGGAACTCATTGCGCCGCTTGCTCTTGATAGCCTTGGACAGGTAGTCGTCGAAATCCTTGAAGCCCGAAATATCGAGCCGGGTCATGGGCATGCTGGGAATGCGCGCGAAGCCCCGATCGAGGAAGCCCCCGAGCGCGTCCCGGTAGCGGGCCGGAAATTCCTTGAGCACGATCAGCCCCGCCCGCTGCTGCCGCGCCAGCCGGCACATGTTGGTGGAAAGCGCCTCGGCGTCGCGTTCCTGCGCGGCGGCCGTGGCGGACGGCAGATGGCCCTCGCCCGCCGCACAGCCAACCATCAGCGTGCGGATGAACAGGAAGCGTGGCCAGAAGCGCCTGATTTTGGCGGCAAGCTTCTGCCAGCGCGGCTCAAGTCCGGCCAGCACGTCCTGGTCGAGAACGAAAAACGGCTGCACGGCCCTGGTGCGCCCGATTTCGTCCTGAATGAGGAAGTAGCGGAAGTCGAAATCCGGGCAGATCGTCTCCTCGACGATCTCGTAATACCGGCTGTCCTTGCGCTGCGCCCGGAAGGAACTTCTCCAGGCCTGGAGCTGGGATAGATCCATACGCTCCGCGATTGCCAGCGCATTGCGGGAAGGAACTGGTTCGGCCAAGCCGAGACCCGTCGAAACGGCTACATCTTCACTGACTGTCATAATGAGCGTACTCGTTGTTTGTGCCGGCAAACGTGCATTCCGGGGATTCGTTCCCTTGCGGAAGCAGCGGCACCGCTAGAAGACCCTGATTCTGCTAATTTAGTGAGAATAGGGACCAGAAAGGTTCAACGCTTGGCGCCTTCGATTTAAGGTAATTTGCGGCAAGATCAAGGTCAAACGGGCCACACTCCGGCCAGTGTTGCACCCGGCACGCACTGCCCGCCCGGCAGGCATGCCCTGCCGCGAGAGCCGCCAAGCCTCATGCCGCGGCCCGTGCGGCGGGCTTTTCTTCCCGCACAGGCAGCACACACGTGACCGTCGTGCCCTCCCCTGGCTTGCTCTTGATGTCGAGTTTGCCGCCATGCAGCTCGGCCAGCGACCGGGAGATCGCAAGCCCAAGCCCGGTGCCCTTGTGCCCCTTGGTAAGCTGGTTCTCGACCTGCTCGAAGGGTTTGCCGAGGCGCGGAAGCTCGTGCTTGGCGATGCCGACACCTGTATCGCTGATGGCGATGCGGATGCTGCCCTTGTAGCGCGTGGCACGCAGCACGACCTTGCCGCCGGACAGGCTGAATTTCACCGCATTCGCCAGCAGGTTGAGCAATATTTGCTTGAGTGCGCGCGGGTCCGCATTCACCTGGACGTTCGCGTTCCCCGCCAGGGAGACCTGCACCTCGCGCTCCATGGCCGTTGGCTCGACCACGCGGCAGCACTCCTGGAGCAGCGGGCCGAGCGGGAACCATTCGGGCGCGATCGTCACCCGGCCCGCCTCGATCTTCGACATATCGAGAATGTCGTTTATCATTTCGAGCAGGTAGCTGCCGCTTGCCGCGATGTCGGTGGCGTAGCCTTCGTATTTCTCATTTCCGATAGGCCCCAGCACCTGGTCGCGCATCATCTCGGAAAAGCCGATGATGGCGTTGAGTGGCGTGCGCAGCTCGTGGCTGACATTGGCCAGGAACTCGGATTTTGCCTTGTTCGCCGCCTCGGCGCGGATCTTCTCGTCGTTGTAGCCTTCGGCGAGCGCGCGGAGCTGGTGCGTCTGCACTTCAAGCTGCTTGCGGCTTTGCTCGTAGATCTGGACGGTGGCGCGCATCTCGCGCTCGCGCTCCAGCAGCCGCTGCTCGCTCACTTTCGGCACGGTAATGTCCGTGCCGACGCTCACCATGGTACCGTCCGCCGTCCAATATTCGGAAATCTGCAACCAAGTCCCGTCGGCCATCTGCTTTTCGACAAGCTGGAAGCGGCCGGGAGCGCCGGGAGTTTCCGCGGGGGCTTGCAGCAGCAGCTCCTTCGCATGCTCCTGCAGTTCCTCGAATGGCGTTCCGGGAAGCGCCTTTCCTGGGCCGATCCGGTAGATCTGGCGGAACTTGCGATTGCAAAGCTGCAGCCGCTTCGAGCTATCCCAGACCACGAAGGCCATCGGCAGCGCCTCGATGATGGCCCGGATGCGCGCCGTGCCGCCTTGCTCCGGCGCCGAATGAGTAAGCGGCGCCTCCTGGGGCAAAAGAACGCCGGAAAAGATGGGCGCGGGATTGGCCCGGCTGCCATGGTCGATCTGGCCGCGCAGGCTGTAGGCACGCCAGCCGTGCTCCCCATCCTTGAGCCTGAGCGTCCAGCACACGCTGCGGGCGTGAGCCCTGAGCGCCTGCGAGACCAGATTGTAGACCGAATCCTCCGGGTGCAGATAAGGGCTCAAGTCCCGGAAATTGGCAGGGGCATCGCACTGCGTGAACACCCCGTGCGCGCCTCCCGCCCAGGTCAGTTCGCCGTCCACAAGGTTCCAGTGCAAGACCGCGCCGCCCGCGGCCGCCACGCACTGCGACTGTGTGCTGTAGTAGTGCGCCGGGCCTTCGAGCGTCCTGGCCTCCTGGCGGCCGGCCTTGTGCACCAGCACGAGCGCGATCGCGGCGGCGGAAAGCGATATCAGGTTGCTGGCGGCGCCAAGCGCACCGTGACCGAAAGCGCTGATCGCGGGCAGCAGCAATGCGAGGAACCCGAGCGCCAGCGCCAGGAGTTGGGCATGCGTTTCGGCCTTACGCTGCAGGCCCGCCAAGAGCGGCCTTACCTTGAGAGCCAAGCTCACTGCCCCCGGAAACCGCGTGCCCAAAGCGGGCTCGGACTGGATGAGTGACTGGCGCGTCGCATTTATAGCCATGCCGTCCTGCCGGTAGGTTTAACTCTTCTAACTGAGATCTTAACTTTGCCGGTTATTGGTTAATAAAACCTTGCCATGCTGCCTTCATGGCCGCCAATCCAAAGTAGAGACCGGAAATTCGCACCAACGACACGTTGTTCCGCGCTGGCACTTACTGCCGCGCCAATAGGCGGCGCCAGGGGACGCAAGCTTCGCGCGAGCGAATCGAACTGGGTTTACACTTGTTCAGGCTGCCACTTCGGCGGCCTCTTCGCCAAGTATTTTTGTGGCAATTTCAAACACGTCGCGCGAAATTGCCTTCTTGGCGAGCACGCGCCGCAGCGCCGCTTCCGCTAGGCCCCTGCGCTGCGGCTCAAGAATGCGCCAGCTTTCGAAGGCGCCCAGCAGCCGCGAAGCAACCTGTGGATTAAAGCTGTCGATCTCGATCACCGCGTTCGCCACCAGCTCGTAGCCCTGCCCGCTGGCATCGTTGAAGCGCACCTGATTGCCGTGCGCGAACGCGCCGTAAAGCGCGCGCACCCGGTTGGGGTTCTTGATCGAGAACAGCGGATGGGCGGCAAGCTCCGCCATGCGGCTCAGCGTTTCGCGGCCGGGAGCGCCCGTCTGCACGGCAAACCACTTGTTCATGACGAGCGCCTCGTCCTTCCAGCGCCGGTGGAAGCGCTGAAGCGCGTCCTCATAGGCATCCCCGCCAAGCTGCGCGAGGATGCCAAGCGCGCCTATCGACTCGGTCATGTTCGATGCCGTGCGCGCGATCTCCTTGACCTTGGCGATGCCGGAACGGCTCTTGCCAAGCGCGAGCAGGCCCAGAGCCGCCAGCCGCAGCGCACGCCGNNCAGGCGCAGCGCCATGCGCGCGGTGTGGATGGCCTCGGGGTCTATGTCCTTGCCAATGCACTGCGCGATGTCGGATTCCGATGGCAGGGCCAGGAAGGCAGCCCGGTAGGCATGTTCGAGGCTGCTGTCGCCGGCGACAGCGCCCGCGGCTTGCACGAAGCGCGGATTGGGCCGGGCGGGTTTGCCCTCGGCGACCCCCTGGGCCATTTGCGCCATGTGCTTCAGCGCGAAAGCCTGCGCGGTTTGCCAGCGGTTGAAGAGGTCGTTATCCGTGCGCATCAGGGTGAGCATATCGCGATCGTTCACTCCGCCATTGAGCTTCACCGGAGCGGAGAAGCCGCGCAGCAGCGACGGGACAGGACGCTCTCCCACATCTTCGAAAGTGAACGTTTCCTTCTTTTTCCTCAGAACCACCAGGCCATCGGGCACGGATTTCCCGCCGCACTTAAGCGGGAACTCAGTGCCATCGGCATTCAGCAGGCCAAGCTTGACCGGGATGGGAACGGGCTTGCGCTTGTCCCCGCCAGCCGCATCCGGATAGGACTGCGAGAGGGTGAGCCGGGCGGTCCTGGCATCGGCCGAATAGGTAAGCCTTGCATCGAGCGCCGGCGTTCCCGCCTGATTGTACCAGAGCAGGAAACCTGAAAGATCGGCCTCATTCGCGTCCCCAAGTGCCGCGATGAAATCCTCCACCGTGACCGCCTGGCCGTCATGGCGCTCGAAATAGAGATCGAGCCCCCGCCGGAAGCCCTCCTTGCCGAGCACCGTTTGCATCATCCGGCAAAGCTCGGCGCCCTTGTTGTAAACGGTGCGCGTGTAAAAATTGCTGATTTCGATGAATGACGAAGGCCGCACCGGGTGGGCGAGCGGGCCTGCGTCCTCGGGGAACTGCGCGCTCCGTAAGAACCGCACGTCCTCGATGCGCTTCACAACCGCCGAGCGTAAGTCCGCGGTGAACTCCTGATCGCGGAAAACCGTAAGCCCCTCCTTGAGGCAGAGCTGGAACCAGTCGCGGCAGGTCACGCGGTCGCCGGTCCAATTGTGGAAATACTCATGCGCGATCACGCCTTCGATGCGCTCGTAATCGGCGTCCGTCGCGGTATCGGGGCGCGCCAGGATCAGCGCGTCGTTGAAAACGTTGAGCCCCTTGTTCTCCATGGCCCCCATGTTGAAGTCGGAGACGGCCACGATCATGAAGGTGTCGAGATCGTATTCGAGGCCGAAGCGCTTTTCGTCCCACTCCATCGCGTGCTTGAGCGACTCCATGGCCCAGCCGCAGCGATCCTCCTTGCCCGGCTCGACATAGATCCTGAGATCGACCTTGCGCTGCGAGCGGGTGTAGAAGCTGTCCTGCACCAGCCCAAGCTTTCCCGCCACCAGCGCGAAAAGATAGGCAGGCTTCGGGAATGGGTCTTCCCAGACCGCGTAGTGCCGGCCCGCGCCCGCATCGCCGCTTTCGATCAGATTGCCGTTCGATAGCAGCACCGGCGCTGCCTTGGCATCCGCCTCGATGCGAACGCGAAACTTGGCGAGCACGTCCGGCCTGTCGGGATAGTAGGTGATGCGCCGGAAGCCTTCCGCCTCGCATTGGGTGCAATAGACGCCTTGGCTGCGGTACAGTCCCGATAGCGCCTTGTTGGCTTCGGGATTGCACACCGTCTCGATTTCCAGCGTGAAAGGCTTGGCCGGCACGCCCTCGATAATGAGCGCCTTTTCCGTGACTTGATAGCGCGAAGCCTCCAGCTCCGTGCCGCCAATAGCAACGCGAACGAGCCTCAGCATCTCCCCGTCAAGCGTCAGGGTTCCAGACTTGACCTTCGAGGCCGGGTTGGGCCGCACCGAGAGCCGCGACCGCACGCGCGTTTCCTCCGGGGCCAGGGCAAATTCCAGCACCGTTTCATCGACCAGGAAGGCCGGCGGCGCGTAGTCCTTGAGATAAATCGGTTGCGGCACATCGGTCTTCATGCTTGCCTCCTTGTCGGGGCGTGAAATTAACCCTGTTTGCCGGCGTGTGGCAAAGCCAAATGGAAGTAAGCACACAACCGTGAAGGTCTCCCGCGCCGCCGCACAACCTCTGCCACCTGGTACCCTGGCATGAACTGCCAGCTAAGGCGAAGGGCGTTCGCGCCGATCTCCGGAACAGTGGTCCGGCCCTCGCGTAGCCCGTGACTTGCATCTGGGCACAGCTAACGTGCAGCAGGCTGGCGCGGGCTTGCCTGCACCGCATGCCACCTATATTGTGTCAATGATTGATATATGAGGACACAGATGGCGACCAACGTGCATCTCACCCCCGAATTGGAGCGCTTCACGCGCGAATGCGTCGAAGGCGGGCGCTACAACAACGTGAGCGAAGTCGTGCGCTCGGGGCTGCGCTTGCTCCAGGAGGCGGAAAACCGCCGCTGCCAGTTCCAAGCGATGTTGCGGGAGTCCGAGGCGGAGGCGGATCGCGATGGCGCCATAACACTCGACAGCGTGACGGCCGAAATTGACAGCATCGTCAGCGCCAGCGAGCAATGAGCGCGGCGGTCCTGGCACCAGCGGCGCGGCGCGATTTACTGGCTGCCGTAAGGTGGATCGCCAAGGACAACCCTGCCGCGGCGAGGGGCTTGCGCGACGCGGTGGTCCGGGCGGCGGAGCGCATCGGTGAGCATGTCCATATCGGCGCCCTGCGTCCAGAACTGGCCGGGGAACCTTACCTGTTCGTGATGTTGACCGGCTTCCCATATGTCATCGTCTACAATGCCGGGCGGCGCCCGCCGTTGGTCGTTCGCATCCTGCATGGCGCCCGCGATCTGCCAGAGATATTGCGCGGCCTATGAACCCTCACGCCGGCCGGGCTTCGCTTTTGTGGCGGCCTTCCTCCAGTTATAGCCGCAAAGAAAGATTCTGCACCGGGTCGATAGCGGGCGTGGGCTCAATTTTAGAGCGCAGTCGCTTACCCCCAACTGCGGAATTAACAAACAAAGCTGGCAGACAGGTGAAGGCGGCAAGCCGAGCGATCATCGAACCTGCCCCGGGTATAATCTGCCTTCGCTTGGCAATAGACGTTCCAACCAATAGCCCAGTGGCCGCTCTGCGGCCTATGGCGCCTTTCGTTTAGGTGGTAGTGTTTCGAGAGATTTGCGTCTCGCCTCGATGTTCGCAAGATAGGCATTACTCTTATTGCCTAACTTGTGAGCCAAATACTCCGGATACGGTACGGGGTCGACTTTCAAACCCAGCTGGGGAACAAGTACGTAAACAACGCTACCCTCCATTCCTTGCGCCAACCGCGAACCAGCCCATAAACCGGGATCGGTGGATACCTGGATCTGTAGCCATTTTCCTGACGGCGTTACCACAATCATCGACAGGGCGTCGTCTATCACGGTCGGCCACAGCACCCATGCGCCCGGCCATCCGAGAAACTTGGCAGGGAAGGTATCACCCTCAGGGCAAAAGTATGAGCGGCCAAAAACTTGTTTACCGACGCCAGCTGTAGGATCTCGTTGCCAAAGCGCTGTTCGCAAGGTCTTTGCGTGGTCCGTCTCCAGATATTTATCGCCCAACGTCGTGAAACCAAGCCCGAGAGCCAGCTTAGCAAGGAACCGCTGGTCTCCGTACATGTTGCAGACGGCCAATATGCCGATTTGGCTTCCGTTCTTGCCTGCATCTATCAGCTTATCCACGACAGTAAGGTCACTTGGTTCTTTCATCTGCGACCGGTCGAGCATTTGCAAATTGTCCAAGCCTTTCAGCTGTCCCCAGCTTTTCGGCAACTCGGCATTGACAACAAAGCAATCAGCCCGCCCGAAATGACATGCAAAAGACCTCAGTGCGAGGATTACCCACTGAGGATGGTCCGAGCAAAGAGCGATGTAAGCTCGCCCTGGATCAGCTTTCTTGCGTTTGATGGGATCGCCACCAGCACTGCCTATCCAATTTTGGCTGTCCTGTTCATGGAAATGTATTATGTGATCCCCGTTTGGGCCAAGCCAAAGCTCACAGACTTCCTCCGGTTTACAGTTAGCGTCGCGTGCGTAGCCGAGATAGGTAAGAGGTACGACGGCTCCGCCTTCGATATCAAGATCGACATATTGTTCCCAGCCGGACGCCCTCTCTGCACGGCCAAACCAGCTCCTTAGGAAGGCCCCATCTATGTATAGCCCAGAAGTGCTATTGCACCGCCTGCAAACCTTCTCAGTCTGAAAGATCGCTGCGGGTAACAGATTGCCACCAGCCTTGTCCGGCCAGATGTGTTCAAGGGAAACTTCTGACCTATGCTTTGTGTTGTCACAATAAATACACTTTATGCCCAGGTCTGCTGCAATACCATGGAATTGATGCGATGTTTCTGTTTCTGCATTCATTATCGTATGCTCCAAATTGTTAAACATTGCAGACTCTGTCTGCGTTAGTATTTATATTCTGGCGAACCCAAAATGGTGATTAGCTCAAAATTTCTCTGTCTTTTTTTGATATTATAGTTAACGTGACCTTGGATATCCTCGTAGTGCGGATTTCAAGCGGGCGTCGCCGTCATATGGCACAAGCGAGCCGATGGCAGCCCCAAAATAATTCCCGATGCTAATTTACCACTCCCGCTTTTACCTCAGCAACAGCCTTTTCAGCCAACAAGTCCGACAGCCGCTTCCGGCCTCTAGCCGCTCTTATGCATCTGAGCCC
>PMBZ01000136.1 GCA_003153975.1 Hyphomicrobiales bacterium
CCCCATTTGCAGCACAGGGCTCACGACCCGCCGGGCAGTCCGGTACAAATCGCAAGTTTGCGGCGCCCGGCGGCTATCGCAACGTCACTTCGCAACCCCAGTCCGACAGGCTGCTAGGGCCTCGCGGTCGAGCTTCTCGGCACGCGCCGGAGCAGCGGCGACCGTCTCTGCGTTCGGCATGAACAGCGCCGCGTGAGAAATCCCAACAGGGGCTGCGTCGTCCGGCGAGATGATCACCCGCATTCCGATCCGCGTCTTGTCGAATAGGTCTTCAGCAAAGCGGAAGGGCATCCGCACGCAGCCGTGTGAAGCGGCATACCCCGGCAGCGGGCCCCCGTGCAGCGCGATGCCGTTCCAGGTGATGCGCTGCATGTGAGGCATCGAGGCGTCGTCATAAAGGCTGGAATGGTGATCCACGTCTTTCTCCAGCACGGCAAAGACGCCCGCCGGCGTCTCGCGCCCCCTGGTACCGGTTGACACGGGCGCCCGCAGGATCCATCCCTCACCGTCATAGAAAGTGATTTGCTGCGTCTTGATCGACACGATTGCCATGATCGGCTCGCCTGCCTGGCGGGGCGCCGCCGACTCCGTTGGGGGCGCCTGTCTCGGAGCGGCGCCGGCGGACAGCGCCATCAGCGCCACAATGGCCGCGAACGTTACTACAACAAGAGGCCTCAAATGCCGGATCGTCACGGCGAAATGCGCCATGATAAGTCGAATTGCCATGCCATATCCCGGTTGAAACGCCTGTCAACGCTTGCCTCGATCAGGTATCACATTGGGACAAAGAGGTCCACGCGGCACCAACAATCAACAGCGCCCAGCCGTTCCTGGGGACTTACGGCACTCAGCCAAGGCAGCCTTCCAGTATCGGACAGCCTTCGCGGCAGCGGGACTATCCGGAGCTATGGGCGCGGCTATCGGAAGGCCGCAGCATGTACGGGGACACGCGGGCCGCAAGCGGGGAATACTTCAGGCGCATCCCCGCCACGTAGGAGGGTTCCCCGATGGCAGACCTGACGCCCTCAAGGCGCGCGAGGCGTCGCGATACGGAGCTGACGCGCAGCCCGGCGCGGGCTTCAACCCAATCGTCGAGACAGGCAAAGCGTGCGGCGGAAGTTACCATGACCGCAGCACCCTCGAATACGGACGCGCAATTGGCCGGCTTCCAGGCGCTCGCCTGAAAATCGCCGAAGTCCGTTAATGTATAGACAGACTCTTAAGCCCAACTTCGATTTGTAACCAGATTGGCCTGCCAATTTTCCTGGAACGTTCGTCGCTGCGCCTCAAGAGTCTGCACCGCACTCTGGTATCCGCCATAGCATGCGCGAGTATTGGATGAAGTGATCGAAGCGAGCAACTTGCGCAGACGGGCGATCTGACGTAAAAGATTTATCTCATTCAACCCAAGACGTTCAACCGATGAGGAGACGAGCCGTGAGACCTCTACCGCGATCGACACATTCCGTGCCGGCGCCCGTAGAGCGGCCGGCTGACAGTCACCCAATCTGGTTGAACGGCGATGGCAAAGTCATCATTACAGCGTCGGCAGGAGGCCGAGCGCGCGCGGGTTGAAGCCTATGAGGCCTCGCTGCGGCGGGTGTCGCAGCAGCCTCGTCCTGCACCAAACTTCAAAACAGCGATCGACGAAGCCAAGCGCGGCTTCGAAACTAGGATCTTGCGCGACGCCTGGGCATGGCAGCCGCAGATGAAGACCCGCAATGCCGCGCGTCTGCGTCTTGCCGCTGCCCGCTATCTCTTCGCGCGCTACCCGGTTGGAGAGCACCTGGAGCAGATCTGGATAGACAGCGATGGGCTCGGGCGGGACGAGATCGTGCTGCGCAAGAACTGGTACATCGTGGCCGCCAGCGGCGGTTCGCTTTACAAGGAAGGAGCGGGCGAATGGCTTTCCCGCAAAGAAGTGCATGCGTTCCTCAATCCGCCGCCGGGCCTCGGCTTCGAGGCTGCGATCTGGCAGGCAATCGCCCGGTCCTATTCGGACGATCCCTGCATCGCGCTGCGGATCGCGCATTCCAGGATTGCTCAGACGCCACGCGCCGAAATGGGCTTCTGGCGCGAGGCGGCGCGTTTCTTCTGTGCGCATCCAACCACGGTGGAGGAGATGGACGACTTCCGCGATTTTCTTGAGGACCGCTACCGGCGCGACCGAGCGTTCAGCCTCAAGGGACGCACGCCGGCTTCACTCAGCCGGCAGATGCGCGAGTGGCACCGCGACCTCGAAGCAATCGCGCGCATCGAGGCTGCACGACGCCGCGCGGAAGCTGCGCAGGCGCGTGCGCGCGGACATGCCCCTGCACAGGAGGCGGGCGGGGGCGCCTGGCGGGGGGCCGCGATCACGGATTGGTCGTGGAGCCCGGCGGCGAAGGATCGCTCCAAGCGCGAGATATATATGGCGATCCAGCTGCGCACCGCCGCCGATCTTGTGAGCGAGACGCGGGCCATGCGCCACTGCGTCGCGAGCTACGCGCAAAAGTGCATTACGGGGCAGGCTTCGATCTGGTCGCTGCGCCGCCGCGCCGCGGGCAGCACAGAGCGGCTCTTGACGGTCGAACTCGACCGTCAAAACCGGGGCGGTGCAGGTCCGGGGCTTTGCCAACCGCTCGCCCCGGCCCGATGAGCGGAAGCTCCTGGAGCGCTGGGCCACGGCGCGCAGGATTGCGCTCCCATAACAACACCCGCGCCGCGGGCCGGCGCGGGGACGGATGTCCGCGACGCCTCAGGTGAAAAAATATTCTGACAACGCGGTTGGCGGCCGGTCCCGTGCGTTTCCGGTAGGGAACGCGAATGGCTGGCCGGCCAAGGCCGACGAAGAACGCCCGCGGGATGCCTTCGTGCCCTTCTGCCTGAGCCCATTCATCCAACGAAGTCCGGAATGATCCCAAACTTTCCGTTGCGGCGTCGACGCTGCGGGTCGTGAGCGGACCTACCTGCTACCCCCCGAGTCGGGGCGTACCGAGACAGCTTCGGATCCTGAAGCGGTCTTCTTCGCGGTCCACGGAAATCTGCCCTTGACCCGATCCAGACGCCGCTGGCGTCTTTCAGCGAACATCGGCACTTCCATGTAAGAAGTATACGCTGTAGGGTAGCGCATGGAGACAAGCGCGCAAAATCGAGTGTGATGTTCGCGAGAGACTTTTTACGTTTCTACCTCAAAGTATGACTATTGTGCGTCAGTGCACCCGTGCAATAGTTTTACTCAAAAGGCGCCCGAGAAAAAATAGACGCTTAGAGGCCGCTTTTGACTCCGTCAACGGTTAACTGGTTTCTGCTACTTTTCTCCCTTTAATATCGCGGATGACGGGAAGCATAAGATGAGAATTCTAGTAATCGATGATGAAAACGCGCTCGCTAAAGTTCTTAAGCTGGCATTAGAAGAAGCTCTGTCTGAGCTGTGCGTAGG
>PMBZ01000032.1:0-10241 GCA_003153975.1 Hyphomicrobiales bacterium
AGAAAGTCCCGCAAAACTGGGCGGAGTTGTGCGATTCGGTCACGGACAACTTCCGCGTCATCAACCCAAAGGATTTTCGGGTTTTGGCGTGAACTGGGTATAACTATAAATCTGGCCGCCGCGCCGGGCTCGCGCCACAATAACCCTCGCAATATCAATCCTTTACACAGATTAACGGTTTCGAAAAACACTTCTGCTATATTGAAGCAAGATCGATAAGCGGCACCAACCCCACGGAAAGCAGGGCAAACAGCGTTAACAAGCGGTTGATCCGTTTGGCCGCTGGCCGGGCTGGCCCGCCGCTTGCAGATATTGCGGCTGGCGCATTTCCATAAGCCTGGACGCGGTGCGCTCGAAATGTTCAGCACCGTCGCCCGCGCGGTAAAGCTCATCGGGCTCGGCCCCGGCCGAGGCGATGAACCCGGTGCGGTGGTCGTAAATGGTGTCGATGAAGGTGATGAAGCGGCGCGCCTCGTTGCGCTGCTCGCGGCCCATGATGGGGATGCCGTCGAGGAAGATGGTGTGGTAGTGGCGTGCAAGGGCGATGTAGTCGGCGGCGGCCAGCGGCTTCTCGCAGAGATCCGCGAAGGTGAAGCGCGCGGCCCCGAAGCTCGCGCGCGGCACCAAAAGCTCGCGGCCGAGCACCGTCAGCGCCTCCTCGCGGGCTGGCTCGCCGAAGGTCAGCCGGCGCCAGAGATCGTCCATCGCCGCCGCTGCCGCGGGGCCGGGCGGCGAAAAATAGAGCGATGCGTTGCCGAGCTGGCCAAGCCTGAAATCGCGCGCGGCTTCGAGCTGGAGCAGTTCCATGTTGTCTTCGGCGAGATCGATGAAGGGCAGGAACAGATCGCGGTTGCGCCCCTCCTTGTAAAGGTCGCGCGGATGGCTGTTCGATGTCACCACGACGATGGTGCCCGCCTGAAAAAGCGTGCCGAACAGGCGGTTCAGGATCGTGGCGTCCGCGATATCGATCACGAACAACTCGTCGAGGCACAAAAGCCGGGCTTCGCCTGCGATCGCCCTGCCCACCGCGACAATCGGGTCCTCCTTGGCTTCGCGCCTGGCAATTGCGAGCCGCGCGTGCACATCCGCCATGAACTCGTGGAAATGCGCCCGCCGCCTGGGGCTCACCCTAACCGTGCTGGAGAACAGGTCCATCAGCATGGTCTTGCCGCGCCCGACAGCGCCAAAAATGTAAAGCCCCTTCGGCACTTCGCCGCGCCGCCGGGTGAAGAAGGAGAAGAAGTCCGTGCGCGCGGGCGGCACGTAGGCGGCGAGGCGGTTGGTGAGGATTTGCAGCTTCTCCACGGCAAGCGCCTGCGCGCTGTCCGGCGCGATCTTACCGTCCGCCAGCAGCCGGCGGTATTTCTGGAGCAGCGATTCGGGCATGGCGGGCTAGCGGACGTTCCGCAATTCGAGTTCGACCGTGCCAACCGACGAGCTTGGCGAAGCCAGCTCGATGTCGAATTCCGCGCGCTCATCGGGCTGGATCTTGCCGTTCTCCACAGACAGGCTCGCCGGATACTCCTTGTCGTGTGCCGGATCGTCGTCTTTGATCGAGACCACCAAGTCGGGCACCCCCACCGCGCGCTGCGCCCGGTTGTAGACGGCCCCCTTGATATGCAGCACGGGCTTGAAGTCGGATACGGCCCACTCGTACTGGATGCCCTCGAAAATCAGCGGCTGAACCATGACCGGCATGCCAATGGTGCGATAAAATGCCGCAAGTCCGGGCACCGCGCCGGCCGCGATCTCGCGGAAGCCGAACAGCCCCGCGGTGAAACCGCACGCAACGCTCAGGAAGAGGCCCCATGCGGCCGCAAGCGCCAGCGCACCTCCCGGCTGGCGGGTTTTGGGCTCCAGATGCTGCGCCAGATCCCGGCTTTCCTCAAGCTCGCGGAAAAGCCGCTCGTCGAACACGGTCTCGCTTGCGGGAGGCTCGCCTCCTTCCTCCCCAAGCGGAAAGGCTTCACCGGCGGGCTGCGCGGTACGGGGAGGCAGGGGCTGCTGCCAGAACTCCGTAGAAGCTTCCGGCAAACCTTCCTCGCCATCTCCTGCCGCCGCCGCGGGTTCTTCTTGCTGGAATTGCGCCTCCTCATCGGGAGCTTCGGCCTCTTCCACGGGCGCTGTGTGCGATGGAAAATGCGCCTGGAGAGCCGCGCGCAATTGCGCATCCAGATCGGCCCCGGAGGGGGCCGCCTCCTGCTCCTGCTCCCGCTGCCGCGCCTGCCAGTCCTGAAGCCAGCCTTGCTGGGCCTCGGCCGCGTTCTCCTCGCCGGTCCCCGCGCCGGACCACCCGCCGCCCGCGAAGCCTTCCATGCCGCCGGCCGGTTCCAAGCCCTGCTCCTCCTCGGGCGAGGCGTCCCAGCCGGATGCGCCAGCTCCGCCTGTTTCCGCCGGGCTCCTGAAGGGGTAGGCTTCCTGCTCCGTGTCCGCGTAAGCGGTTACGGGAGCCTGAATGCCGCTTGCATGCGCGAACGCCCGCTGCTCGCCGAGGCTTGCAAACACGTCGCGCACAGCCGCCCGCGCGTCGTCGAGCGTGCGCACGCCGCGATCCGCCGCCGCCATGGCAGGGTTGGTCCGTGGAAACGGAGCCGGACCGGCGGCCGCGGCGGCAAGTCCGGGATCGTCGAATTCTTCTTGAGCGGCGGGGGCCGGCGTCTGGTTCCTGCGCGCGAAGCTGGCGAACCAGCGTGCATCGCCGCCTGTTTCTTCGTGGCTGGCCGCTTCTTCTTCCACAGGATATCCCCCGGTGGAAGCCGTCCTGGAACCGGCAAAACCGGCATGTCCAGCGTCCGGAGCCTCCTCCTGGCGGGACCCGGCGCCCGGATAATAGCCATGGGAGAAAGCCTGTGCCTGAGCCTCTTCCTCCTCTTCCACCTCCGGTCCCCAGCCGCCAGCCTCTTCGGCGTCGGCATCGTAGCCGGTGGCGTCCATCCCGTCTCCGCCGGCCTCATAGGCCTCGTCAGCCGGGTAGCCGTCCTCCATGCCCGGCGTGGCCCGCCAAACGTTCTCGCATTTGGCGCAACGCACGGTGCGGCCTTCGGGCGGCAACTCCACCTTGATGTCGTACTGGGTGCTGCAAGCCGGGCATTCAATAATCATGGGATAAACCCTATTCTTAGGCTCCTGGCATTCGCGGTCTCGGCTTTGCCGAATTCGATTGCTACATGCGCTCGCCTTATCATAAATCCATGCGGGATCTAACGGCAGGGTTGGGATCGTGGTATCGGGTCATGCTTTAATACGATTCGAAAATGTCGGCCTCCGTTACGGGGTCGGTCAAGAGGTGCTACGCGACATCAACTTTCAGTTGCACCCCGGATCGTTTCACTTCTTAACAGGACCGTCGGGCGCAGGCAAATCCACATTGCTGCGACTCCTGTTTATGTCGCTCAGGCCCACGCGCGGGCTCGTCCATCTTTTCGGACGGAATATTGCCCAGAATACGACCGGCCAGCGCGCCGATCTGAGGCGCCGCATCGGCATCGTGTTCCAGGACTTCCGCCTGCTCGATCACCTCACCACCTGGGAGAATGTAGCACTTCCCTTGCGCGTCACTGGACGCAAGCAAAGCGACTACGCCGAGGATGTCACCGAGCTTCTGAAATGGGTGGGCCTTGGCGACCGGATGCACGCCTATCCCGCGATTTTATCCGGTGGAGAGAAGCAGCGCGCCGCTATCGCGCGGGCCGTTATCGGCAAGCCCGAGCTTCTGCTCGCCGACGAGCCGACCGGCAACGTCGACCCGCAAATGGCCCGCAGGCTTCTGCGCCTGTTCATCGAGCTGAACCGGCTTGGCACCTCCATCATCATCGCCACCCACGATATTCAGCTTTTGTCGCAATTCCCTGGCGCGCGCATGCAACTCGAAAACGGGCGTTTAGAACTTTACGAATAGGTCTTTTCGGCATATGAGCACCATGGGCACACCGCATTCGCTTCCGGTTCCGGTCGAGATCCCTGGCCAAACAATGTCCAAATTCGCGCGCGCCAACGCGCCGATCGTGCCGCCCGGCTCAGTCACGGGCCGGTCGCTCACCTTCGTGATCACCATCATGGCGTTTCTGGCCTCGCTGACCGCGGGCGGGGTCTATCTCATTTTCAACGCCGCCAGCATCTGGACGAACAACATCTCCTCGGAGATTACGGTGCAGGTGCAAAGCAAGAGCGGCGACGCGGGCGATACGAAAATCTCGGAGATCGTGAAATTCCTCTACGATCAGAACGGCGTGAAGCAGGTCATTCCCTATACGCGGGAGCAATCGCTGAAGCTCGTCGAGCCGTGGATCGGCAAGTCCGAAGTCCTCAAGAGTTTTCCCGTTCCGCGTCTTCTCGCCATCGAGATCGACCGCGACAATCCGCCCGAGATTCCGACTCTGAAGAAGGTTCTGGAGGCGAAATTTCCGGGCGCCGTGCTCGACGACCATGGGCTCTGGCGCGGCGAGATCCACCGGCTGACAAGGTTCCTTGAGCTTGGAGGCATCGGCATGCTGGCGCTGATGGCTGCCGCCACCGCCGCTGTCATCATCGCGGCGGCAACCAGCGCGCTTGCCTCCAACCGGGAAATCGTCTCCGTGCTCAACCTCGTGGGCGCGGAGGAACGGTTCATCGCCAGCCAGTTCGAGATGCACTTCCTGTGGGTGGGTATCAAGGCTGGCGTCGCGGGCGCCGGCACGGCGGCGCTCGCCTTTCTGGCCCTGCCCTACGTCACCGGGAGCATGAGCAGCAGCGCCGCCGCCGAAGCCGAGATCCGGAGGCTCGTGGGAGCCGGGACACTGGACTGGGGCGGTTATGTCGTGCTCGCCCTGGTCGTCGTCGTTGTCTCCCTTATCTGCAAGATGACCTCGCGCTATGGTGTTAGGCGCATTCTCAATCAGCAAAATGCGTGACCTGGGGGCAAATACCGTCACCGGCGCGGGCGGGGCAAAAAATCGCATGCGCCAACGCGCCGTTAACGGTATCATAGGACGCGATGACAGCCGGGAGTGAAAAGCACAGGCCCGTGGCGTGGCGGATAGCACGAGCGATCGTTTCGCGGACGCTTGGCCTCTTCGCCTTCTTCGCCATCGCGCTGACCGTGGGCTTCTTCGTCTTCGCTCACTGGGTGAGCGGCATGCCTGCCGGCTCCTCTGGCGTCGCCGACGGCATCGTCGCGCTGACCGGAGACGAGGACCGGATCACCGAGGCCATGCACCTGCTCTCGCACGGAAAAGCGGGGCGTCTGCTGATATCGGGCGTCTACAAAAGCACCGGCGCCCCCCAGATAATCAGCATGAACGGCACGCTGCGCGAAGATGCTTCCCTGTTCGGCTGCTGCGTCGACCTCGACAAGCGCTCGCTCAACACCGAGGATAACGCCTTCGAGGCAACGGTTTGGGCAAGGAAACTCGGCTTCCGCTCGCTCATCGTGGTGACATCCACCTACCACATGCCGCGGACGCTCATCGAGCTTAGGCAATCCATGCCCGAAGCCGTTCTCGTTCCCTATCCGGTGAAGTCGCCGCGCATGGAGCAGGAATGGTGGAACGACCCGAAGACCACCTGGGTTCTTTTCAAGGAATATCTGAAATTTGTAACCGCGTCGGCGCGCTATGCGTCCAATATGCTCGCCACCCCATCCCCCAGCAGCAACAAGCAGTTGAGTCAGCGGACCATCAATGCGCGCATGGACTAGGCGGGCACTCTACGTGCGCTCTGCGCTGTTTTACCCCGTGCTTTACATAAATTGGGCGCTTTTTCTGATCCTCGGAAGCTGGCTGCTCTGGGCACCGCGCCGCTGGGCCATGGCCGGGCTTGCCATCCATGGCCGCGCGACGGTCTGGCTTTTACGGCTCATCTGCGGCACCGGAATGGAAGTCAGGGGGCATGAGAAGCTGCCTGCCGGCCCTGTCATCGTCGCGGCGAAACACCAGTCGACCTGGGACACCTTCGCGCTCATCCCGCTCATGCGCGATCCGGCCTTCGTGATGAAGGCAGAGCTTCTGTCCATCCCAATTTACGGCACTTTCTGCCGGAAGTTCGAGCTGATCCCCATCCAGCGCGAGTTAGGCCCCGCCGCACTCCGCCTGATGGCACGCGAGGCGCGCTCGCGCGCGGCGCAGGAGCGCGAAATTCTGATTTTCCCCGAGGGCTCGCGCAAAGTCCCAGGCTCTCCGCCAAATTATAAGCCCGGCATCGCTCTCCTTTATCAGGATCTCCAGCTCCCCGTTTGCCCGCTGGCGCTCAACTCCGGCGCGTTTTGGCCCCGGCGCTCCTTTCTGCGCTACCCCGGAACCATCGTCGCGGAGTTCCTCGACCCCATTCCGGCGGGCCTGCCGCGCCAGGAGTTCATGCAAAGGCTTGAAGAGACGCTCGAAGCCGCGTCCGGCCGGCTGCTTGCCGAAGCCAGGCAGGAGCTTAAGGAGAAGGGTTACGGCGCGTCCGCCTCGCTGGAAGCCGCAAGCGCCGCCGTACCGAATTAGCGTGCAGGAGCGGCGGTTTATTAGCGGCTTATTGAGCCGGGCGCTGTCATATAGCATGCTGGGAACCGCATTTATTCCCACGCGATCCCGAAGTTATCCACAACCGGGCTTGGCGTTCAGGTACGAAGAGAGAACATTATGCGTTTCTACAAGGAACGCAGCTGGGTTGGCGGGTGCCGCATGTCCGTTCAAATCTCAAAGCAAATCTGGGAAGCGAAATACCGCTTCGAACCCCCCGGCGGCCAGCCCGAGCATTCGATCGAGGAGACCTGGGCAAGGGTTGCGGCGGCCGCCGCATCCGCCGAGGCTCGCGCCAATCGCAAGGCTTGGCAGCAGCGCTTTTTCGAGGCCATGGCGGATTTCGCCTTCATCCCGGCGGGCCGCATACTCGCCGGCGCGGGAACCGGGCGCGGCGTGACCCTTTTCAATTGCTTCGTGATGGGCGCCATCGGCGACGACATGGGCTCGATTTTCGCCCACGTGCGCGAGGCCGCGCTGACGTTGCAGCAAGGCGGCGGTATCGGGCACGACTTCTCGACGCTCCGGCCCAGGGGTGCTGCCGTGCGCGGCGTTGGCGCGGACGCTTCCGGCCCGGCGAGCTTCATGGATGTCTGGGACGCAATGTGCAAGACGATCATGTCCGCGGGCTCCCGCCGGGGCGCGATGATGGGCACCTTGCGCTGCGACCACCCCGACATCGAGGCGTTCATCGAGGCCAAGGCCGATCCCAGGAGGCTCAGGAACTTCAACCTGTCGGTGCTCGTGACCGATGACTTCCTGGAGGCGGTCGAGGCGGATGGGCCATGGCCGCTTGTCTTCGGCGGCGAGGTCTTCCACACGGTGAGCGCGCGCGGGCTCTGGCACAAGATCATGCGCAGCGCTTACGATTACGCCGAGCCCGGAGTGATTTTCATCGGCCGGGTGAATGCGCTGAGTAACTTGAATTATTGCGAAAACATCAGCGCAACCAATCCTTGCGGAGAGCAGCCATTGCCTCCCTATGGCGCCTGCCTGCTTGGCTCCATCAATTTGGCGGCGCTGATCGAAGATCCCTTCGCGCCGGGCGCGCGGCTCGACGAGAGCCGGCTCGATGGCCTGGTGCCCATAGCGGTCCGGCTGCTCGACAACGTTATCGACGTATCGCGCTATCCCCTGCCCGCCCAGGAAAAGGAAGCCAAGGCCAAGCGGCGCATCGGGCTCGGCGTGACGGGCCTTGCGGATGCGCTCATCATGTGCGGGAAACGCTACGGCTCGGAGGAGGGCCGCGATCTCGCCAGGGGCTGGATGGAAAAGATCGCGCACACGGCCTATGCGGCAAGCGTGGAGCTGGCAAAGGAGAAGGGCGCCTTCCCGCTGTTCGATGCGGGCAAGTTCCTGAAGCAGCCGTTCCCCAGCTCGCTGCCGCAGCCCTTGCAAGACGCGATCGCAAAGCACGGGATAAGGAACGGCGTGCTGACTTCCATCGCGCCGACCGGCACGATCTCGCTGCTTGCGGGCAATGTGTCGAGCGGGATCGAGCCGGTCTTCGATCTCGAATACCGCCGCCGCATCCTTAGCCCCGATGGCACGCCAACCTACGAAACCGTCGAGGATTACGCCGTGCGCCTGTTCCGCGAACGGCACGGCGAAGCGCCGCTCCCGGAAACCTTCGTCACCGCGCACCAGCTTTCGCCGCGCAAGCATCTCCTCATGCAGGCCGCACTTCAGCAATATGTCGACGCCTCGATCTCGAAAACCGTGAATTGCCCCGAGGCCATGCCATTCGACGAGTTCGAAGCGCTTTACCTCGATGCCTACCGGCTGGGGCTCAAGGGCTGCACGGCATACCGGCCCAATCCTGTCACCGGGGAAGTCCTATCGGCCGTGGCGCCGCCTGCCTCGGAAGCGTCGCAGCCGATAGAACTTCCGCTGCCGCCCGGCTTGCAGCCGCCCGCCCGCGACGCGGTCCTGTCCGGCTTCACCTACAAGCTGAAATGGCCGGGCTCTGATCACGCCATCTACGTCACACTCAACGACACATACGATGGCGACCGGCGCCGCCCCTTCGAGATCTTCATAAACTCGAAAAACCTGGAGCATTACGCCTGGACGGTGGCGCTCACCCGCATGATCAGCGCGATCTTCCGGCGCGGCGGCGATATTTCGTTCGTCGTGGAGGAGCTTAAGGCGGTCTTCGATCCAAGGGGCGGCGCCTGGATGAATGGCAAATACGTGCCCAGCCTGCTCGCTGCCATCGGCGGCATCATCGAGCAGCACCTCGTTCATATCGGCTTCGCAGATGGGGGCTGTAACGCCCTGCCAGGCGCCGGAGTTGGAAAAGCACTTGTGGAAAGCGGAGGAAGCGATACAGGAATAACGGCGGCGGGGGCGCGCCTTTTTTGCCCGCGTTGCGGGTCGCCAAGCATGGTGTTCCAGGAGGGCTGCGGCGTCTGCCGCAATTGTGGATTTTCCACCTGCGGCTAAACTGCCTTGTTCGACCTAAGGCCGGTTGCTCCAGGGGCGGCCCGTCACCATAATGGCCCCGAATTTTGTACCTTTGGGAGGAATATCGATGACAGCAAAAACTTATCCCGTTCCAGAAGGCTGGCGTTCCTCGGCCTACATTAATGACGAAAAATACCGTGCCATGTACGAGCAAAGCGTCAAGGATCCCAATGGATTCTGGGGCGAACAGGCCGGCCGCCTCGACTGGATCAAACCTTTCACCAAGGTCAAGAACACCTCGTTCGATCCGCATAACGTCTCCATCAAGTGGTATGAGGACGGAACGCTCAACGTCTGCGCAAACTGCGTGGACCGTCACCTTGCCAAACGCGGCGATCAGGCCGCCATCGTTTGGGAAGGCGACGAGCCCAGCATGGACCAGAAGATCACCTACCGGCAGCTCCACGAGCGCGTGAGCCGCTTCGCCAATGTGCTCAAGAAGCACGGCGTCAAGAAGGGCGACCGGGTAACGATCTATCTGCCGATGATCCCCGAAGCGACCTATGCCATGCTCGCCTGCGCGCGCATCGGCGCGGTCCACTCGGTGGTGTTCGGCGGCTTCTCGCCGGACAGCCTCGCCAGCCGCATTATCGACTGCGATTCGAACGTGCTCATCACCGCGGACGAAGGCATCCGGGGCGGCCGCAAAGTGCCGCTCAAGGCCAATGCCGACAAGGCGCTTGAGAAATGCCCGACCGTGGAGCGCGTGCTCGTCGCCAAGCGCACCAACAACCCCGTCGGCTGGAAGGCCGGCCGCGATTACTGGCTCGCCGACGAAATGCTATCCGTTTCCGCCGACTGCCCGCCGGAGGAGATGAGCGCGGAGGACCCGCTGTTCATCCTCTATACGTCCGGTTCGACCGGCCAGCCCAAGGGCGTGCTGCACACCTCGGGCGGCTATCTCGTCTACGCCTCGCTCACGCACCAGTACGTCTTCGACTACAAGGATGGCGACATTTTCTGGTGCACCGCGGACGTCGGCTGGGTGACGGGGCACAGCTACATCGTCTATGGGCCGCTCGCCAATGGCGCCACCACGCTCATGTTCGAGGGCGTACCGAACTATCCCAGCGCATCGCGCTTCTGGGACGTTTGCGACAAACACAAGGTGGACACGTTCTACACCGCGCCGACAGCGATCCGTGCGCTGATGGGCGCTGGCGAAGGCCACGTCAAGAAGACGAGCCGCAAGTCGCTCAAGCTATTGGGCAGCGTCGGCGAGCCGATCAATCCGGAGGCCTGGGAGTGGTATTACCACGTTGTGGGCGAGGACCGCTGCCCCATCGTCGACACCTG
>PMBZ01000032.1:10267-11418 GCA_003153975.1 Hyphomicrobiales bacterium
GTGCAGACCTACTTCTCGACCTATCCGGGCACCTATTTCACCGGCGACGGCTGCCGCCGCGACGAGGATGGGTATTACTGGATCACAGGCCGCGTCGACGACGTTATCAACGTCGCCGGCCATCGCATGGGCACGGCGGAGGTCGAATCGGCACTCGTCGCCCACCCGAAAGTGGCGGAAGCCGCCTGCGTCGGCTACCCGCACAGCCTCAAGGGACAGGGCATCTACGTCTATGTGACGCTCATGACCGGCATCGAGCCATCCGAGGAACTCAGAACCGAGCTTAAGAACTGGGTGCGCCAGGAAATTGGGCCGATCGCGACACCCGACCTGATCCAGTTCGCGCCAGGCCTGCCCAAGACACGCTCCGGCAAGATCATGCGCCGCATCCTGCGCAAGATCGCCGAGGACGATTTCTCGAATCTCGGCGACACCTCCACGCTTGCCGAGCCCGGCGTTGTGACCGACCTGATCGGCAATCGCATGAACAAGACGGCCGCCTGACCAAGGTCTCACCGCCCGGCCACCATGCCGGGCGGCTCCATTCTCCTGCCTGTTTCGCTGACGGGCTTCGCCGCATACGCGGCACTTACCGCCAATTTCCTATATTCCTGGGTTTATTCCTGAAGCTCCGCCGGAGGCGCGCCCTGTTGCAGCAGAGGCACGCCAGACGCGCGGAGTGAGCGCGTCCATGGCCAAGCCCATGACAACAGCCAAAGAATCAGAAAGTGATGTGGTTAATAGTAACTTAACGGGATAGAATCATGACCGAGCAGACTATTGCACAGGCAAATGATGACGTGGCCGGACTCGGCTTTCGCAGTCACCTCCTGATGCCTGTGGTTGAGGGGAATACGCTCGAAAGCGATGACGTGTGCAGCTTTCTGGCTGGGCGGCTTTCCTCCGAAGAAGAAGAGAAGCAAGGCCCGGACAGGTGGTGGGTCGGCTTCCCTGTAAGTTAGTCAGTTTGTTTAAGCGTTTTTATTAATGTTTATGCGTGGCGGCTGGAAAAGCCGCTTTTACTTTTCTTGAACGTGCTCTACTGTGCGCGCCAAATCCTGGCGGTCCTCCCAGGATTAGCCACCACCCTCTCTAACAATGCAGGTTACCATGCGTCCCTCGAAACGGCAGCCGGGCGATTTGCGCCCTGT
>PMBZ01000032.1:11506-20121 GCA_003153975.1 Hyphomicrobiales bacterium
GGCCGCAGCCAGGAAATCCAGCGCCTGATCGGCCGGGCCTTGCGCGCTGTCGTCGACCTCCAGGCCCTTGGCGAACGCCAGATCATGGTGGACTGCGATGTGCTTCAGGCAGACGGCGGCACGCGCACCGCGTCCATCACAGGCGCCTGGATCGCGCTTCACGATTGCTTCCAGTGGATGCGCGCCCGCGACATGATCAAGGACGGCGTGATGAAGGATCAGGTCGCGGCCGTCTCTTGCGGCATCTACAAGGGAACCCCGGTGCTCGATCTCGATTATCCGGAAGATTCCGAGGCGGAGGCGGATGCCAACTTCGTGTTCACCGGCAAAGGCCTGATCGTGGAGGTGCAAGCCACCGCGGAGAAGGCCGCGTTTTCCGAGGAACGCATGGCGGAGCTTACGGAGCTGGCCAAAAAGGGCGTGGCGGAACTCGTCAACCTGCAAAAGCTGACCATCCTGTAACACGCGAGTTCAAATGACGTTACGGCTCAGGCGTGGCAGCAGTCTTGCCGTCGCATCGCATAACCAAGGCAAGCTGCGCGAATTCCGGGATCTGCTGGGTCCATATGGAGTCAAGGTGGTTTCAGCCGGAGAGCTTGGCGTTCCCGAGCCGGTGGAAACCGGCGAGACCTTCGAGGAAAACGCGCAGCTCAAGGCGGTGATCACGGCATTCGCGTCTGGCGTGCCTGCCCTGGCCGACGATTCCGGCCTCGCTGTGGAGGCTCTGGGTGGAGCGCCCGGTATCCACTCCGCGCGCTGGGCTGGCGAGCCGCGCGACTTCTACCGCGCAATGGAACGGGTCGAGGAGGAGCTTCAGGCGAAGGGCGCCACATCGCCGGAAAGACGCCGGGCCAAATTCGTGTGCGTGCTTTGCCTTGCAAATCCGATGGGCGCGGCCCAGTTCTTCGAGGGCACGGTTGAAGGCCATCTGGTATGGCCTCCCCGCGGCGAAAAGGGCTTCGGCTACGATCCCATATTCGTGCCGGACGGATACGATCAGACATTCGGGGAGATGGACCCCGCGAAGAAACATGCGATTTCCCACCGCGCAAACGCCTTCGCAGCCTTCCACGCCGCGGTCCTTGAGGGAGATGCAGGGCAAGACTGACGCGGCCAACGAGATTTTGGACGGACTCGCGGTCTACATTCACTGGCCCTTCTGCCAGTCCAAATGCCCTTACTGCGATTTCAACTCATACGTCAAGCGAAGCGTCGGCGAGGAAGAGTACCTGAAAGCCGTCACCGCCGAACTTCGCTATTACGCGGAGCAGACGGCGCGGCGCCCAATTACGAGCGTCTTCTTCGGCGGCGGGACGCCCTCGCTGATGGCGCCGGGGACGGTTGCGGCGCTTCTCGGCCAAATCGCAGCGCTCTGGCCGATCGAACGGGACTGCGAGATCACGCTCGAAGCAAATCCATCCAGCGTCGAGGCAGGGCGCTTTGCCGGTTTCCGCGAGGCTGGGGTCAATCGCGTTTCTCTGGGCGTACAGTCTTTCGACGATGCGGCACTGCGCTTTCTGGGCCGGGTGCATAGCGCTAGGGAAGCCCGCCAAGCGCTGGATATCGCTGCCCGCCATTTCGATCGCGTCAATTTCGATCTGATCTACGCCCTGCCCGGCCAAACGCCACAAGCTTGGCGCGAGGAACTGGCCCAGGCGCTGCGCCTGGCGCCGGCGCATCTGTCGCTTTACCAGCTCACCGTCGAGCCTGAAACGCCGTTCGCCCATTTGCACCGGAGCGGGAGGCTGCAAATCCCCGGCGGAGAGCGATCCGCCAGTCTTTACGAGGAGACGCAGGAGCTTTGCGAAGCAGCGGGGCTGCCTGCCTACGAGGTCTCGAACCACGCCCGGCCAGGGCAGGAAAGCCGGCACAACCTGACCTATTGGCGCTATGGCGACTATATCGGCGTGGGGCCTGGCGCCCACGGCCGCATCAGCACCGGGAAATCCAAGATGGCAACGGCGGCGATCGGGGCGCCAGGCGCTTGGGCTGCTCAGGTGTCCAGGCGGGGCCACGGCTGCGAGGAAGTCAGCGAGCTTAGCCCGCGCGAACAGGCAGAGGAAATGCTGTTGATGGGCTTGCGTCTGAGCGAAGGACTTGACGCAAAGAGCCTGCGGGTCAGCACCGGGTACTCGCTGGAACCGGCTGGCCTTTCGAGGCTGGAAGAGGAGCGTTTGCTATGTAGGGAGGGCGGCTACATCCGCGCAACCGCTAAAGGCCGCCTCGTTCTGAACGCGCTTATCGAATCGCTCGCCGCTGGGTTGACGGCGGATGCACCGTGCTGACTCCCGGCAAATCGGGCAGAAAAAGCGGGTGCGAACTTGCTTCCGGCTCTACTGGCGCGGTGAGTTCCCCTGAGAGCGGGACCTTTGCGGGCTTGGCAGCCTGTTCCCGCTTTCAGTTCTTATCGAGGCCGTAGCGGTAATGGCCGGCGATCTTGAAGGCGAACAGCGTATCCTCAACCTCGGCGCCAGCGCCGATATTGTGCACGATGAGCGGCAATCCCCCGCTCTGCCGGTCCGAAACGAGCCCGATGTGCGGCCGGCCGTCCGGCAGCCGCCAAGTCACGATGTCTCCCGGCTTGTAGTCTCCCGCCTCCTTCGACACTGGCAGCTCCTTGCCGTGCCGCTTGAAGAACACCTCAAGGTTCTGAACGCGCCGGTGGTCGATGTTGGAATCGGGCCGGGAAAGCCCCCAAAGCCTGGGGTACACGCCGAAGGCCCTGTGCATGTCCTGGTTGACCTGAAGCTGCAAATCCAACCCGATACCGCGGTAAGCCCGCACGACCACATCGGTGCACACGCCCCGCTCAAACGGCACGTCGCCGCCCGGAAAGGCGATGCGCTCGTAGGCGGCATCGTATTTGACAGTCTTGCCTACCTGTCCATAGGCGCTCTCCAGAAATAGCGGCAGGCGCGCCTGCTCCTGCGCCATGAGCGTGGAAGGTGCCAGAACGAACAGCAGCAAAAGAACCCGGAACATAGCGCGGTCCCGCATTTGAAATAGCCGCACCGAATATCGCCATCCTTTTTGGCAGGAAACCGGCTAAAGGAAGCCCATTTCAAGTATGGAGGAACCGGCTTGAACGGAGGGCACCGGCAGCTCTCGAATGCGCAAGCTTCTCGAATGGCGGCGCCCCTACTCCACCAGCAGCACGATTTTTCCCATGTGCGTGCCCCCTTCCATCTCGCGATGCGCGGCGGCAGCTTCGGCGAGCGGGAAAAACTTGCTGACCACGACCTTCACCGTCCCGCTTTCGAGAAGCGGCCAGACCTTCCGCTCAAGCTCGCCAGCCAGATGCGCTTTGAATTCGGGCGGCCTCGGACGCAAGGTCGATCCGGTGAGCGTCAGGCGCTTCAGCATCAAGGGCATGAGGTCAACCTGAACCCGGGAGCCGCTCAGGAAGGCGACCTGGACGATCCGGCCCTCCTCAGCCGCGCAGGCGATGTTCTCCTTCACATAATCGCCACCCACCATATCGAGGATGACATCCACGCCGCGCCCGGCCGCCGCCTTGATTTCAGCCGCGAATGAGGGGTGGGCCTTGTAGTTTAAGGCCCGTTCCGCGCCCAGGCTCTCGCAATAGGCGCATTTCTCATCGGTGCCGGCGGTTGCGAATACGCGCGCGCCGGAACGGGCCGCGAGCTGGATCGCCGCGGTACCGATGCCGCTTGAGCCGCCATGGACGAGAAAAATCTCGCCCGGCTTGAGCCCGCCGCGCTCGAAGACGTTGTGCCACACCGTCATGAAAGTCTCGGGGATGCAGGCCGCCTCCGCCATGCCGAGCCCCTGGGGTATGCGCATGCACGAGCCTTCCAGCGCCAGCGCATACTCGGCATAGCCGCCGCCGGCGGTGAGCGCTGTCACCTTATCGCCCGGCTGCCAGCGCGTAACGCCCTCGCCAAGCCGCGCAACCTCGCCCGCCACCTCAAGGCCTGGGACGTTCGACGCGCCGGCCGGGGGCGGATAATGACCTTTGCGCTGCAAAACGTCGGGCCGGTTGACGCCCGCCGCCGCAACCTTGATGAGCACCTCGCCGCGCCGGGGTTCGGGCACCGGCACCTCGGCAATCGTTAGCACATCGGGGCCACCGGGCTCGCGGATGACAATGGTTTTCATGGTTTCTCCAGCGGTTCGGCGGACTCCCGCAACAGCCTGCCCTTTTACCGCAAGTTAAGCGGCGCTTGCTACCTTATGACGATGGAACGCGAACGGGGACGCCAAGGGCAACCCTAATTTCAAAGATTTTGAAGCGCGTTCTTGATGTGGCGTTAATTTGCGGTAAGCTCTCGTTGCAGGCTGCCGTCTTTACCATCTTGAAAGGCGGTGGCTGTGATGGGGTACGGGGTGTGCGATGTACGGCGCAGGTCCCGGTTGTACCGGTATGTAGTGCGTGAGGCGGACCAATGACAGGCTCCAATGCGGCTGAAGAACGCGAGGCGGGCGCTCTTCTTTCCTTCCGCGACAAATACATCGCGTCCCAGCATTTCGCCGAACTCTACCGCGAAGGCATGGACCTCGTGGAGGAGACAGCCGAATATCTCGACCGCGCCGGCAGGCTTGAATCGAAGCGCCTCGCACCTCAGGCCAGCATCGCTTACACCTCCGAAAGCATCAAGCTGACGACCCGGCTCACCCAGCTTGCCTCCTGGCTCCTGGTCCGCCGCGCCATCGCCATGGGCGAGATCACAGCTTCCGAAGCGCATACGCACAGGCACAAAGTTACGCTCGCCGCACAAAGCAGCGTGCGCGCAGGCTGCTTCGACGAGCTGCCCGAGACATTCAGGAAGCTGATCGGCGAGAGCCACAGGCTCTATGGCCGCGTACTGCGGCTGGACCCGCTGCTCAGCGAAGGCTACACGGCATTGGCCGAAGGCGCCTCCCCCATCTCGCCGCAGATCGAACGCATCAAGCTCGAATTCCCGGCCGCGTAAGGCCCCCAGACCCGCGATCCACACGAAGCGCACAACCCCTCACCCTGTCCCTCTCCGCATGGGAGAGGGAACGATGTTGAACGGGCACAGCCTTCATTCAGGCGTTCCTTCTCCCTGTGGGAGAAGGACAGGATGAAGGGTAATGCCCTATGACTAAGGCTCGTCCGCCAGCTACAGCCGCCTACTTCTTAAAAAACGAGGCCGCGGCATTGAGCTGGGCGCTTTTCTTCGCGATCGTATCCTCGGCGCGCGCAATCTCCGCCCGCAGCAAGTCAACGTAGCCGCGCAAATCCTCGATCGAGAAAACCGAGAGGTCTTTCGGCTTTGCCGGCTGCTTGCGCGGCTCAAAATCGTCGAGGTCCATGGTCTTCGTCCTTCGAGGCCGCGCGGCCCTCCCCTATTGTGGAGCTTGGCCCCCGCCAGACGCCGGCAGGGCCGCCGCTGTCTGATTAGCCGGTTGAGGTTGGATCAAAACCTCCGATTGCGCAATATCCGCGCTGGCATCGGGCTGGCCCGCGGCACTCGCCGGATAGCCTCCGCCCGTAAATTGCAGCCGCACAATCTTGCTCGTGCCCGTTTTCACGATCAGGTCGCGCCAGCCCGCGTTCGAGCCAGGCCCCGCCGCGATGGGGGCCTTGACGCCGACGATCTGCGAGATGGGCCGGTAGCCGACATCGCCCGGCTCGAAGACCACCAGCGTACAGCCCTGCGGCGAGCACCAGTCCTGCCCGGTAAAAAGCACAAGCGCCTTGGCACGGCCGTCGCTGTTCAGATCCGCGCCGGCCTGGTCGAATGGGCCGCCTTCCTTCTTCTTCTTGGTGATGCGAAGCCGCTCGATGGCCTTGTTCAGCGCGTCCTGGTCGGCGGCCATGGCGATCGTCTGCGCGGCGCCCCTGCGCGGTGCCAGCGCTACTGGCGCCCCGTCGCCCGCAGGCTCGCCAGAAGCAACCGAGCTTGCGGGCCTGTCGCCCGAGCCGCAGCCGGAAAGAACGCCCGCGGCGATGATAACTGTAACCGTGGCGATGAACCGGAAAGGCATGACCCCCTCTTTCTGCAATCCGATAGCCTAGTGTCCCGTCTCCGAATTACCGCNNAGCAGATTCAAAGTGCTAGTGTGGCTTATGTCTCGAAATTGCCTTCGCGAAATAGCCACGAAGGGTAAAGGCAATTGCGAGACGCCACACTAGGATTGCACGGAAGAAACGCGCCTCTAAGGGCGGAACTGTGGCAGCCAGCGCGAACGCACGCCGCAATCCCGAAGCCGGCGCGGTCCCGAAAGCGCAAAAACCCTGCCCCAAGGGCAGGGTTCGCATGAGTTAAACCCAAAAAAAGGCCGGTGGACCTACTGGCCGGTCTGGGTTTTCAAAAAGGCGATAACATCGTCGCGGTCCTGGGCCTCCTTCAGGCCAGGGAAGGCCATTTTGGTGCCGGCGACGACAGCCTTCGGGTTCTCAAGAAACTTGCCGACGTTCTCCTCGGTCCAAACCATGCCCTTTTCGCCAGCCTCTTTCATGGCGGGGGAATAATTGAAGCCCGCACGCGAACCAGCCGTGGCGCCGATGAGGTTGTTCTGAACGGGGCCGACGCCTGCCTTGGCCGTGGCGCCGACTGCGTGGCACATCTTGCATTTGCTATTGAACGTTGCCTGCCCCTTGGCGGCATCGCCCGCCGCATATGCGCTCGCGGACCAGACCAGGGCCGCGCCAAGCAGCGCCGTCTTTACAAGTATCTTCATGCTCGTCTCCTACCCATTCGCATCGCCGGTTTCGGATGCCCGGCCCATTTTACTAGTCTGAAAATGAACCGGAACTCAACACAAGTCTGCGTCAGAACGCCGCAATTTACCCTAAATGCCGAGACGCGGAAAGCCGCCGGAGGGCACACCCGGCCAAGCCCCCGGCACAGACCTGCAAGCGAAGATGCTCTTGCCGGCCGGTGTACATCTTCAGATAGGCAATGACGTCCGCGCAATCTCGCGCATTCCTCGGGCGCGGAGCCATCTATCCAGCTCATCGCCTTCATACTTATCGCCCGGCCTCCGGCGGTCTATTACCGGGAGAAGCTTGGAGTGCACCATGACGGTTATGACGATTTGCGTCCCAGCCGGCGTGAAGGAAGCCTTCGACAAGGCCTAGGAGGGCAAGGACAAGGATGCCATCATCGCGGAATTGATCCGGAGAGATTTGGAAGGGAGGACTCAGCCGGCACCGGCCGGCGCATACTTCGCCGAGGCATACAAGTTTGGCAACATAAGGCTGCTCACAAGCTTCGCGGCAGGCTAACCGCATTCACGGCCGGTGATATTCACCGCCAGCGCCTTGCTTTCCTTGGGCGCTCTCCCTACAACTCAGCGCAAACGGCGCTGCTCGCGGGAGCTAAACGGAACGGGCCATGACAAAAACGCTATACGATAAGATTTGGGACGATCACGTTGTGGAGACGCAAGCGGACGGCACCTGCCTGCTCTATATCGACCGCCATCTCGTGCACGAAGTGACGAGCCCGCAAGCCTTCGAGGGGCTCCGCATGGCCAAGCGCCGCGTGCGCGCGCCGCAAAAGACTCTGGCCGTGGTGGATCACAACGTGCCGACCACCGGCCGCAGCCACGGCATCGAAGACCCGGAAGCGGCGCTGCAGGTTCGCACGCTGGCCGGGAACTGCGCGGAATTCGGCATCGACTATTTCAACGAACTCGATCCCCGGCAGGGCGTCGTGCACATCGTCGGCCCCGAGCAGGGCTTCACGCTGCCCGGCACGACCATCGTCTGCGGCGACAGCCATACCTCCACGCATGGCGCGTTCGGGGCGCTCGCCCACGGCATCGGCACGAGCGAGGTCGAGCACGTGCTCGCCACCCAGACGCTCATCCAGAAGAAGGCCAGGAACATGCGCGTGACCGTGGACGGCACGCTTGGCGACGGCGTTACCGCCAAGGACATCGCGCTCGCCATCATCGGCCAGACCGGCACGGCCGGCGGCACCGGCTACGTCATCGAATATGCCGGCGAGGCCATCCGCGCGCTCTCGATGGAAGGCCGCATGACGGTCTGNNACGGTCTGCAACATGTCCATCGAGGCGGGCGCCAGGGCCGGCATGATCGCGCCCGACGAGAAGACCTACGCCTATATCCAGGGCCGGCCGCGCTCGCCCAAGGGCGGCGCCTGGGATATCGCGCGGCGCTATTGGGAAAGCCTGCCGTCCGACGAGGGCGCTGTGTTCAACAGCGAGCTGCGGCTCGACGCGAGCGCCCTGCCGCCGCTCGTCACCTGGGGCACGAGCCCGCAGGACGTGGTTGCGATCACCGGCGTGGTGCCCGATCCCGCCACGGCGGCCGATGAAGGCAAGCGCGCCGCCATGACGCGCGCTCTCGCCTATATGGGCCTCACCCCCGGCACGAAGATGACCGATATCGCCATCGACCGCGTATTCATCGGCTCCTGCACCAACGGGCGCATCGAAGACCTGCGCGCGGCGGCGGCAATTGCAAGCGGCCAGCGCATCGCGGCCAGCGTCAAGGCGATGGTGGTGCCGGGCTCCGGCCTCGTGAAGGAGCAGGCCGAGTCCGAGGGCCTCGACAAAATCTTCCTCGCGGCGGGCTTCGAATGGCGGGAGCCCGGCTGCTCCATGTGCCTCGCGATGAACGCCGACAGGCTGGCGCCCGGCGAGCGCTGCGCCTCGAC
>PMBZ01000245.1:0-164 GCA_003153975.1 Hyphomicrobiales bacterium
ATCAGACCCATCTGCACGGCCGCGAGGGGATTATCGAGATCGCGTTCGCCGCTGTAGCGCTCGTCCGCCAGCCACTTGCCTTCATGACCCCAAAAGATATCCTGCTCAGGCTCCCAGGTGTCTTCGCGCCCGCCGCCAAAACCGAACGTCTTGAAGCCCATCGA
>PMBZ01000245.1:196-34946 GCA_003153975.1 Hyphomicrobiales bacterium
TCGAGGTTCGCGTTGTCCGGCCAGCTATTGAGCGGCGCGAAACGCTGCTGGCCTCCTCCCGCGCCGCCTCGGCCGTCGCCGATGCGGTAGGTGCCCGCGCTGTGCCAAGCCATCCGGATGAACAGACCACCATAATGGCCAAAGTCGGCCGGCCACCAATCCTGCGAATCCGTCATCAAGGCATGAAGATCCTCGATCACGCCATCGAGGTCGAGGCTCTTGAATTCCTTGGCGTAGTCGAACGCCTCGCCCATCGGATTGGATTGGGTGGAGTGCTGGTGGAGAACCTGAAGGTTCAGTTGTTCCGGCCACCAGTCGCGGTTCGTGGGTGCGTGGGTTCCGCCCGTAAACGGGCACTTGCTTTCACTGGCCATATTCTCTCCAATCAAGTTCTAGTTTTTACAACTCGGCCAATCACATTTTCCGTAGTGGCAGCAATCCCCTTTTTCACGGCCAGCGCAATAACAATGAGCGGGTCATGCGGAATGTTCCGTCCACCGGGAAGCGCTCCGGCCATCACCGTTAACAAGCCAAGTCATCCGTGGTCTCCATCGAGGTTTCCCAGAAAAACCGTAGGCTGGAGGCACGATAAGGTCTATTCGTATATTCTGAACTTGTGATAAGAGGAGGTGATGATAAACGTCTCGCTGCGGCAGCTCCGCTATTTCGACGCGCTCGCGCGCTTGCTTCACTTCGGCCGCGCGGCGGACGAATGCACCGTCACGCAACCGGCTTTGTCCATGCAAATTCAGGAACTTGAGAAGGAGCTGGGCGTGGTGCTCATCGAGCGCACGCGGTCCGGTGCAAAGCTCACGCCGGGAGGCCAGGAGGTTGCGCGCCGGGCTAGGCAAATCCTTGCCAGCGTCCGGGATCTGGCCGATTACGCGCGCCACGGCGGGCACGTGCTCGCGGGGCCGCTCAGGCTGGGCGTCATTCCAACGATTGCGCCCTATGTCCTGCCGAAGCTTCTGCCCGTGCTGCGCGCCGCCTATCCCAATCTCGACCTGCACCTGCGCGAGGCGCAGACGCAATATTTGCTTGCGGATTTGGCGGGCGGCCGGCTCGACGTGGTGCTTTTGGCGCTACCCGCCGGCGAGCCGGATATCGATATGCTGGAGCTGTTCGAGGACACCTTCGTGCTGGCCATGCCCGCGGGCAGGCCGGTTCCGGCCAAGGCGCTGGCCACGCCCGCGCTGTTCGAGAACGAGCGGCTGCTGCTGCTTGAGGAAGGCCATTGCCTGCGCGATCAGGCGCTTGAGTTTTGCAGCCTCAAGCAGGTGCGGAACCTCGACACCTTCGGCACCACGAGCTTGTCGACACTCGTGCAAATGGTCGCCAACGGCTTCGGCGTGACGCTCCTGCCCAGGATGAGCCTCGAAACCGAGGCGCAACGCAGCGATATCCAGCTCCTACCGTTCGCGGCCCCCGAGCCCTCGCGCAAGATAGGGCTTGCCTGGCGAAGCTCCTCGCCGCGCCGCCGCGATTTCACGGAGCTTGGCGCAATGATTTCTGGCCTTGCCAATGGCTTGGGCGCGGGCGGCAGCCCAGCCTGCTAGAAGCAGAATATCGCCAAAAATCCGCACCCCATTTTGCCCAGCTTTCTATATGAAAAGGCATGCCTGGAACGCGGGCGTGACAGGAGGGCGGAATGCTGGTCGAAATTGCAATTGGCGACGCTTACGGGGCGGGCTTCGAATACGCCAAGCCATCGCCTGACCGCCCCAACGACTTGAGCCGCTACTCCAAGCATCCGCGCCACGGCATCGCGCCTGGAGCCTACACCGACGACGCGCAGATGAGCCTCGCGGTGGCCGAGGCGCTGATCGATCACGGCGCGGACGCCACCACGCTGCAATTTACCGAGAAATTCGTGCTGGCCTTCAAGCGCGATCCGCGCGAGGGCTACGCGGGGCGCTTCTGGGAATTCTTGCAATCGGTAAGCGATGCCGCGGATTTCGCCGCCCGCATCCGCCCGGATTCGGAAAAATCGGGTGCGGCCATGCGTGCCTGCCCCATCGGCGTATTGTCTGACGTTCCCTCCGTGCTGCAAGTGGCCGAACGGCAGGCGCGGATCACGCACGCCACCGATGGCGGTGTGCGCTCGGCACAGGCCGTAGCGCTGGCAACGCACTACTTCCTCCACAGGCTGGGCGGCAAGGCCGGCCTTCCCGCTTTCCTCGATGCGCACATCGCCGGCGATTGGGGACGGCCCCATGCGGGCAAGGCCGGCGCGGAGGGGATGACGGCCGTGCGGGCGGCAATCACCGCGATCATGGCGGAGAGATCCCTTAGCGCGCTGTTGCGCCGCTGCGTGGACTTCACTGGGGATGTCGACACGGTGGCAGCCGTGGCGCTGGGCGCCGCCTCCTGCAGCGTCGAATTTGCCGCGGATTTGCCCGAGGTGCTGATCGCGGGCCTTGAGCGCGGGCCGTGGGGCATGCACTACCTGCGCGCGCAGGATGCCCGCCTGATGGCGCTGGCCAGTCCAAAAGGAGGTTAAACGATATGAAGCCTGAACCCCGTCTCAACATGGTAACGCTTGGCGTGGCTGACGTGGAAAATGCGCGCCGGTTTTACGAAACAGGCTTGGGCTGGAAAGCTTCGCCCGCCAGCCAGGGCAATATCGTGTTCTTCCAGCTCGGTGCGATGGTGCTGGCGCTTTATCCGCGCGAGGCGCTGGCCGAGGACGCTGACGTGGACGCGGAGGGCCAGGGGTTCTCCGGCATTACGCTCGCCTATAACGTCCGCGCCAAGGAGGAGGTTGCCGCTTTCTTAAGCGTGGCGGAAGCGGCGGGCGGCAAGATCGTAAAACGAGCGGAGGCTGTTTTCTGGGGCGGGCAAAGCGGCTATTTCGCGGATTTGGACGGCCATTTATGGGAGGTGGCATGGAATCCACACTTTGCGTTGAATGAGCGCGGCGAGGTGGTGCTTCCTTAAGCTTGGCCCGTATAAGCCCCCGCCATCGCCCGGAAAGGCAGCCGCGGACCCTGGATTTCGCGCATCGACCTACTTAGATCCGGCTACTTGCGGTAGTTTATCGAATGGGGTTCGCCATGCTCAAAACTGCCTTGATCGCGATCGTTCTGGCGGCTTCTTCCGCCGTAGCCCAGTCAGCTTGCATCGTCACCGACCCGACGGGAACGCCGCTCAATATCCGGTCGTTTCCAAATGGCGAAATTGTGGGAACGCTTCGCAATGGAACGGCCGTTTCCATTCAGAGCATCGCCTATGACAGCCAGGGACGGCCCTGGGCCTATGTCGGGGTTGGCTGGGTATTCCGGGAGTTCGTTAGTTGCTACTGACGCCTGAAAGAACAGGGCGCGCGATTGCGGCGGGATGCGCTCTGTTTGCGCAGATATGGTGCTGCGCGGCCGGCGCCAGAGCGGACGGGCTGCCCGAAGGCTTCGTCTACCTCCGCGATGTGGCGCCTTCCATCGTGCAGGACATGCGCTATGCTGGGCCGGATAATTTCACCGGCAAGCCCGTCCCCGGCTATGGCGCGGCCGAATGCGTGCTGCAACGGAGCGCGGCGGAGGCGCTGGCCCGCGCGCAAGATAAGGCCAAAAGCCGGGGGTTTTCACTGAAGGTCTACGATTGCTACCGGCCCATCCGCGCTGTGCGGGCTTTCGTCGCGTGGGCGGCGGCGCCGGAGGATGGACGCACGAAGCGCTATTATCCCCGCCTCGGCAAATCCCGGCTCGTGCCCGGATATATTGCGTCCCAATCGCAACACTCGATAGGATTCACTGTCGATTTGACGATCGTTCCCGCCGCCGCTGCGACAAGCAAGGACCCGGAACAGGAGGGGGATTGCACCGCGCCCGGAGCCGGCGACGGAAGCCTTGGCATGGGCACCGCCTTCGATTGCTTCGACCCCAAGGCCAACACGGCTTCGCCCCTGCTCACGCCCGCCGAGCGCAAGAACCGCGGGCTTTTGCTGAGCATCGTCGAAGGCGCCGGCTTCAAAAACTACGCGGCGGAGTGGTGGCACTTTTCCTATCCGGGCAGCGACGAACGAAGGTACGATTTCGTCATCGGATCGGGGACGGCTTTCTAGAGCCAGCCCGGCGTTTTACTCCAATTTTTGCAAAATCGCTCCCCGCGTGCACGCGCGCAATTAAGCACGCCGTGCCTAAAACAGTGCTGTGCCCAGTGGTGCCCCGGCATTGCGCCGCAGTCACCACGATAGTGGATGTCAAGCTCAGGCTGTAGCCGGGCTGACCTTAACGGAATTGTCGCGCGTCGTCCCGGACCCGGCCTAGCCCGCGTCCGGGATCGTCATGCCCACTCGCTATTTGTTTACCCAGCTAATTCCGGCGTGGCGCTTCCACCCATAAGCCCAAGATAGAAAGCAAGCTCGCGCTCCAGGCAGGTGCGGATCGTATGCGCGTGCCGGAAGCCATGCCCCTCGCCCGCGAATTCATGGTATTCGACGGGCACGCCCTTGGCCCGCAGCGCCTCCGCAATGGCAATCGATTGGCTTTTGGGAACCACATTGTCCTCGGCGCCCTGAAATAGGATCAGCGGCGTCGAGATACGCTCGATATGCTGGATCGGCGAGCGCTCGCGGTAAACCGCCTCGTTCCCGTCAAGCGAAGCGCCGAGCAGCGTTTGCTGATAGCCTTGCTCGAATTTGTGCGTGGTCTTCTGCAAGGCGATGAGGTCGCAAATCCCGTAATGGCTCGCGGCCCCCCGGAACACGTCCGCCGTGGCGATAGCCATAAGCACCGTATAGCCGCCGGCGCTGCCCCCTGTTACGAATGTCGCGCCCGGATCGGCAATCCCCGCCTGCGCCGCGAACCGCGCTGCTGCAATCGTATCCGAGACATCCGCGATTCCCCAATTGCCCGTGAGCCGCTCGCGATAGGCCCGCCCATAGCCGGTGCTGCCCGCGTAGTCGAGGTCGAGCCAGGCGAAGCCCCGCGAGGTGAAAAACTGCGTTCGCGGCTTAAGCCCGCGTGCCGCCGCACTCGTGGGGCCGCCATGCAGGCTCACGATCAGCGGCGGCAGCGCGCCGGCAGGGCCGTGGGCGGCCGGGTTTCGCGGCGGATAAAGCAGGCCGTGGATTGTGCCCGCGCCGCTTGGGATTTCGAGGCGGCGCGGACGGGAAATATAGCCCGCGTCCATGGCGGCGGTGCTGCTGCGCCGCAGGATGGCCGGGGAAGGCGCCGCCGTTGCTGGATCGTCCAAGGCGATGCACAGCGCCTCGTCGTCCTTCAAGCCTTCCAGGACAACGCCCGCTCCGCCGGCGGATATCGCATGAATGGCGCTGAAGCCGGTTTCGCGCGGCGTCGGACTGGCCGCGTTCAGGTTCGCAATCGCGGCACCCGCCTCGCCATTCCTGACGAAGGTGCAGTACGCCCTGCCCTGCGGCAGCAAGGCGTAGCTCGCGGCGTTGAAGCTCCATTGGGGCATCGAAAGATCGCCGCCAGTATCGAGGACTTTCTCCGGCCTGGCCCCTCCGCGCCAAGCATAAAGCCGGCCGGAGCCTTCAACGTCCCACACGAAGAAAAGCGTGCCGTCCGCTCCCCATCCGGGCTGAAAACAGGCGCTTCCGTCTCCGCCCGCAACGGCAACGGGCTCGCCCGCGCGCCCATCCTCCGTCAGCTCCGCAACGAAAAGACGGGCCGCGTCCCAAGGCATGGCTGGGAGATCCCAGGCGAGGAAAGCAAGGTGGCGTCCGTTTGGGCCGATCCGGGGGCTCGCGTAAAAATCATGCCCCTCCAGCAGCGGCAAAGGCGCCGCGCCGGCCGGGATCGTCCACAGCGCATTCCCCGGCAGCACCCCGTGTCCAGGCTCGTGGGTTTCGCCAACGGCAATCAACCTCCGCCGCGACCCGTCCCAGGCAAAGTCCGCAAAGCGCGTCCGCGGCAAGTTCGTAAGGCGCCCGATGCTGGCCGCGCCCGCCGCCAAATCCCTCGCGTACACATCCTGATCGGCGTCGTTCACGAAAAACAGCCGCCCGCCCGCCACCAGAAACTCGCCGCCGCCATATTCATGCACGCGCGAGCGTGCCGAGTAAGGCCGCGGCAACAACTCGCGCACGCCGCCCGCCTTGCTCCAGCACATCACCGGCGCGCGCCCCTTCTCCGCCGGCCGGCCTTCGCTCCAATAAATGGCATCGCCTTCAGCCTGCACGCGCCCGAACCGCAGCGCCCCTTCCGCTACAGAGGCGGCCGTAACCGGAGAGGGCCAATGGCCAAAGGCAAATTGTTTGCTTTCCATGATTGCATCCATTTCCACTTCGCGGCAAAGGTTGGCGCTTGGCCGGGTTTGTAGGGGGGATAGTGGGGTCCAAGATGGTTGCTTTGCAAGAGTTCGAGCCGCTCAAACCGGCGGAACGGAAACTATTGGACGCCGCGCTCAAGGGTGAGCAATGCTCGTTCAGCGGGGCAAGGCCGGCCACGCCTACGGAAGAGAACGAGGTCCGGGCGGATTTCCTGCGCTTCCTGGCGCTCGGAGGCGAGAACCGCACCGCCGTCCATGACAGTGGCATCCGCATCCAGGGCGCGTACATAAGCGGCGCGGTCAACCTCGCCGGCGCGACGAAGGTCCGGCCGCTCTGGATCGAGAACTGCACAATCGGCGGCGAGTTCCACTTCTCCGACGCGAAAACCAAGGTCGTGAGCCTTGAGGGAACCTTCGTTGCCGGCATACGGGGAGATGGCGTTAGGGTGGACGGCGCCCTTCTCTTGCGCCATGCCCTCGTCGAGGGCAGCCTCCAGCTTTTCGGCGCCGAGATCGCCGGCACGCTGGCCTGCGCCGGCTGCATAATCGAAGGCCGGCCCTGGAGGGCGCAGCGCCTGTCCGCCGACCTGGAGACGGTAACGATCGGCGGCAATCTCGAACTCCGCGACGGCTTCCGGGCAAATGGCTTGGTGCTGCTCGACAACGCAGAAATCGGCGGCACGCTCGACTGCACCAAGGGAGAGTTTTTCGCTCGCGTCGACGATACGCCCGCAACGGACGGCGGCCGCTGGGAACCCGCGATACGCCGTTCGATGAAATGCCATCGGCTGCACCTCAAGGGCAGCCTCTATCTCAGGGGCTGCGCCTGCGACGGCGAGGCCTCCTTCACCGGCGCGCAAATCGGCGGCGACGCGGACTTCCGCAACGGCCGGTTCCAGGCCGCGGGCAACATCGGCACCACGGCGCTGCGCCTGACCCGCATCGAGCTGGCCGGCAACATGTACCTCGCCAACGGCTTCGAGGCGAAGGGCAAGGTGCAACTCGACGGCGCCATCGTCCGGGGCAATATCGATTGCCGGGGCGGCACTTTCTCCGTGCCGCACTTGGCCTCCCACGACGCCGCCGCTTTCGGCGAGGAGTTTTCGCAGGATGCCGTCTCGCTCGTGAGCGCCAAGGTCGCGGGCGCGCTCATCATCGCTCCCATCGAAGGAAAGAAAGAGCTTCCGGCCGTCTTCAACGGCTCGCTGGATCTCAAGAGCGCGCACATTCACGTGCTCGTCGACAGCCCGGAAGCCTGGCCGAAGCGCAAGCACTCGAACGGCCTTCGCAACGTCATCCACCTCGACGGCTTCACCTACGAGCGCTTCGGCGGCGGCGCGCCCATCGGGGCACACACCCGCAAGAAATGGCTCAAGCGCCAGCCGCCCGCGCATATCGGCCGCGACTTCAAGCCCCAACCCTTCGCGCAGCTCATCAAGGTCTTACGCGACATGGGCCATCCGGAGGAAGCGCAACGGCTGGCCATGAAGCGGGAGGACTTTCTCATCCGCCGGCGGCTTGCCCGCTGGCGGGCGGGACCGCGCGGAGCCGTCGACGCCCTGGTGGCGCTGCTTTGGGCCACGACCGGCGGCCTGCTCATCGGCCATGGCTACCGGCCCATGCGTGTGCTGTTCATCATGGCTGCGGTGGCAGTCGTCTGCGGCTCTTATTTCAAAATCGCCGCCGGGCAGGGAGCTTTCGCCCCGCGCGATTCGCAGGTCTTCCTTTCCGCGGACTTTGCGAAGTGCCGGCCGGAGGCGGGCGGCAACTGGACCAAATGCGCGGAAATCGCCGGGCAGAAGTTCGCCGAATATCCCCAGTTCAACCCCTGGGTCTACTCGTTCAACGTGCTATTGCCGGTGATCGACCTGCATCAGGAAAAGGCCTGGGTGCCGATGCAAAAAGAGGTGAGCATTGGGCTTGGCGGCCGGTCCGTCACTCTCCCTGGCTGGTGGACGAACGCGCTTGTACTTGCCGAGCTGGCGTTCGGCTGGGTGGCAAGCCTGCTCGCCGTGGCAGCGTTCTCCGGACTGGTGAAAACGGAATAATACCGAGTCTGGCCGAATAATCCCCGGCCGTCATTTTGGAAACGCCGCAGGCTTTTTCGGAATGGTTACAAATGCCGGCGTCTGTCGCGATCCCGTATAACCCCGGGCGGATTCAGGAGTGTCAAGCGAAGTCCGCCCGGATTACGGGTTAATAAACCGTTCCCATCGCCTACGTTTCTATTATAGTTAATGCGATCAAGGTAAACGCGGAAGCGGTATGCGATTTTTACGTGCATTTTCGCGAATTTTTCCTGTTTTTTGCTCAATTTCTGCGTTTCAAAATGTACGTTAAATATATGAGCAACTTCTCCATTAACCAGAAAGCATCCAGCTCCTTGGCTCGTCGCGATAAAAATATTTCATTTAATTCAATGCACTATAGCGACATCTACACCCCTTAACGCTTCCGCAAGGGGGCTGTGCTATATTGTCTAAAACTTGAAAAGCACTGTCAGCCCCAAAAACCGGGCAAACAAGGTTAACGTCATGTTATACGAAGCCAGCTCGATGAACTCCACGGCTGCCGCACCCGGAACGGTGCGAAGCGCCGTATCCTGGGCTGCTGCAGGTGCCGGCGCCTGTAACCGTCCTGGATAAAGCCCCCGGCCTTGCCACGATGCCGGCTGGGAACGGCTTAACTGGATACCGTATCGCAGCCGGCGTCCTGGAAGCGGCCGGGCGAGGGGTAGACGGCACACGCGGCGGGCTGGCGCGGTCTCCGCGAGGACCCACTCCGGCAAAACTTTGCTATTCCGCCGCCGGCCGTACCGGCCCGCGCCCGTAGTTGAGGATGGGCGCGAGCCAGCGCTCTGCCTCGGCAAGCGGCCAGCCCTTGCGCNNTGGCGTAGTCCTCCACCTGGTCACGCTCGATCTTGCCCACGCCGAAATAATGGCTCTCGGGATGCGCGAAATAGAGGCCGGAGATCGAGGCCGCCGGCATCATGGCGAAGCTTTCGGTGAGCTTGATGCCGGTTGCCTCCGTGGCATCCAAGAGCTTGAACAGCGCGGCCTTTTCGGTGTGGTCGGGCTGGGCCGGATAGCCGGGCGCCGGCCTGATGCCGCGATAGGCTTCCGCGATCAGCTCGGCACTGGAAAGCGCCTCATCCCTGGCGTAGCCCCAAAGCTCGCGGCGGACGCGGGCGTGCAAGTGCTCGGCGAAGGCCTCGGCGAGCCTGTCCGCCAGCGCCTTGACCAGGATTTTCGAATAATCGTCATGCCCGGCGGCAAAGCGCTCCGCGGCTTCGGCAGCACCGATACCGGCCGTCACCGCGAAGCCGCCGATATAGTCGGAAAGCCCGCTCTCGCTGGGCGCGATAAAATCGGCAAGTGCCGTGCTCGCGCGTCCACCCTCGCGCGGGATCTGCTGGCGCAGCGTGTGGAGCGTCGCAATGGGCGCCTTGCGCGCTTCATCGGCGAAAACCGCGATGTCGTCGCCTGCGGCGTTGGCCGGCCAGAAGCCCACAACGCCGTTGGCGGTGAGCCATTTCTCCTCCGCGATCCGGCGCAGCATCGCCTGCGCGTCCTCGTAAAGCGCGGTAGCCGCGTTGCCATAGCTGCCTTCCCGGAGGATGCCTGGAAAGGTGCCCTTCATCTCCCAGACCGCGAAAAACGGTGTCCAATCGATGCAAGGGATGAACTGGGCGAGGTCGTAATCCTTGAAAACGCGCGTGCCCGTGAAGCTGGGCTTGGGCGGCAGATAAGCCTTCCAATCGAGCTTGAGCCGGTTCGCGCGGGCCGCCGCAAGGCTCAAGCGCGACTTCGCGGCCCGGCTCCGCTCATGCGCGGCAGCCGCCTCCGCGTAGGTCTCGCGCAGACGCGCCACATAGTCATCGCGGCCTTCGCCGAGCAGGTTCGAAACCACGCCAACCGCCCGGCTCGCGTCGGTGACGTAGACCGCTTGGTTGCGCTTGTAGTTCGGGCTGATCTTGACGGCCGTGTGCACCTGGCTCGTGGTCGCGCCCCCGATCAGCAGCGGCACATCGAAGCCCTGGCGCTCCATTTCCGAGGCGACGAACGCCATTTCGTCGAGGCTCGGCGTAATCAGGCCGGAAAGCCCGATGATGTCCGCCTTCACCTCCTTCGCTTTGTCTAGGATGACCTGGGCCGGCACCATCACGCCCGCGTCGATCACCTCGTAATTATTACACTGCAGCACGACGCCCACGATGTTCTTGCNNACGTCGCCCTTGACCGTCGCCAGCAGGATGCGGCCAGCCGCCCGCGCGCTCTCAATCCCGGCCTCCCGCTTCTCTGCCTCCATGAACGGCATCAGATAGGCCACGGACTTCTTCATCACCCGTGCGGATTTAACGACCTGCGGAAGGAACATCTTGCCCGCGCCGAACAGGTCGCCCACCACATTCATGCCGTCCATGAGCGGGCCTTCGATGACATGCAGCGGCCGGGCGGCGGCGAGACGCGCCTCCTCGGTGTCGGCCTCCACATAATCCGCGATGCCGTGGATGAGCGCATGCTTGAGCCGTTCAGCAACCGGGCGCTCGCGCCAGGATAGATCGGGCGCGGCCTTTTTCGAGGCGCCGCCCTTGAACCGATCCGCCACTTCCAGCAGCCGGTCGGTGGCGTCGGCGCGGCGGTTCAGGACCACATCCTCGCAAATCCCCCGCAACTCGGGGTTGAGATCGTCATAGACGCCGAGCTGGCCCGCGTTGACGATGCCCATGTCCATGCCCGCCGCGATGGCGTGATAGAGGAACACGGTGTGCATGGCCTGGCGCACGGGTTCGTTGCCCCGGAACGCGAAGGAGAGGTTCGAGACGCCGCCGGAAACATGCGCGTGCGGCAGCTCAGCCTTGATGCGGTGCGTGGCCTCGATGAAGTCCACCGCGTAATTGTTGTGCTCCTCGATGCCGGTGCCGACCGCGAACACGTTGGGGTCGAAGACGATGTCTTCGGCCGCGAAGCCCACGCGCTCCGTGAGAAGCTTGTAGGCGCGCTGGCAGATGGCGAACTTGCGCTCGGCCGTATCGGCTTGGCCCGCCTCGTCGAAAGCCATCACCACGGTGGCCGCGCCATAACGCAGGACGCGCCGCGCGTGCTCAAGGAATGGCTCCTCGCCCTCCTTCAGGCTGATCGAATTGACGATGGCCTTGCCCTGCACGCATTTGAGCCCCGCCTCGATCACCGGCCATTTCGAGCTGTCGATCATCACGGGCACGCGCGAGATGTCGGGTTCCGACGCGATAAGGTGGAGGAAGGTGGTCATCGCCTTTTCGGAATCGAGCAGGCCCTCGTCCATGTTCACGTCGAGGACGTTCGCGCCGCTCTCGATCTGCTCTCGCGCGACGGAGAGCGCGGCATCGTAATCGCCAGCCTCGATGAGCTTGCGGAACTTGGCGGAGCCGGTCACGTTGGTCCGCTCGCCCACCATAATGAATTGCTGGCCCGTGCCTGTCATGCCTCAACCGTTCCGCCAGAGTGCGCTTCGTCCCGCACCTTGCCGGCCAGGGCCTAAAGTTTCAAGGAAAATTGCCCCGCGAGCGGGCAGGCATTTCTCAACAATCCGCGCGCGCCCGCGGCCGGTCTTTGCCGCATCGGGCTTTTTTTCGAGCCTCGCCGATGCGTCCTGCGCCGGCTGCGGTCTCGATAGTCCCGCTGGAACAATCGCGCTTAAGCAGTGCGAAGCGCAATGGCGCGGATGAAGAACCCTGTCCAATCATCGCGCGTTCTTGCGAGAAATATGGGCTAACGCAGCGGCGTTTGCGCGGGCTCGTGCAGGCCTGCCACCGCAACCGGCTTGAACTCGACATGCTTGAGCGCCCGCAGCTTGGCGATGGTGGCGAAGTCCAGGTCGTTGTGAATGAGCGTCACTTCGTGGCGGAGTGCTGCCTCGGCGATACAGCAATCGATGACGCTGCGCACGGTGAGGCCGCGGCGGCGTAAATCGAAATAGAGCCGGGCAGCGTTGGTCCAGCCCTCCTCATCCATTTCGAGATAGTCCTGATCGGCGAGGTAATCCGATAGCCGAAGCCACTCCTTGTCGTCGCGCGCACCCTGCAGGAGTTCCATTTGGGTGAAGCGGGTGAGGTAATAATCGCGCCCGTCCAGCACATCGCGCAGACCGTGCGCCACCATGCCGGTGCGGTCCTTGAACAGCGCGATCAGAACGCTCGTGTCAATCAGCATCGTAGCGCGTGTGCCTCAGCGCCTTGTGGTCGTAGCGGTCCTCGAAGGCGATCTTGCCCGCCAGATCGAAGAGGTCTTTCTTCTTCTTGGTCTTCAGGAACTCAGCCAAGGCCAGATGCACGGCTTCCTTTTTGGTTTTCACGTTCGCCACCTTCATGACCTCGCCGATCAGAGCGTCGTCAATATCGATATTGGTCCGCATTGCCGGCCGCACCCATGTCCGTTAGACCGATCCACTTCAGGTGTATTATACACAAGCCGATACACAATGGAAGCGCATTTTCCAATTCAGTTGGTGCCGAAGATTTCGCTAAGGCGGGCACAGAGCCAGAACTCGCCCTCCACGATCATGCCGGGGGCCAAGGCGTGGGGCAGGACGGTTTCGTCGGCGACGAGATCGAAGCTGCCGCCGGCGGTGCCGATGAGAGCCCAGGTGAAATCCTGCCCAGTGTCGGGGTTCTGGCGGCGCTCGGTCTTTTCGACCACGCCGGTCAGGAAGGCACGGGCGGGCGCGCGGAAATCCTCGGCCTCGGGATCGAGGAACACCACTTCGCCCGAGTTCCCGCCCTCGAACAGCCCGCTGGCCAGGAAGGAGCGCGGCGTGAACTTCACGGACTTGTCCGCCTGGGTCGCCAGGAACACCGCCTCGTTCTCGTAGACCGCCAACTCGTGCGGGAAGGCTGCGATTTGCGCAATCGCCATGAACGGCACGGCCTTGCCCGCGAAGCGCGCGAAATCCACTACGTCGATCAGCGCGATGGTGGGACCCAGCTCGACGTAGAAGGCGCCCTCGAAGGGGTTGTCGCTAGGGCGCTGGCGCATGGCGCGGACCCGGATCGGCGCCCGGCCCAGGCCTTGGAAGAAGGGCGTGATGCCCACCGCGATATATGGATCGGAATCGGGCTCGGGCTCGGCGAGCTTCTGCATATGGACCCAAAGCTCGGAGCCGGCCTCGGAGCGCAAGCGGTGGTAGTAGCCCGCCTCGCAAGCCTGCTTCTCGCCACCTTTCTCGACAAGATCGCTCACCAGTGTGGAGAGCGCTTCCGCCGAGCCTGCCTTAAACCCAATGACACTGAAGTGATCCGCCATCACCCAGCACTCTCCTTAAATGAACAGCCCTACTTCATGAAACGCTAAAGTTGCGACAAACGTTCTAGCTCGGCGCAAATTCCTTCGCCCATGCCCGCCGTCGAGACCTTCGTCATGCCGTCCTGCATGATATCAGCAGTCCTAAGTCCCTTGGCCAGTGCGCCGGCAATGGCCGCGTCGAGCAGATCGGCCTCCGCTCCCATATCGAAAGAGTAGCGCAGCGCCATGCCGAAGCTGGCGATGGTAGCAATCGGGTTGGCGATGCCCTTGCCCGCAATGTCGGGTGCGCTGCCGTGTACGGGCTCGTACAGGGCGGCGCGGCGGCCGTTCGCATCCTTCCCGCCAAGCGAGGCCGAGGGCAGCATGCCGAGCGAGCCGGTGGCCATCGCAGCCTGATCGGAGAGGATATCGCCGAACAGATTATCGGTCACGATCACGTCGAACTGCTTGGGCCAGCGCACGAGCTGCATGGCGCAGTTGTCCGCGAGAATGTGCGTCAGCTCGACATCCTTATACGTGGAAGCATGCACGCGGCTGACCACGGCGTTCCACAACACGCCGGTCTTCATGACATTGCGCTTGTCGGCCGAGGCCACGCGCTTGCCCCGCACCCTGGCCAGATCGAAGGCGACGCGCGCGATCCGCTCGATCTCGTGCTCGCTGTAGACCTGCGTATCGACGGCGCGCATTTCGCCGCTCTCCAGCGTCACGATCTCCTTTGGCTCGCCGAAATAGACGCCGCCCGTGAGTTCCCGGACGATCATGATGTCCAGGCCCTCCACCACCTCGCGCTTGAGGCTCGAAGCTTCCGTCAGTGCCGGATAGCAGATCGCTGGCCGCAAATTGGCGAACAGGCCAAGATCCTTGCGCAAGCGCAAGAGACCTGCCTCCGGGCGCTGCGCGTAAGGCACCTTGTCCCATTTCGAGCCGCCAACCGCGCCGAAGATGACGGCATCCGCGGCCTTGGCCTTGTGCATGGCGGCATCGGAGATCGCCTCGCCGTGCGCGTCGTAAGCGGCGCCGCCAACAAGGTCTTCCTCAATCTCGAACTTGGCGCGGCCCGCCTTTTCGAACCAGGCAACAACGCGTTTGACTTCGGCCATGACCTCGGGGCCGATGCCGTCGCCGGGGAGAAGGAGCAGTTTTTTTGGTGTCATGGAAGGAAACGGGTCTATCGCTGGTTGGTTTTCGAACGCCAGCGCTCGCGCTGGTCAGGCAGGTCGAGACTTAGAGCACACAGCGCCGCTAGGCACGGCCTTCGTGGGGATTCTGCACAGCTTTGTGTGGAGTTCAAGTCACTCCGGTGTGGCTCTTGCGCTCACCGGAAGCGGGCAGGCGCGCGCGCGCCCCCCGCGAAATCGTGCAATCATGTCAAGCGCTTGTTGGAAAGGCCCAGCCTAGGCAGCCATATAGCGCTCGGCGCTCCGCACTTTGCCAGCTTGACATGCCCGCTCCTCAAAGTGGCCGTGGATGGCATCGAGCGCAGCTTGCCGGCTCACATATTTTCGCCGCACACCTGTATAGGCATGCGCGATCTTGTCCATCTCGTCCTTGCCCGCCAGCTTGTCCGTTCGCAGGCCGGCAAAAACAGGCTCGAATTCGCCGGACGAAGCAGCCGCCGACAGACGTGCGATATAAGTATGTATAATCCCGGGCTTGTATTCCTCTACAAGCGCGGAAACGCCCATGATCGCGGTTTCCGCCGGCATATCGTCCTTCCCGTCCAGAAGTCCCGAAAGTGCCCGAAGGGCGGCCGCCCCCTTTTTCTCCCCGGTGGCATCTGCAAAGCTGGCGAGACCGGCCAGGGAGTCCTGTAGATTCCGAAGTGTCATGGCTTCATCCTTTGCGCCGTACGCAAGCACAGATGCAGCGCTGTTATCCCCCGATAGCTACGGCGTTCATACAAGTGATTCCAAGAGAAAGCTTGGCTTTTTCTACCCACAAAAAAACTCCGCATTTTCAAGGGCGTTGTGGCGCACAAAACTAGAACCTGCTCCACACGGGCGCTTCTGCCCCCCTGACTCCACGGTGTTTTTCAACTTGTTTGAATTCCGTAGCCCCCGATAGTTGTACGCTTCCGTTCGATTTTCCCCAGCGTCCTAACAAGCCGTGCATTTCGCGTGGGCGTGTATCATGGGTCGAACAGAGGCGCGGCGACGGTGACGAGGTACAGCGTCTTCTGAACGAGCGTTTGGAGGCCGATCCCCAATGTGCGGATCGGACCGCTCCGAGGCGGCTGTGCGTCCAGTTCTTGTGGGCAAGCTATCGAAGGACAATACGCTGCCGTGCATGGACGGCGGCAAGGCGCCGATCGCCTTCGCCGGGGGAAGCGCCAAGGCCGCTACGACCAAGGCGGCTGAAGGAGAGCGGCCACAAACAGCCGGTCATCCATTAGCGAATGCCGGGAGCGCCCGCTCAGCTCACCTGAACGATGCCGGGCAAGGTCTTCAACGCCGAAAGCTGCCGCGCGGAAACCGAAAAGTTTGTCCCGAGGCTGAACTCCACCGCCTTCGCCTGCTCGCGCAACTGCACCACGAGCTTGATTTCAAGGTTGCCCTCGCGGCCCAGATGCTTGGTGAGGTTCGCCATCTGCAGCTTGTCGGTGGCGGTGATCGCGATCTGCTTGACGCCCTTGCCCAGCACCTCGTCGAGCGCCTGCACAGCCTGCACGCGCACCTTGATCGCCTCGCCCTCGGCCTCGCCCTCGACGTTGACGAGCACGTTCTTGCCTGGCTCAAGCCTGTCGCCGGCGGCGTTCAGCGTGTCGGAAAAGATCACGGCCTCGAACTGCCCAGTGGGATCGGAAAAGCCCGCGAATGCGAAGGTGTTGCCGGATTTCGCTTTGCGATGCTGGCAATGGGTGACGGTGGCGGCGAGGCGGCCCTCGGCGCGTCCATGCGCCTGCGCGCGCTCGGCGAAGGCGGTCCAGCGCATGACATTGATGCGCGCGAGCTGCTCGGTGAAATCGTCCAGCGGATGGCCGGAGAGATAGAAGCCCGCCGCGGCAAGCTCCGCGTCCAGCGTTTCGAGCAGGCCCCAGGCCGGCGCGTCCGAGAGCACGAGCTGTGCCGAGCTGCCGCCAACAGCGCCGCCGAACATGTCGGCCTGGCCCGCCTGCCGGTCCTGCGCCAGCCGCCCGGCGAACTCGATCAGCCGCTCGGCGTTCTTGGCGACTTTGGCGCGGTTCTTCTCCAGATCCTCCAGCGCGCCCGCCGCGTTCAGCGCCTCGATGGCGCGCTTGTTCACGATCTTCGGATTGATGCGCGACATGAAATCGGCAAGGTCTCGGTATGGCTTGCCGCCCCGCACCTCGACGATGTGCTCCGCCGCCGACATACCCATGTTCTTGAGCGCGCCTAGCGCATAGCGGATGCCGTTGCCCTCCGGCAGGAACTCAGCGGCCGACGTGCTCACCGATGGCGGCAGGATGGCCATGCCCAGCCGCTTGGCCTCGCGCGTGTAGCCGTAAAGCTTGTCGGTATTGCCCATATCGAGCGTCATGGAGGCGGCGATGAACTCCAGCGGATGGTTCGCCTTGAGATAGGCGGTATGGTAGGCGATCAGCGCATAGGCTGCGGCGTGGGACTTGTTGAAGCCGTAGCCCGCGAACTTCGCCACCAGCTCGAAGATGTAGCGCGCGCGGGCCTCCGGGATGTCCTTCTCCAGCGCGCCCTTCACGAAGCGCACGCCTTGCGCGTCCATCTCGGCCTTGATCTTCTTGCCCATGGCGCGGCGCAGGAGGTCGGCTTCGCCAAGGCTGTAGCCCGACAGCACCTGCGCGATCTGCATCACCTGCTCCTGGTAGATGATGACGCCGTAGGTCTCCTCCAGGATCGGCTTGGCGAGCGGGTGCAAGTAGTCCGGCGTCTCGATGCCATGCTTGCGGTTGACGTAGGTTTCGATGTTGTCCATCGGGCCGGGGCGGTAGAGCGCCACCATGGCGATGATGTCGCCGAAGCGGTCGGGCTTGAGCTTGCGCAGGGCCTCGCGCATGCCCGTACTTTCAAGCTGGAACACGCCGCCCGTATCGCCCTTTGCCAGCATTTCGTAGGTTGGCTTATCGTCGAGCGGCAGGGCGCTCAGATCGATCGGCTTGCCCGCCCGCTCCAGGAGCTGGCACGCCTTCTGCAAAACCGTCAGCGTCTTGAGGCCCAGGAAGTCGAACTTCACGAGCCCCGCCTGCTCGACCCATTTCATGTTGAACTGGGTCACGAGCATGTCCGAGCGCGGATCGCGATAGAGCGGCACCAGCTCGACCAAGGGCCGTTCGCCGATCACCACGCCCGCCGCGTGGGTCGAGGCCTGGCGGTTGAGCCCCTCAAGCTTCTGCGCAGTGTTCAGAAGCTGCGCCACGATGGGCTCGCGGTCGCGCGCCTCTTGCAGCTTGGGCTCGCCCTCGATGGCTTCGGCGAGCGTGACCGGATTGGCCGGATTGTTCGGCACCAGCTTGCAAAGCCGGTCCACCTGGCCGTAGGGCATTTGCAGCACGCGGCCCACGTCGCGCAACACCGCGCGCGCTTGCAGTTTGCCGTAGGTGATGATCTGCGCGACGCGGTTGGCACCATACTTGCCGCGCACATACTGGATCACCTCGCCACGGCGGTCCTGGCAGAAGTCGATATCGAAGTCCGGCATCGACACGCGTTCGGGGTTCAGGAAGCGCTCGAACAGCAGGCCGAAGCGAAGCGGATCGAGGTCGGTGATGGTCAGCGCCCAGGCAACCACGGAGCCAGCACCCGAGCCGCGGCCCGGCCCCACCGGAATGCCTTGCGCCTTGGCCCATTTGATGAAGTCGGCCACGATTAGGAAGTAGCCCGGAAACTTCATGCGGGTGATGATGTCGAGTTCGAATTCGAGGCGCTTTTTGTAGTCCTCCTCGCTGGCCGCGCGCTGGTCCTCCGGAATGGCGGCGAGCCTGCCCGCAAGGCCCGCCTCGGCCTGGGCGCGCAGCTCGGCGGCCTCGGCTTCGGCCGCGTCCTTCGCGTCCGGCACGAATAGCGGCAGGATAGGCTTGCGCGGGCGCGGCCGGAAGGCGCAGCGCCTGGCGATCTCGACGGTGTTCGCCGCCGCCTCGGGCAGGTCCGCGAACAGCGCCACCATCTCAGCCCGCGGTTTCAGCCAATGCTCGGGCGAAAGCCGCCGGCGGTCATCCTCCGCCACATAGCGGCCATCGGCGATGCAAAGCAGCGCGTCGTGCGCCTCGAAGGCGTCGCGCTTGGGAAAATACGCCTCGTTCGTGGCCACCAGCGGCACGCGGCGCTCGTATGCCCAACGCAGGAGCTGCGGCTCCACGAGCCGTTCGCGGGGCAGGTTGTGCCGCTGGACCTCGACATAGAAACGGCCGGCGAAAAGCTCAGCCAGAGTCCCAAGCCTTGCCTCGGCCACCGCTGCATTACCGGCCGCGAAAGCGCTGTCCACAGGCCCGCTGGGGCCGCCGGAAAGTGCGATCAGCCCGCGCGCATTCCGCGTGAGTTCCGCAAGCGTTACGTGGGGCGCGCCGGTCTCGCCATGCTCGACATAGGCGAGGCTCGAAAGCTGCATGAGGTTGCTGTAGCCCTCGGCATCCTTGGCAAGCAGGACGACAGGGCCATGGTGGAGGGCAGGGCGCGCGCCCGGCCGGGAGGATTCCTCGGCGCTGGCGGGAAAGGCCAGGTTCAGCGAGCAGCCCACGATCGGCTGGATGCCCGCGCCCGCGAGATACTCGGAGAATTCGAGCGCGCCGAAAAGATTGTTGCGGTCGGTGATGGCGATGGCGGGCTGGCCGTCCGCCGCGGCAAGCTTGGCAAGCCCCTTTACCGGCAGCGCGCCTTCGAGCAGGGAGTAGGCGGAATGCACATGCAGGTGGATAAAGCCTGGCACCGTTCGAAGCTCCCCTCAACCAAACCGCTGACGCCCGGCCCAACATAGCGCAAGCGCCGCGATTCGCGAGGGGGCGCGCTGGGTTATCCAGGAAAGTTGCAGCAGGGGCAAAAGTCCGGGCAAGCCCGCACAAGCGCATGGGTGCTCGTGCGGTGCCCTGAACGGGCGAATCACCACCTGACGTTGCGAAAGAAGCGCTCATGCGCCTTCGCGGCAACGGAGCTTATTTAGGCCGTACCTCGAACAGCGGAGCCATGGCTTTCACCCCCTTATCGCCGGCGCCGGCAAGGCCAAGATATTCGCCGATCCCGAACGCCTCCTCGGTGGTCCTGAGCAGCGAATAGTGATTGTAAGGCTGCGCATCCTCCACATGCCTCGGGCCATGATTGGTGACGACGATGGTTGCGACATGGCCGCCGCCAGAGTTCGCGGCACTGCCCGGCTCGAAACCGCAGCAGCCCTGTTCGCCCGCGGTGCTCCCGCCATCCTCGTCCCAGGTGATGACGATGGCGGCGTTCGCGGCCTTCCTCCAGAGCGGCGCCGACACGATCCGGTCCACGATGGCGCTTATCGCCTCGTCCCCGCGCCGGATCAGGGTGGCGGCGGGCTCGGCGCTGTGCGCGCAATCGCCGGCTGGGCCGGGGTTCCAAAGCCCGTGCATGTCGTTGCACTGGTTGAGGACGATGTGCGCGAAATTCGGGGCGGCGTCCGCCGCCAAATCCGCCGCGAGCTGGCTTAGCGGCACGATTTTCCGGGCAAGCTCCGGGGCTTTGCGCACACGCTCGAAATTGATGAAGGCGTTATGCTTCGATGCGTAAAGCTCCGCCGGCGTATCGGGCGTCCCGGCACTGCCAACATCGAGCGAGCCCGGCGCGGGCAAGTCCTCGAAATAGCCCTTCCAGGTCAGCTTCGCCGCCGCGAGCTGGTCCATCAGGCTTGGCGCGGCGATCGAGTGCGAAGAGTAACCCGGCAGCACAGCGTGCGGACAGCTCGTGCTTATCGTGAAACGTTCGCAGAACCAGGCGTCGTCGTCGTGGATGCCGAAAGTGTTCCCGCCCAGCATGGCGACGTAGTTGCCCTCGCTCGGGTGAACCACTCCGTAATATTTCGTGGCCAAGCCGTACTCCTTGGCGAGGCTGTTCAGCTTCGGGGCGTCGGGGCTGCCGATGACCTGATCGAAGCCTTTGTTCTCGGCGACGACGATGAAGATGTGCTCGTAACGGGGCATCGCTTCCGCCAAGGCGCTAAATGCGATGCTACAGATCAGCGCGGCCGAAAGGCCCAAGCGTTTCCAGCTCATGTATTTTCGCCCTCGCGAATGACAGGTGACGCGGACCTATACCAGATTTCTCAGCCCCGATCATGGAAAGCATTAACTCCGCAAGCGCAATGCACTCTTTAGCGGAGCGCCGGTTGCCGCTCCGCACAGCTGGCAACCCTAACGCGAAAAATATCGCGGGATAAGGCCGCCGGCGTTCCGGGTTTGTCTTGAAGTCGCCTTTTACCGCAATTAAAACTCCCGCAGCGCAGCAGCTCCGGGAATAGCCGTGATTACAAGAACCGCTCTGATCTGTCTTTCTCTGTTAGCATCGTCCGTAATGGTGCCAGGGCTTTCGCATGCTCAGTTTGTGCTTCCGACACCTATACAAGGGCAGGAGCCGGAAGCCGTTCCCGCAATGCCGGACGACGTGCGCATCATGCTTATGATCCGCAATGCGGTTATCGCACTCAATCAGGCGAACATAACTGGGAACTATACCGTGCTGCGCGAGATGGGCACGGCCAATTTCCAGATGACCAACAGCCCCGCACGTCTGGCTGAGGTCTTCGCCACCTTGCGCTCGCGCAAGATCGACCTGTCGCCGGTCATGGTCTTCAGTCCGAAGATGGCCAGCACGCCCGCGCTCGATGGGCAGGTCCTGCGGCTGACCGGATTCTTCCCGACCGCGCCCGAGCAGGTCCAGTTCGATCTCGCTTACCAGCATGCGGGCGATCAGTGGCTTCTGGCGGGAATCGCGATCAGCGTGGCGCCGCCAGCCGATGGCGCCCAGGCGTCGGCCGCTCCCACGGGGCAGCTTCTGCAGGCCACCGCAGAGCCAGTTCCTCCGTCTCCGGGAAAGCCGGGCGAGGCGAAGCCTATCCACATCGATTTGAGCCTGCCGGCTGGAGCGCAAGGCAATGCCGCCGCGCCCAAGAAGCCCGCCGCCGCTCCGAAAAAGCCGAAGCCAGCGGCTCCCGCGCAGCAGAAGGCGTCCGCTTCGCAGCCGGCGGGACAGGCTCCTGCTCCTGAGCCGGCCGCTCCGGCGCCCGCTCCGCAGGAGGCTGCCCCGGCTGAGGCTCCCTCCAGCTCCGGCCCAAGCTGGAATCCCTTTGGCCGCTAATTTGAAATATTGGCTCCTCGCTATCGCCTTGGCGGGGATCTGCGCCGATGCGCCATGCGGGCAAAGCCGTGCGGCCGAGCCCGCCCCGGCAGCAGACACCCGCGAGGCAAAGAAGGCATTCGGCGCGGTGAAATCGCCCGCTGGGCAGATGGCACCGCAAGCGATCGGGCAATACGACTGCGGATGCGTCGCGGGCGCGGCGAAAATGCAGGCGAACGGCGCCGGCTGGCAGGTCATGCGCCTGTCGCGGAACCGGGTCTGGGGCCACCCGGTGCTGCTTGGCTATCTCGGCAAACTCGCCACCGATTCGCAGCAACTCGATGGCTCGCCCGGCATCCTCGTTGGAGACATGGGGCAACCCATTGGCGGCCCATTGCTCGGCGGGCACGCAAGCCACGAGAACGGCCTCGACGTGGACCTTTGGTACGCGCCCATGCCGGGCCACACACTGTCCACGGAAGAGCGGGAGCAGACTTCCGCCGCCAGCGTCGTGAACCACGAAACGCTGATCGCCGATAAAGCCGTGTGGACCGGAGCGCAGGTCAAGCTGCTGCGCCGGGCGGCGTCCTATCCGGAGGTGGCGCGCATCTTTGTGCATCCGGCGGTGAAGAAGGCGCTGTGCGATGCCGCTGACGCGGATCGGACGTGGCTGCAAAAAATCAGGCCGTGGTACCGGCACGACGACCATTTCCATATCCGCCTGAATTGCCCTCCCGGCAGCCCTTCCTGCCAGGCCCAGGCGCCTGTCGCGGCCGGGGACGATGGCTGCGGCAAGGAACTCGACGATTGGTTCAAGAAGCTACGCGCGAAGCCGAAGCCGCCTATAAAGCCGCAGCCGCCCGCCAAGCCGATGCTGGTCTCCGACCTTCCGCCCGAGTGCCAGACGCTGCTCGCCGCGACCGAGCGGGCGGAGAAGATCAAGGCTGCCGATTCGGACCGCTAACCCGAGCCCGGCGGGTCATTTCCCCAACTGCTGGAGCCGGCGGCCTTGCCGTGCACATACTCGACCCAACGGGCGAAAAGCTGGCGAGAATAAAAGTTAGTTAACGGTCCCGGCCGGTGTGGCGCCCACCTGTACGCCCGAATTGGGGCAATCGGCGGCTACTGCCGCACCAGTCCAGGCTGCAACACCACACCACATTTCTTTCGCTAACGCACGGATATCCCCCATGTTTTGAATGGGGGTTCCTTGCAACACCGGGCAAGCTATGGGAAAGGAACAGCGAGTACGCAACCATCAAACTTAGGTATGCGATTAGGCATACCTACAGACCATTATGGGACAATCCGTCCCGTTGGAGCCATGGAATGAGCGCCCAAACAGCGGCGTGCCGTTCCCGGTTCTGTCACATAGCCTATTCGAGGTTACTACCATGGAACGCTTTGCCGTGTCTGTTGTTCGCTTTTTCTCTCAGGTGAAACATGCCTATCTGCGCAGGGAAGATGTATTCTTCACCTGGATCTCCTCGTAACCGCACCGCAGATATCGTCCGGCTTTACTTCCCAAATCCGCCCATATGCTGCTTCCACTTCGTGGAAGACAGGGATTGCTTGCGCAGCGGCGGCCCAATAACCGCCGCCTCGCCGCCCTTTCCGCATATTCGCTAGCCGCCAACCTTGAGATTGGTAAGGGCGGCCTGCACGGCGCTTGAACTCATCGTCTGGGCGGTTGCTGCCGGCTTGCGATCGCCGTCGCTATCGCCATCGGAATCCTTGACCGGCGCACTCCCTGCGCTTGGCGTTTGGAAATTGCTACCCGCTGTACGCTGGTTCGATGTGGCGGCATAGTTTTGAACATTCATAGCGTTGGCGGAAGAGCCAATCGCAGATACTGACATGCTTTATCCTTCTGGTTGAATAGCACAGCTACGCGACCCATGGTTGCGGGTGGGTCCTAATATCCGGTTAATGCCTGGCTTGGGCTCGACTATTGGATGAGGCGAGCGATGTCTTGTTTCGAAAAATATCCAGCTAAGGGCTCGATGCGAAATAAATGCGTCAGATGGCACAGGATTTTTGTTCGTCCGCAACGCAGCGGAGGGACAAAAAGACAAGCGAGATGGCGCATTTATTTCGCATCGAGCCCTAACCGCCGGTATCTCTTCCTCATTGCCGGGCGGGCTTGCGCCGTGCGGCGCCGCCGCGGCTGGGCGCCGGCGTGGCAGCCTTGCGGGGCTTTCTGGCGCGCGGCAGTGGAACTGGGCTGGCAGGCCGAGCCGCCGCCTCGTGCTCCCCTTCGCCCCCGAACTCCATCAGCACGTGGTAGAGCAGTTGCTCGAATTGCGGCCTGAACTGCGCGACGACGGCCTCCGGGTCCGGTACCAGCGCCGCGTCGGTGATAAGGCCGAATTGCACCATCCCATTGAACGACAGGATGGAAACACCCATGCCGATGTCGCCGGATTGCGGCACCCAGAACATGAGCTGCTTGATCTCAGCCCCCGCCAGATAGAGCGGGTGGCGGGGGCCGGGCACATTGGTCATCACCGCCGTCGCGCGGGAGAGCAGCAGGTTGAAGAGCTTATCCTGCACGATCTGCGGCGCATAGCCGAGCGCCATCAGCAGGCCCAGCGTCACCGGCGGCTCCAGCGATTCCTTCAGCTCCATCATGCGCCGGTGCACCTCGGCGAGCCGTGCCAGCGGGTTTTCGATGCCGGCGGGCAGTTCGACCGCGATGATGCCGAAGCGGTTGCCAAGCTCGCCCACGCGAACCTCGCCCCGCATGTCCACCGGCACGAGTGCGCGGATCTCGACGCCATCCACCGGATCGCCCTTCTTCCTGAGATAGGCGCCGAGCGCGCCCGCGACCGAGGCCAGCAGCATGTCGTTGATGGAACAGCCGAGCGCCTGGCTCACCGCGTGGACCTCAGGCAGGGGAAGCGGCTCGGTCCAGGCCACGCGCTTGTTGCCCGAGAGGCTACCCTTGAAGCGCGTAGGGCTGTCCTGCGGCATCAGTAGCAGATAGGCCAGCTCCCCGGCAATCCCGGCGCCGGTCCGGATCGTTTTCGCCGGACTGCTGGCGAGCCCTTTCGCCTGCTGCCAGACGTCCTGGGTAAGCGCCATGCCCTTGGCAAGCGTTTCGAGGCCCGGGATCGATAGCAGCCCGGTTCTCTTGCCCCGGCCCGGAGCCTGCCCCCAATTCCCAGGCACATCATTCCCGTCGGTGATTGAGAGAATGACACCAACAAGCGCCATGCCATCGCCGATCGCATGGTGGACGCGGATGACCACGGCGGCGCCACCTTCATAATGCTCGACCAGCCGCAATTGCCAAAGCGGGCGCGACTTATCCAACTGCTCGGAAGCAAGTTCCGCAATATAGCGCTGCAACTCCTCCTGATCGCCCTTACCGGGCAGGCGCACGCGTCTGATGTGCCGCTGCCGGTCGAAATGGGGGTCCTCGACCCACCAATATTCAGCACCGCGTATCTCCACCCGTTGCCTGAAGCGCGGTATCGCCAAGAAGCGTTCGGCCAGATGCTCCTCAAGCCGATCCAGCTTGACTGGGCCTTCCAGAACCAGAATGCCGATGATGACCATCGGATTCGCGGGCCGGTCCATACGGAGCCAGGCCGTGTCTATTGGCGACATACGTTCGGCTTCCGGCATGGCCTCACTACCCAATCCCTGAATGAACGTTTAACTATAAGAGGACCGGCGGATAAGCTCGAAGCCGGCCACACTTGACTTTGCACACGGATGCGCCCATCCCCCTAAATACGCCATAAAGGGAAACACTTGACTACCAAGACTGCGATCACGAAGCGCATTGAAGCGCAGCTCGACGCGGCAGCGTCGGCTCGCGATGTACTGGCGGGCGACCCCGATGCCGCGGTTAAGCGCGAAGCGCTCAGGGTATGGCAGGCGGCCAGGCTTGCGCGCACCCATGCCGATCTTCTTGAAAGCCCGCGCTACGGAAAGACGGCTTCCTTTTTCTTAACCGACATTTACGGCCCCAAGGATCTGAGCCTGCACGAGCAGGCCGTGCGCCGCCTCATGCCGCTGATGACCACGGTGCTGCCGGCGGCCGGGCTTGAGACCGTGGCGGATGCTTTCGAGCTTAACGCACTCTCGGAGTCCCTTGACGCCGCCATGCTCGCGGCGCTTGGCGGCAAGGTTTTCGATATGACCGATGCGGACTATTCAGAGGCCTACCGCAAAGTGGACCGGCGGGCGGATCGCGAGCGCCAGATCGAACTCATCCTGCATCTTGGCCAGTCGCTCGACCGGCTGACCAGAAAGCCGCTGATCGGCACGACGCTCACGATGATGCGCGGGCCGGCTGCCGCGGCTGGGCTTGGCGATTTGCAGGATTTCCTTGAGCGGGGCTATACCGCGTTCCGCAAAATGAAGGGCGCGGCTGAGTTCCTCGAAACGGTCGTCTCGCGCGAGAAGGCGCTGCTTGCGGCTTGGGCTGCCGATGAAAGGGGCGGCTGATGACGCCCGCGCAAGGCGACTGGACCCAGTTCGCGGCAGCGCTTGTGGCGTTTCTCGCCTCCCATAGCGTGCCTGCGAGGCCCGCCGTCAGGCGCATGCTGCGCGAGCGGCTGGGCGGGCGCGCCTATATGGTCCTCTATTCCATCGTATCGCTGGCGGTGCTCGCCTGGCTCATCGCAGCGGCAGGGACCACGCCCCGGATACAGCTCTGGGGCTTCGAGCCTTGGCAGCTCTGGGTTCCGAATATCGTCATGCCCTTCGCCTGCGTGCTCATAGCCTACGGCTTTGCTTCGCCCGATCCATTCTCGATCACCGGCCTCAACCGCGCCGCCTTCGACCCCAGCCGGCCCGGTATCGCTGGCATCACCCGGCACCCGATTTTATGGGCCGTGACGCTCTGGGCCGGCGCGCACGTGGTTCCCAATGGCGATCTCGCCCATGTCATCCTGTTCGGGCTGTTCGCCTTGTTCGGCCTGGCGGGCATGGCAATCTTCGACGCCCGCAAACGGCGCGAATGGGGGGCGGAACTCTGGGCGGAGCGAACCGCGCACAGCTCGCTCCTGCCTTTCGCCGCCGTCCTGGCTGGCCGGTTCAGTGGAGCCGGTTTACACGCGCGCCCCTTGCTCCTTATCGCCGCTCTCGCCCTTTACCTTTCACTCATCTTGCTGCATCCGCACGCCATAGGCCTCTCACCGCTGCCAAGCCTCTAAGCTTAGATCAAGAATCTATTGCTAAGCTGATGCCAACATTCACTAAATTACAAATTATTGCCTGCGTTGGATAAGTGCTATACTTTTATTCCTGTGACACCTATCAAGAACATAGCTTTCGCTATTTGAGGTTGTGCGGGCGGCACCCCTAAAGCTGGACGGTGTTGGCTCAGGCGAGCAGGTGCTCGATTATGAAGCGCGCGGCGAGTTACCGCATCGAGGGATTGCGCGAGGCTGCACTCGCAGTATTCGGCATGGGCAAGCGGCGGTCTGCCCCTCCGGCAGCGGATGCCGCAATGCAGGCCGCCTTGAAGGAAAGCGAGGAACGCCTTCGCCTTGCCACCGCGGCTGCGGGCATCGGCACCTTCAGCATCGACCTCGAAACGGGCCGTGCGTCCTATTCGCCAGAGCTTATCGCCATGCTGGGCCTCCCAACCATTTGCAGCGCGAATATCGCGGATGGCTTCGCGCGGGTGCACCGGGAAGACAAGCCGCGCTTCATGGCGAGGTATGAGGCGGCTCTCCAGGGCGTGGATGGCGGCCAGATCAAGATGGATTTCCGCTTCGTGATACCGGGCGGCGAAATTCGCTGGATGAGTTGGATCGGCCGCGTGGACTTCCGCGATGGGTCCGGCGGGCGCGTGCCATTCCGGGTCGCGGGTGCATGCGTTGACATCACGGAGCGCAAGCGTGCCGAGGAGGCTCTGCGCGAGAGCGAGGAGCGGTTTCGCGGCATCTTCGACCATGCTGCCATCGGCATCGCGATCACGGACCTCGAAGGGTGCATCCAATCCTGCAATCCTACCTGCGCCAGCATGCTGGGCCGCCGCCAGGAAGAGCTTCTGGGGCTGAATTTTTCCGCGCTGGTTCATCCGGAGGAACGGGAGACCGACAGCGTCAACCGCAGCCGGCTGGTGCAGCAATGGCTCTCCTCATTCGAGGAGCTGACCCGGTATATGGGCAAGGACGGCGGGCTCATTTGGGCGCACAAGCATGTTTCGCTGCTGAGGGATGCAAGCGGAAAGCCCGGGCGGATGCTTGTGCTCGTGACGGATGTGACCGAACGCAAGCAGCAGGAGGAAAAAAACCGCCTACTGGCGCGCGAGGTCAGCCACCGCTGCAAGAACCTGCTCTCGCTTGTGCAGGCGGTCGCCCGGCAGACCTTCGCCACGATGCCCCAGGACATCATGGGTCGCTTCGAGAAACGTATCGGGGCGCTGGCCGCAAGCCACGATCTTTTCGTCAGTTCCCGGTGGAAGGGCGCGCACTTTGATGCGCTCGTGCGCTCGCAGCTCGCCCATTTCGAGGATTTGATCGGCTCGCGTATCGCGCTGGAGGGGCCGTCCCTGCTGATCGCGGCATCGGCGGCTCAATCCCTTGGCATGGCGCTGCACGAACTGGCCACGAATGCGGGAAAATACGGCGCGCTCTCGGGTGCCGCTGGTGGCATTCGAATCGAGTGGCGTGTCTCAGGCGACGGGGCGGAAGGTGCACGGTTCGAGCTGATCTGGGCCGAGCATGGGGGGCCGCCGGTTACTCCGCCCGCGCAAACCGGCTTCGGCACGGTGCTGATAGACGCTGTGCCCAGCGCGGAGCTTGATGCGCACATTACGCTGACTTATGCGCCGGAGGGATTCCGCTGGCACCTCAGCTGCCTTGCCGGCTGCATCCTGGAGCCCAACGGCACGGGTGCTGGAGCCATCCCGTCCGCCCGTTGATACAGGCGCCTGGTTCTACCCTGTGATAGACAATGGCGTGGGATGCACGCCGTTGGCTTTTCCGCCCAGCTTCGTTCGTGACCGGACCTCGAAGAACAGCGCCTGCCCGATCACCGCTTTCAGCGTCTCCGTGTTGAACGGCTTCGCGATCAAGAATGCGGGTTCCGGCTTGGCGCCGGTCAAAAGCGCCTCCGAATGCCCGGTGACGAAGATCACAGGCGCCTCGAAGCCGCGCAGGATCTCGTTAACGGCATCGAGACCGGAGCTGCCATCCGCCAGCTCGATGTCTGAAAGGATAAGATCAGGCCGATGGCGCTTCACGAGCGCAAGCGCCTCTTGGTGCGTGCGGGCAAGCCCCGTGACGTGATGGCCCAGGCTTTTCACAACATCCTCAAGATCGAGGGCCGTGAGCATTTCGTCCTCGATAATGAGGATATTCGCGGGTTCGAGCTGGCTCGCGATTTCACGATCGGCCGCTGCAACGAGCCGTCCCACCTCGCCAACGCCGCAATCCAGAACCGCCGCGATTTCCGCTGGCTGAAACCCCTCCAGGGTCAGGAGCAGGAACGCCTGCCTCGGCTTGGAGGTCAGCGTTTGCAGGTTGCGCGACGCGCCGTTTCCCCTGCCGTTGAAATTCGGGAAAGCGTTGGCATCCACGGAATTCCAGATCTTGAGGAAGAGCCGGTACAGCGCGATCTTTGGCGGCAGGCCAGGCGGAAAGATGGCCGCGTTTTCGAGGATCGCCTCAAGTAGCGCCACGACGTACGCGTCGCCGCTCTCCTGCGAGCCCGACAACGCGCGAGCAAATCGGCGCAAAGATGGGAGATGCGGTGTGAGTGCTTGCGAAACAGACATCGTCTTCGCCCCACGAAGTTTGTGAACTTACCAACCCCACGACATAATGCTAAGCTGAGGCGATCCGTGGAGGCAAGACTTGTTCGTAATCTCACGAAGGCTTGATCCGCGCGCGAGACTGTCTCGCGGTTTCTGTATCGTTTCGTAACAACAGTGACACCGCCCGCACGCCCGTTTATATTACAGGCACGTCGAGGCGCGCGTTGGTTTCACTATGGCTAATGCCAAGTAAACAAGCACTCCAGTCGCGAGATTGGGGCCGGCTGCGGTGCATTCTAACCTGAACTTCCGGTATGTTTTTTTGGTAAGCCTTTGACTTTGCGGAGAGAACGGCGTTCCAGTCTGATTTTTGTAGGCATGTAAACTGCGCATTTCTCTTTGCGGTATACGGCAAATCATGGCATGTGTCTCTCATGTACGTGACACGGGTGCCCAACCGCTCCTCCCCGCCTGCCGTTTTGCTGCGCGAGAGCTATCGCGACGGCGGCAAGGTGAAGACGCGCACGCTCGCCAATCTCACGGACTGGCCGGACGCCAAGGTTGACGCGCTCCGCCGGGTGCTGAAGGGCGAGACGGCCATCGTATCCCAGGAGGAGCTTCTGATCGAGCGCTCGCTGCCGCATGGGCATGTGGCAGCCGTTTTGGGCATGGCAAGGAAGCTCGGCCTCCACAAGCTTTTCCGGGGTTTCCCGCCACGGCTGGCGAAGCTTGCACTGGCCATGATCGTGGCGCGGGTCGTCGAGCCTGCGGCCAAGCTAGCAACGGCGCGCCAGTTGAGCGAAGCAACCGCGGCGCATTCGCTGGGAGCGGTGCTGGAGCTGGGGGCTGTGGACGAGGACGAGCTTTACGCCGCGCTCGATCTGCTTGGCGAGGCGCAGCCCAAAATCGAGAAAACCCTGGCCAAGCGCCATTTGCGCGATGGCTGCCTGGTTCTTTACGATCTGACCTCAAGCTATCTCGAAGGCCGGCACTGCGAGCTTGCGCGCTTCGGCTATAGCCGCGACGGCAAAAAGGACAAGCTGCAAATCGTCTCTGGCCTGCTGTGCGCCGCCGATGGCTGTCCGGTCGCGGTGGAGGTGTTCGAAGGCAACACGGGCGATCCGTCAACCTTGGCGGCGCAGGTTACGAAACTGAAGGAGCGCTTCGGCCTGTCCCGCGTGGTGCTGGTGGGCGACCGCGGCATGATCACCGAGGCAAGGATCGCCGAAGACCTCGCCCCGGCCGGGTTGGATTGGCTGACGGCGCTCAGGGCGCCTGCCATCCAGGCTCTGGCGGCGGACAACGGCCCGTTGCAGCTCTCGCTCTTCGACGAACGGGACATGGCGGAAATTACCTCTCCCGATTACCCGGGCGAGCGGCTGATCGTCTGCCGCAACAACGCCCTGGCCGCCGAACGCGCCCGTAAACGCGAGGTGCTGCTTGCCGCCACCGAGGCGGACCTGGCCCGGATCGCGACCAGCGTAAAGCGCCAGCGCGCACCTTTGCAGGGCGCGGACAAGATCGGCCTGAAGGCCGGCGCCGTGCTTGGCAAGCGCAAGATGGCCAAGCACTTCGAGCTGACCATTACCGGTACGTCTTTCTCCTTCACGCGCAACGAGGCCTCGATCCAAAAGGAAGCGGCCCTCGACGGCTTCTATGTGCTGCGGACCAGCGTCCCGGCTGAAGCGCTCGATGCGGCCGCCGTTGTCTCCACCTATAAAAGCCTGGCCCAAGTGGAGCGCGCCTTCCGCTCCATGAAGACCGTGGTCCTCGACGTCCGCCCCATCCACCACCGCCTCGCCGGACGGGTGCGCGCCCACGTCTTCCTGTGCATGCTCGCCTATTACGTGGTCTGGCATATGCGGGAACGCCTGGCGCCGCTGCTGTTCGACGATCACGATAAGGAAAATGCCCGCAAAGGGCGCGCCTCCCCCGTGGCGCCCGCCAAGGTCTCCGCCGCAGCCAAAGCCAAGGCTGCCTCGCGCAAAACCGCCGATGGCCTGCCCGTGCACAGCTTCCGCACCCTATTGCAGGACCTCGCAACACTCACCCGCAATACGGTCCGCATGGGGGATGCCCCGCAGGCCATCATGCTCGCGAGCCCACCCCCCATTCAGCAGGAGGTCTTCGCCAAACTGGAGGTTCCGCTCACACTGTAGGCAGAGCTGATAAGCCATTCCTCCATCTTCTCCCGATGGATCAATGGCTTATACATTCGCTGGCTAGGAAGTTCGGTCTAACCTGCGTTCCGCTCAGCGCTACGGGAACACCGCAAGAGCCAGAGGCATAGGCGTGCCGGAGAAAAGGCGGGGCGGCGGCATTTTTGCTGCCGCCGAACGATGCCGGCCGCAACGCTGGGCCGGGTCAGTCCCGCTTGGAGCGCAATAGGAGGTCGCGGAGCTTGCCGTCATCGCGGAATACCGCGAGCATTTGCGTGCCCAGACTTTGAACTGCGGCTCGCGGTCCATAGGCTATGAACATACCAGCCTCTGAATGGAACGATAGCACGTCCAGCAGGTGGGGGAGCTGTTCGGCAACAACGGTGCGGGCGATTGAGGTCCAATCGTAGCCATTTCCAAGCCATCCCTCCAGCTCCTGGAAAACAGGGAACTTCTCCAGCATTGGGCTGTCGAGCAATAGGAGTTGGCAGCGCCCTTCCTTGGCCAAGAAAATGAAGGGAGCAAAAGTGGTATGGTCGATTTCTTCTGGTTTGCTCATTTTGGGCCATGCCTGTTTGAAGCGCCGCCATGACGTCAAAAAGCGCAGCTCTCTTGCAAACGCTCTTCAACCGTTCAATTGGCGTCCATCTTCAGCGCGGCGATGAAGGCCTCCTGCGGGATCTCGACACGGCCGAACTGCCGCATCTTCTTCTTGCCTTCCTTCTGCTTGTCGAGGAGCTTGCGCTTGCGCGTAATGTCGCCACCGTAGCACTTTGCGGTCACGTCCTTGCGCAGGGCTGACAGCGTCTCGCGCGCGATGACCTTGGCACCGATGGCCGCTTGGATCGGGATCTTGAATAGGTGGCGGGGGATCAGTTCCTTGAGCTTCTCGCACATCATGCGGCCGCGCATCTCCGCCCGCCCGCGATGCACGATCATCGACAGCGCGTCGACTGGCTCGTCGTTGACGAGGACCGACATCTTCACCAAGTCACCCGACTCGTAGCCGATGATGGCATAATCGAAGCTGGCATAGCCCCGGCTGATGGATTTCAGCCGGTCGTAAAAGTCGAAGACCACCTCGTTCAGCGGCAGCTCGTAAACCACCATGGCCCGGTTACCTGCATAGGATAGGTCCTTCTGGCGGCCGCGCCGGTCCTCGCACAGTTTCAAGACCGCGCCGAGATATTCGTCGGGCACGAGGATGGTCGCCTTGATCCAGGGCTCCTCCATGCGGTCGATCTTCACCACGTCGGGCATGTCCGCCGGATTGTGCAGCTCTATCATCTGCCCGTCCGTCAGGAAGATGTGGTAGATCACGCTCGGCGCGGTGGTGATGAGGTCGATGTTGAACTCGCGCTCCAGGCGCTCGCGGACGATTTCGAGGTGAAGCAAGCCCAGGAAGCCGCAGCGGAAGCCGAAGCCGAGTGCCGCGCTCGTTTCCATCTCGTATTGGAAGCTGGCATCATTGAGGCGCAGCTTGCCCATGGCCTCGCGCAGGTCCTCGAATTGCGAGGCGTCCACCGGGAAGAGGCCGCAGAACACCACCGGCTGCACCGGCTTGAAGCCGGGAAGCGCTTTCGTGGCCTGGCGCTTGTCCTCGGTCACGGTGTCGCCTACGCGGGTGTCGGCCACCTCCTTGATCGCGGCGGTGAAGAAGCCCACTTCGCCGGGGCCAAGCACATCGAGCATTTCCTGCTTCGGCCGGAAGATGCCGACGCGGTCCACGAGATGCACCGCCCCCGTGGACATGAGCTTGATGCGCATGCCCTTCTTGAGCAAGCCATCCACCACGCGGACAAGCACGACAACGCCCAGATAGGGGTCGTACCAGCTATCGATCAGCATCGCCTTGAGCGGCGCCTTGACATCGCCCTTTGGCGGCGGCAGGCGGTGGACGACGGCCTCCAGCACCTCGCCGATGTTGAGGCCGGTCTTGGCGGAAATCTCGACCGCGCCGCTGGCATCCAGCCCGATCACATCCTCGATCTGCTGCTTCACGCGGTCCGGCTCGGCGGCGGGAAGGTCGATCTTGTTGAGGACGGTGACAATCTCGTGATCGTTGTCGAGCGCCTGATAGACGTTGGCGAGCGTTTGCGCCTCGACGCCCTGGCTGGCGTCCACGACCAGCAGCGAGCCCTCGCAAGCGGCAAGGCTGCGGCTCACCTCATAGGCGAAATCGACATGGCCCGGCGTGTCCATGAGGTTGAGCTGATACAGCTCCCCATCCTCGGCCCGGTAATCCAGGCGCACCGTCTGCGCCTTGATGGTGATGCCACGCTCCTTCTCGATCTCCATGTTGTCGAGCACTTGCGCCTGACCGGCCATCTCGCGGTCGCTCATGCCGCCGCAAGCGTGGATCAGCCGGTCGGCGAGCGTGGACTTGCCATGGTCGATATGGGCGACGATGGAAAAATTGCGTATGCGCGCAAGCGGCGTCACCCCTTTGGGTGCGGCTTCACGCACCGCTGCGTTTGGCATTAACGGTGTTGCTTCGGTCATGGCGCATACATAGTGGAAAAGTTCCGCGCCTGGAAGCGCCGGTCGATGTTGTCGAAGCTCATGCGGCTGCGGCCGTTCCCGCCAGCCTCTCCGCGATGGCATTCAGCGCTGCCTCGGCACTCGCGCCGTCCGGGCCGCCGGCCTGGGCCAAGTCCGGCCGTCCGCCGCCGCCCTGACCGCCGAGTGCCGCCGCACCTGCCTTGACGAGGTCGACGGCGCTATATTTTGCCGTCAGATCGTCGGTGACGCCGACCACAATGCCGGCCTTGCCTTCCTCGGTGACGCCGACGATGGCGACGACGCCGGACTTGATCTGGCGCTTGCCGTCGTCCACCAGCCCGCGAAGATCCTTGGGCTGGATGCCGTGGACGGTACGCGCGAACATGGTCACGGCGCCCACTTTGCGGAGGGCATCGTCCGCGCTGGCTTGCCCGCTGCTGCCCGCGCCAAGGGCGAGCTTCTTCTTCGCCTCGGAAAGCTCCCGCTCAAGCCGTTTGCGCTCCTCGACGAGGCTCGCCACGCGCGCGGGTACCTCGGCCGGCTGTACCCTCAGGATGTCAGCCGCCTGACGCAGCGCCGAGTCATGAGATACGAGATAGGCGCGGGCCGCATTGCCCGTCAGCGCCTCGATGCGCCGCACGC
>PMBZ01000245.1:34956-40523 GCA_003153975.1 Hyphomicrobiales bacterium
TCGCCGTACTTCTCGCCGAAGAGTGCCATGGCGCCGGAGTCGATCGCGTCGTCCACCGCCATGAGCCGCGTTACCACGGGGCTGTCCTGCAGGATGACCGCGTTGGCAAGTTCCTCGACCTTCGCAAGCTCTTCCTTCGCGAGCGGTTTCGGGTGAGAGAAATCGAAGCGCAGCTTCTCCGGATCGACAAGCGAACCTTTCTGCGTGACATGCGTGCCCAGCGTCTCGCGCAGAGCCTCGTGCAGCAGGTGGGTCGCCGAGTGGTTTGCGCGCGTGGCCGTGCGCCGCGCTTTATCCACGTGCAGCTCGGCCGCGTCGCCCACTTTCAGCGGCCCCTTCTGAACCACACCGGCATGCGCGATGATTTTGCCAAGCTTCTTCTGCGTGCCGGTCACGTCGAAATGGGTGCCCTTTGGCCCCATGATGACGCCCGTGTCGCCAGCCTGGCCGCCGGACTCGCCATAGAACGGCGTCTGGTTGACAATGACGGTGCCTTCCTCGCCCTTCTTGAGCTGCTTGACGAGCTTGCCGTCCTTGATGAGTGCCACAATTTCGCCCTCGGCGATTTCGGTCTCGTAGCCGAGAAACTCCGTGGCCCCGGTCTTATCGAGCACGTCGAACCAAACCTTATCGGTCGCCGCCTCGCCGGATCCCGCCCAGGCCTTGCGTGCCTCGGCCTTTTGCAGGGCCATGGCTGCGTTGAATTGATCGACATCGACGCGGATATTCCGCGCCTTGAGCGCATCCTGCGTCAGGTCCAGCGGAAAGCCGAAGGTATCGTAGAGCTTGAACGCCACATCGCCCGCCAGCGTGTCGCCGGACTTGAGCGACCCAGCGGCCTCGTCGAGCAGGCCCAAGCCGCGCGCCAGCGTTTTGCGGAACCGGATTTCCTCAAGTTTCAGCGTTTCGCCAATCAGAGCCTGCCCGCGGATCAGCTCCGGATAGGCTTGTCCCATCTCGCGCACGAGAACTGGCAGCAGGCGGTAAAGCAGTGGCTCCTCGGTGCCCAGGAGATGCGCGTGGCGCATGGCGCGCCGCATGATGCGCCGGAGCACATAGCCGCGGCCCTCGTTCGACGGCAGCACGCCATCCGCGATCAAGAAGCTCGACGCGCGCAGATGGTCGGCGATCACGCGATGGCTCGGAAGCGCCGCGCCTTCAGCCGCAACGCCAGTGAACTCAACCGAAGCCCGGATCAGCGAGAGGAAGAGGTCCGTCTCGTAATTGTTGTGGACACCCTGCAAGACCGCCGTGACGCGCTCCAGGCCCATGCCGGTATCGATGGACGGCTTGGGCAGATTAAGCCGCTCCGTCTTCGAAACCTGCTCGTATTGCATGAACACGAGGTTCCAGATCTCGATGAAGCGGTCGCCATCCTCGCCGGCGCTACCGGGAGGGCCGCCTGGAATTTTCGGTCCATGGTCGAAGAATATCTCCGAGCATGGCCCGCAGGGTCCGGTTTCACCCATCGACCAGAAATTGTCGGAGGTGGGAATCCGGATGATACGATCCTCGGGCAGGCCAGCGATCTTGCGCCAAAGGGCGAAGGCTTCGTCGTCCTCCGAAAAAACCGTCACCAGGAGGCGCTTCTTGTCGAGGCCGAAATCCTTGGTTACCAGCGTCCAGGCAAGCTCGATGGCCCTGTCCTTGAAATAGTCGCCGAACGAGAAATTGCCGAGCATNNCGCGCCGTATAGCCGACATTGTCGAGATCGTTATGCTTGCCGCCGGCGCGCACGCATTTCTGCGATGTGGCCGCCCGCTTGAACGGCAGCGTCTCCATGCCGGTGAAAACGTTCTTGAATTGCACCATGCCCGCATTGGTGAACAGAAGCGTAGGATCGTTGCGCGGCACAAGCGGGCTGGACGGCACATGCTCATGGCCGTTCTTGCGGAAGAAATCGATGAATGTTCCGCGGACTTCGTTGAGGCTGCTCATACTTAAGTTCTTTTTCTTTAAGCCCGCTCGCCCCCAGAACTTCCGAAAGCGAAATTATGCGGACGGTAAAACAGCTTGCTGGGCGGGATACGGATACCTCATTGCCGCCATTTTGCAACAGCCGCCGCTCCGGCTTGCACAATATGCAGCCCTCTTTTCACCTGTGCGGGGCAGATTTGCTACCTGCGGCCTTTGCGGGCGGGCGCGGCCTCTGCCTCGGCCGGGGCCACTTCCGCTTCGGCCGCATCCTCGCCATCGCCGCTGCCGGCACCGTCGAGGATGCGCGCGGCAATGAGCCCGGCATTGGCCCTGATCTCGCGCTCAAGTGCTTCCGCCGCCTGCGGATTGTCGCGAAGATAGGCCTTGGCGTTCTCGCGGCCTTGCCCGATGCGCTGACTGTCATAGGTGTACCACGAGCCAGACTTTTCGACGATGTTGGCCTTCACGCCAAGATCGATCAATTCGCCAGTCTTCGAGATTCCCGCGCCATACATAATGTCGAACTCCACCTGCTTAAACGGCGGAGCCACTTTGTTCTTGACAACCTTCACGCGCGTTTGATTGCCCACGACCTCGTCGCGCTCCTTGATCTGCCCGATGCGGCGGATATCGAGCCGTACCGACGAGTAGAACTTAAGCGCGTTTCCGCCCGTCGTCGTCTCCGGGTTACCGAACATGACGCCGATCTTCATGCGGATCTGATTGATGAAAATAACGAGGGTGTTCGATTTCGAGATTGAGCTTGTCAGCTTGCGCAGCGCCTGGCTCATAAGCCGCGCCTGCATGCCGGGCAGAACGTCGCCCATCTCGCCTTCGATCTCGGCCTTGGGCGTCAGCGCGGCGACCGAATCGACGACGATCACGTCGATAGCCCCCGACCGGACCAGCGTGTCGGTGATTTCAAGCGCCTGNNCCTGCTCGCCGGTGTCGGGCTGCGAAATGATGAGTTCTTCCAAATTCACGCCGAGCTTCCTGGCGTAGACTGGATCGAGCGCGTGCTCCGCGTCCACGAAGCCGCAAGCGCCGCCCTTTTTCTGCGCCTCGGCGATGACGTGCAGGGCAAGCGTGGTCTTGCCAGAGGACTCAGGCCCGAAAATCTCAACGACGCGGCCGCGTGGCAGTCCGCCGATGCCGAGTGCTATGTCGAGCCCCAAAGATCCTGTGGAAATCGCCTCCACCTCCACCGGATGCTCGTTCTTTCCGAGCCGCATGATGGAGCCCTTGCCGAAATTCCGCTCGATCTGACTTAGCGCCGCTTCGAGGGCTTTCTGCTTGTCCATGCTATTGAAATCCCCTTCGATCACCCGGAATGGCGTCTCTATCATGAATCACTATCCTTATCTTATTCCATAGCGTCTTAAGACATGCAACGGCCCGAATGTGCATGCTTTGTTCTAAAATGCAAGCGGCCGCTCAACCGAAGGGCGAACGGCTTGTCCTTCTCGGCCACATAGGCGATGTGGAGCTTCACTGGATTTGCCGTCGCTGTTGCGAAATGGACGGTGGCCATCGCAAGTGCGCCCGCCCGTGAGGGGAAGGACGAGGCATGGAAGGTTTCGCAAAAGGGATTGAGGGTGGACGCTTTCATAACGGCCGGAGTGGAAAGCAGGAGCATCAGCCTGATAACGGCGGCAAGCAGCGCCTTGGCGGCAAGGGCTGCGTCAGCGCATGGCGAGGGAGTAAACCGGAATAGGCATCTGCAAGGCAAATTTCGCAAGTCTGCGGCGGCCCGCGCCTTTCCATTCGCCAAAAGGCGGATTATGCGTTAGCTATTCGTTGCTTTCGCGATGTTTCAGATAGACGGGTCCGCCATGGCGATCACATTGGGAAATACGTCCGTTGTCACAGTCTTTGGCGGCTCTGGTTTTCTGGGCCGCTACGTGGTGCAGGCCCTGGCGCGGACCGGGTGCAGGATCAAGGTCGCGGTGCGCCGGCCCGATCTGGCATTGCACTTGCAGCCTCTGGGCTCGGTGGGCCAGATCGCGCTGATTCAGGCTAATGTGCGCGACGAACAGTCGGTGGCCCGGGCGCTGCACGGCGCGGATGCGGCCGTAAATCTGGTTGGCATTTTGGAGCAGTCGGGCAGGCAGCGGTTCCGCGCCATCCATGCGGACGCGGCAGAGCGGATTGCCAAGGCAGCGCGGGCACAGGGCGTGCGGACCCTGGTTCATGTTTCGGCCATCGGCGCCAGCAGGCTCGGTTCCTCCGTTTATGCCCGTACCAAAGCCGAGGGCGAGGAGCGTGTGCTCGCAGCCTTCCCCGAGGCGGTTATTCTGAGGCCAAGCCTGCTTTTCGGGCCGGAGGACAATTTCTTCAACAGGTTCGGCTGGATCTCTCGCATCTCGCCGGTGATGCCGGTGATCTCTGGCAAGACGCGCATGCAGCCGGTCTATGCCGGCGACGTTGCCCAAGCGGTCAAGGCAGCGCTTGCAGGCCGCGCCAACGAAGGCGCCGTCTACGAGCTGGGCGGCCCCGTCACCTATACCTTCCGCGAGCTTCTGAAGAAGATTTGCGAGTGGACCGGGCATCCCCGCCCGCTCATCCCCGTTCCGGCCTGGATGATGAAAATCCCGGCATTCTTCGTGCAGTTCCTTCCCGGCGCGCCCATTACCGTGGACCAGATCCGGCTGCTTCAGCAAGACAACGTTGTCAGCGCGGAGGCGGCGAACGCGCATCGTACGCTGGAAGGCCTGGGTATCGCCGGGCTGCGCAGCGTGGAGCTGATCGTGCCCCCCTATCTGCAGCGCTACCGCCCGGCAGGCGAATTTTCCACGGATCGCGTCAGCGTCTCCTAAACGGCAAACCTCCGTGTTAAGTAGCGTTCGATGTGGACCCTGTTGCATTACCCGCTTTGCCCCGCCTCGCGCGCCGTAAGGCTCGCGCTGAACGAGGCTGGCATCGAGGCCGGACTCACGGAGGTGAAGCCCTGGGGCATCACGCGCGAGTTTCTCGACGTGAACCCAGCCGGGACGCTGCCAGTGCTTCTCGTCGAGGCGAAGGCGGTTTGCGGGATCTATCCCATAGTGGAGTATCTGGCTGAGACGGTGGTGCGCGAAGGCCCTGTGGCGGCGCGTTCGGGCTACTGGCCAGGTAATCCATTGGAGCGAGCCGAGGCACGCCGCGTGGCGGAGTGGTTCCTGCGCAAATTCGACGCCGAGGTGAGCCAGTACCTGCTTGAGGAAAAACTTTATAAGCCGCTGTCGCGCCGTGGCGCACCCGATCTCGACGCCATCAGGGCCGGACGCAGCCATCTCCGCTACCACCTTTCCTACGTGAGCTTTTTGAGCGAGCACCGCAAATGGCTGGGCGGCGATCATCCGGGCTTCGCCGACCTCGCCGCCGCCGCGCAGTTTTCGGCGCTGGACTACCTGGGCGAGATTCCGTGGAACGATTTTCCGGAGGCAAAGGCGTGGTATGGCCGGCTCAAGTCGCGGCCATCCTTCCGCCCGCTGTTGATGGACCGCGTGCCCGGTATCAACCCGCCGGACAGCTACGCCAACCTCGATTTCTGACACCTGAGCCGTTGGAACGAGACTAGTACGCCCCGCAGGAAGTCCTCACCCGCTTGCTGCACGCACCGAAAGAACTTCCTGCGGATCAGGCGTACTAAGGCCTGTTTACATTCCCCG
>PMBZ01000105.1 GCA_003153975.1 Hyphomicrobiales bacterium
TATCCGCTTGCGGATATGGACACCTTAGAGCGGCAAGCTCGCTAAGGCGAGCTTGCGTGGGAGAAGGACAGGATGAGGGGTTGTGCGCTTCGTTCTTCGCCGCACCCGCCGCCACTGGGAAACGCCGCATCCGCCCCTGTTGACTGAGGTGGCTCCTGGCTCCCCGCTACTTCAGCGGCTTCGACAGCGTGAACGCGCCCCGGATATCGCCCGCCTTGAAGCCCGTGGCCTGATCCTGCGGATAAAGCAGCGCGAGCTTGGCCTTGACCGGCTCGGCGATGCTGCCGCCGTGGCAGGCAAGGCACGGCTCCGCCGCGGTGGGGATCGCCTTCATGTAGCGGAAGGTACGCACGCCGCCCGCATCCACGATTTCGGCGCGCTCCAGTTTCGTCACATCCGCGCCGTTCGCCTTATCCACCTCGAACTGCTCAAGCGTTTGCCGCTCCCACTTGTCCGGCGCAGCCTTGGCGTTGCGCAGCTTGAGCGAGGTGCGCTTNNCCTCGATGGACTTGACCGGCCCATCGGCCTTCATCGCCCCCATAAGCTCGCCCTTGAGCTTGCCGGCGAACTTGGCGGCGATGTCCCGGGCTTGCGCGGTGAGCGCATCGGCGGGGGCGGCATCCTCCGCCATCGCATTCGCGCTAAGCGAGAGCGTCAGGGCGGCGCTCGCCGCAAGAGTAATCAAAACCTTGATGTTGCCGGTACGCATGCCGCCTCTTTCTCGATCGGGTTAGGGTGATGACATAATACAAATTGCGGCGAGCCGTGGCCATGCTCCACAAGCCCCGCGAATGGATGCCCAGACGGTGCCCTGAACGAAAGGAATCTCCCCTCACCCTGTCCCTCTCCCACGCAAGCTCGCCTTGGCGAGCTTGCCACTCATACGTGTCCATATCCGCAAGCGGATATGGATGGGAGAGGGAACGCCTTCTCAGCGGGCACGCGCGAACTCCCTCTCCCATGGGGAGAGGGACAGCGTGAGGGGAGATTCCCTCCGTTCGGGCCGCAACCTGGCGTCCGGCAGCACCTTACTTGATAACCTGGCTCGGCTTCATGGGAACCGTCTTGGTCTCCTGGATATAGGCCTCCTCGACCTCGGACAGCTCGATGCTGTCGTAGCCGGTAATCATGGTCCGCACATAGTGGAAGGCGGTCTTGCCGGTGGTCGTCATGTAAATATGGATGATGACGAACGCCGCCATGATAAACGCCGCCGCGGTGTGGACGAAGGCCGTATAGGTCAGCGCCTCGCCAGCCCAGGGGTAGTGGCTCCAAAAATCGTAAAGCAGGTAGACGACACCCGTGGACCACAGCGCCGGGCCCACGAGCACCATGAAGCTCATATAAGCCAGCGATTGCAGCGCGTTCTGCTTGCGCTGCAGGCTTTTCTTGTAGGGGTGCGGCTCGCTGCAGAGGATGCCCCAGGCATAGAACCGGATAACCGGCCATATGCCCTTCTTGAACAGATACTGCTTCCACTGGCCGGTGGTGAAGTTCCAGAAGGTTGTGAAGATCCACAGCACGACGAGTGCGATGGCAGCAACAGTGTGGACCTTCACCGCGGTTCGGAAGTCGAGCAGGCCGTGCGTCCCGTGCAGGCCAAGCCCGGAGAAGAACAGCGTGAAGATCAGCGCCGCCTGCGACCAGTGCCAGAACCGCTCGTAGTAAGAGTAGATCATCACGTCGCGCTTCAGGAAACGCGGGTGTTTAGGGTCGATCAGGCCGCCAATGCTATCGTCAGTCATGTTTTTGTTCCTTCCGGTAGCAAAGAGCCAGGCCGCGCAGCATCGCGTGCAGGATCACGCCCACGAACGTTGCCGCTATCAAGAGATAGCCCGCCCAATCGAGCCACTCGAAATGGTCGCGCCCGGGCATGTAGAAGCCCGCAAGCGCCGCCAGCCGCCCATTCTTGGCATGGCATTCATGGCAGGCCAGCGCCTTTTCCTTGGGCGCCACCATATGCGTCGTTGGCCAGTAGGAGTAGGTTTCGACAAAGCCGTACTGCCCGCTATAGGGCCGGCTGTTCTCTTTCATCCCAACCTCGATGGCCCGGCCGAAGTCGTAATTGCCCCAGTAGGCGTCCTTGTCCTCGCCCCAGAGGTGCATATACACGAAGGTGTTGTTGCCCTTGTCGTAGGGTTGGACCGTGTGCATGCGCTTGAACGGCCAGATCCGCGATTTGGGGTCTTCGTAGGAGCCCTGGAACGAGTTGATCGGGACGGGCTGCTTCGAGGGATCGAACGCGGTGTCGATGGTCGTGTAGCGCATCTGCCCGTCGAACCAGGCGTAATAGGGCAATAGCTCGCGGCCTTTCTCAGGCGCGGTTTCGCCATAGGTGAAGGCGCCCTTGATCGAGCGGTAGGTATGGCGGTGCTCGCCATTGCCCTGTACGTAGGTCTCCTCGCTGAAGCCCGCGCCGTCCTTGGTCTTGCCCGCCTCGCGCCAGTCCCAGTCGACGATGGTCGCGACACCGCCGCGCGCCAGCGCCGGGATATGGCAGGTCTGGCAGGCTACCTTGGCGACATGGCCGTTGAGCTTGAAGCCCACGAGCTGGTTTTTCGGATGCGGCGCGGTGCCGTGGCAGGATTCGCAGGTGGCCACGTCGCGGCGCAGCCCCGGCTTGCCCGTACCCTCGGTGTCATGGGCGTTCATGTCATAGCGGCTGCCGGCGATGATGTGCTTCTTCGAGAGGTGGCACTTCGTGCAAGCGAAGTTCAGCTCCTTGCTCATATGCACATCCAACTCGCGCGGCGGATTGGTGAGCGAGGAGTCGAGGTCGCCATGCTTCACGCCATCGCCACCGCCGCCGTTGAAATGGCAGGTGCCGCAATTGGCCCGTTCGGGGCGCCCCACGCTTTGTGCCACTTTCGGCCAGTCGATGGGCTTGAGCCCCTCGAACATGATGGAGCAGGCCGCATTGCCTTTTGTCGTCGGGGTCTTGTAATACGTTCCCGTCTGCTCGTGGCAAACGACGCAGTCGATATTCTCCTGCTTGCTGAAGTCGAAATTCGCGCTGGTCCAGTTGTAGCCGGCATGGCACATCGCGCACATGCCCTCGTTGCCGCGCGCGTTGGTGCAGAAATTGTTTACGAGATTGCGCTTGCCGAGCGTCTGCCCGGTCTTCTCGTTCTTATATTCCCAGGTCCAGTGAACGGATTTCTGGAATTGATGGCCCGCCTCATTATGGCAGGTCAGGCACGCCTTCGTGACCTCCGAGCCATTGGCAAACGGACCTCTCAGCGCTTCGAACTTGCTGTGATCGGCCGTCGAGTTCGAGGGCCGGGGCGCCGGCGGCGGTGCCTTTGCAGCCTCGGCAGTACCAGCCTCGCCTTGAAGCTCTCCAGCCCTCACAGGCCCGGTTCCAGACGCGCACAAGAACAAGCCGGCCATCGCTATCGCGAAGACCGGCCTGCGCGCCCACGCATGTAAAATCATTCTCTCCCCTCCAAGATGACGCTCCTACCCTTACTTTCTTCCGGCCTTTGCGGCGCTTTGCTTCATGCTTTCATGCGGGTGCCGGGCTTACGGTCCCGGTCAATCCCCGCAGCTTCCACCGCCGCAACAGCCACCGCTTTCCGGGCGGCCCTCCCCGTCGCGGTTGCGCATATGCTCCGCCATCGCGGTCAGCGCCTCGTCGAGAAGCTGGCATAAGTTTTCATCTACTATAGTGTCCGCAAGAGCCTGCCTTGCGCAAGAAAGCCAAATGTCGCGCTCCTTTGGTCCAATAGGGAAAGGCATGTGCCGCCGGCGCATCATCGGCGGTCCATAGTTCTGCGGGTAGACGACGGGGCCGCCCAGCCAGCCGCACAAGAACGCGGTCAGCCGCGCCTTCACTTCGTCCATGTCCTGGGGATGCCACTTCCAGATGTATTCCGCTTCAGGATTACTCGCCATGATATCGTAAAGGCGGGACACAAAAGCCTCGATGCCGGGCTCGCCGCCGATGAGGTCATAGGCGGTTGAAGATGGAGCGGTACAGCTCATCCAATTTCTCCTTAAGCAGAATGTTGAGCGGAGCGGCAAGGGGAGATGTAGCCGCCCCGCTGCCCGGGTGGGAGGACCCCCAGGTGTCTCGATATGTCGTAAAGTCACGAGCGCTCCGCAAAAGCGCCCGGGTTTCTAAGAACAAGTTCCGTGCCAAATGCCGCAGGCCTGATTTTAAAGGCTTTTTCGCGTTTGCCGGTTGACAATCCCTGGCAAACTGCCAAAGCTTTGGCAGTGCTTGTGCCAGGATTGGCAGTTAGAAGCGGCAGGCTTTCATGCCCGCGCATAAGCGGAGGGTCTGGTGCCTTGCAGGGAGGGAATCTCCCCTATCCCTCTCCCCCGCGGAGAGGAGACGCCAGAATATCCACTGCGGGCAGTTCCAGGGTCCCTTCTCCCATGGGGAGAAGGACAGGATGAGGGGTTGTGCCCCCGGAGCATGCCGGAACCGGCAGCTTGGCTCTAAGTGTAGGTGTTCTAGTGGGGGGCGTATGAAGGCAGAAGGTTTGTTCGAGCTGGCGTCGTATCTGGAGACCCTGCCGGAGCCGCATATTCTTTGCGACCGCAATTACCGCATCATCGCCGCCAACGCCGCCTATCGCGGAAAATGCTCGCACTTCGCGCAGGTGCTGGGCCGGACCTGCTACGAGGTATCGCATCGCTACACCGCGCCTTGCGACCAGGCAGGCGAGGTTTGCCCGCTTGCCCGCAGCTTAGCCACCGGCCAGCGCGAGCGCACCGTTCATCTGCATTACGGCTCTGCCGGCGAGTTCTACGAGAGCATCGACCTTTCGCCGGTGCGGAATACGCAGGGTGAGATTACCCATTTCGTCGAAAAGCTTCAGGAGATGCATGCCGCCAGGGGTCTGGCGCATGCGCAGGGCCTGGTCGGCCGGTCGCCCGCGTTCCAGCGGATGCTTGAGCTTATGGCCCGCGTCGCCAGGTCGGATGCCAGCGTGCTCCTGCAGGGCGAATCCGGCACCGGCAAGGAGCTGGTGGCCCAGGCCATTCACGACGCAAGCCCCCGCTCCCGCGCGCCCTTCGTGGTGCTCGACTGCTCCGGCATGCCCGAAGCGCTGTTCGAAAGCGAATTGTTCGGCTACGAGCGCGGGGCCTTCACTGGCGCTTCAGCCAGGCGGGACGGGCTTGTCGAGGCGGCCAGCGGCGGAACGCTCTTTCTGGATGAGGTGGGCGACATCCCCTACCCCATGCAGGTGAAGCTCTTGCGGCTTCTGGAGACTGGAACCTACCGCAGGGTCGGCAGCACGGAGCTTCGCAGAACCAATTTCCGCGTGATCTCGGCCACCCATCAGCCCATGCGCCGGCTCCTGGGGGAGGGCAAGTTCCGGCAGGACCTCTATTTCCGGCTCAATACCTTCCCGATCCAGCTCCCAGCCCTGCGCGAGCGCCGCGAGGATATTCCGCTGCTGACCGAGTCGCTGCTTGCCAGGGTGACGCCGCGAGGGCTCAGCATATCGCAGGAAGCCATCCGGCTACTTTGCGCCTACGAATTCCCGGGCAACATACGGGAGCTGCGCAACATCCTGGAGCGCGCGAGCCTTCTCTGCGATGGCAACGAGCTGCAAGCTGAGCATCTGGCGGTGGAAGTCCGCTCTGGCGCCGGGGACGGGGACCTGCCTTTCCCTGCTGCTGCCGCCGCCACCGAAGCATCCTTCGACGACACCCGCGTTTCGCTCAAGGAACTGCGCCAGGCCCTTGTCAAAGGCGGCACGCGCAAGGATCTGGCTGGCAGACTGGGCCTTAGCGAACGGACGCTCTACCGCAGGTTGTCAAAGGCAAGAGCCGGCAGCGACGGACAGCCTTGACCTGGGCGCCGGAGCAAGGCTTCCCCTGTGGCCCTTGCGCTGCCAAACTGGCAGCTCCTCTGCCAAAGTGCGCCGGCTGCCACCCCCGGCGCGCCCAACGATGGCCCAATCTCTCCCCAAACCGGGAAGGTTGGCGCCCGTACGGGCTGGCACGGAACTTGCCTTAAGAGGGGCGGGTGCGTCCATGTGCCCGGCGGCGCTACTTGCAAAGCCCGGCAACGCCGCTACAACCCTGAAAAGAATGCAGCCCCCAGATCCCCGCCTCGCGGCACCAGAAGAATGTCCGGGCTGCCTTCTCCACCAATGCCTTGGCTTTGGAGCTAGTTATGACCGAAATGCCATCCGTAAAGCCGCCTTCCGAAGAAGTAGCCCCAGGCGCAACGCAATTCGATGCGCGGGCCGCGAAATCCAAAAACACCGGCACTCTTTACAAGGCGCGGGAGCCTATCCATCCGAAACTCGTTCATGGCAAGTTCCGCAACATTAAGTGGGCGGTCATGATCCTGGCGTTGGCCACCTCTTTCGGCCTGCCTTGGATCAGGCTGGACCGTGGTCCAGGCCTGCCCGATCAAGCCTTCCTGCTCGATTTCGCCCATCAGCGGCTCTATTTCTTCTGGCTCGAAATCTGGGCGCAGGAATTCTACTACGTCACCGGTATTCTGGTACTTTCCGCGCTGGCGCTGTTCCTTGCCACTGCGGTCGCAGGCCGCATCTGGTGCGGCTACGCCTGCCCGCAGACGGTCTGGACCGATCTTATGGTCCTGGCCGAGCGCCTTTGGCAGGGCGATCGCAACGCTCGCATCAGGCTCTCCAAGTCGCCCTGGTCATTCGACAAAGCCTGGCGCATGGCCGGAACGCATCTCACCTGGGTTCTCATCTCCCTTGCGACAGGATGCGCCTTCATCTTCTATTTCGCCGACGCGCCCACGCTTGCCTCCGAACTCTGGCACGGCACCGCGTCGGGCCTTGTTTACGTCTTCATCGCCATCTTCGCCATTTTCACCTATCTTCTGGGCGCTCTCTCCCGCGAGCAGGTTTGCACCTATATGTGCCCNNGGCTTCAGGGGCGAACCGCGCGGCCCGATCCGGAAGGGCCAGGGCTGGGAAGGCCGTGGCGACTGCATCGATTGCGGGCAATGCGTGGCTGCCTGCCCCGCCGGCATCGACATCCGCCACGGCGCGCAGCTCGAATGCATCGGGTGCGCCCTTTGCATCGACGCCTGCGACGAGATCATGGACAAGATCGGACGGCCCAGGAAGCTCATCGCCTACGACAGCTTCACCAACCTTAAAGCCGAGTCGCATGGCGACCGCGTTCCTTACCGGCTGATCCGGCCCCGCACCATGCTTTACGCCGCCATTTTCACGCTGGTGGCTTCGGTGATGCTGTACGGCCTGCTGACCAAGGCTGTGCTTGAGGTGAACGTCGTTCCCGACCGCAATCCCCTGTTCGTCGAGGTGAGCGGCGGCGGCATCCGCAACGGCTATACGGTGCGTATCCTCAACAAGAAGCACGGGGAGCACAAGTTCGCCATCTCCGTCACCGGCCTCAAGGACGCGAGCCTCTCTTATGTGGGCATTGAGGCCGGCGAGCCCCCCGTGGCGGTCAAGTCCGACGACGTGCGCGCGGTGAAGGTCTATGTGACCGTACCTGGCGAGGAGGCAGCACAGATGCCTTCCACCGCCAACATCGCCTTCATCGTCCACGACACCGCCGACGGAACCGAGACAACCCGCCATACCAACTTCAGGGGGCCGGGCAAGCAGTAAACCTGCCCGCACCGCTCTGTAATTCCCCCATGGCCCGGGGCGCCCTCACCGCGCCCCGGGCTTTTTTACCGGCAGCGGCCCGCCGGCCCGGAAGCTGCGCATGGCGAAGCTGGACCTGATGTCGCGAAGGGCCGGCAGCGCCAGCAGGCGGCGGAGCACCGTGGCCTCGTAAACCGCCATATCCGGCACCACTGCCTCGATCAGAAAATCCGCGTCGCCTGACACCAAGTGGCAGGCAACCACCTCCGGCATGGCGAGGATGGCCTCGACGAAGGCATCCGCATTCTCAAGCGAATGGCGCTCCACGCGGATGCCCGCGAAGACCGTCAGCCCAAGGCCCGCCGCCTTCCGGCTGACGATAGCCCGGTAGCCTTCGATCACGCCGGCCTCTTCGAGAAGCTTCACGCGGCGGGAGCACGGCGAGGGCGAAAGGCCCACGCGCCCGGCCAGCGTAATGTTCGGGATGCGCGCATCCGCCTGCAATTCCGCGAGGATCTTCAAATCGATCGCGTCCAGCTCCAGTTTGGCAGGAACCACCGCTCGTCCCCCCTCAATCCATCGAACGTGCCAAAATCGCCCATCCAGCATGAACACTTTGCCACCACTGCAAACGCTTTTTGGCATAAATTCCTGGATTGGCGCAAATCCGGCCTGGCGCCCCTGAACCCGCAACGGTGCGTGCGCCGTATACGGGATCGTTACGGGCGATGGCGTATGAAGGGATTCTGGATAATGCCTCTGGCATTTCCGGCTGACCCGCGCCCAGCAAAGCGGTCAACCGGATTTGCCTATTTCCATTCGGGAGGGAACGGCAGTTGCAGAACCAGAAGCGCCCACGGGGCTTTTCAACGCGCGCCATACACGAAGGCTACGATCCCCAGGACTATCACGGCGCGCTCAATCCGCCCGTGTTCCTGACCTCGACTTTCGCCTTCGACAGCGTGGAGACCGGGGCCGCGCGCTTTGCCGGCACGGAACCGGGCTACATCTATAGCCGCGTCGGCAATCCCACGGCCACCGTGCTGGAGAGCCGCCTTGCGGCCCTGGAAGAAGGCGAGGCAGCGCTTGCCTCATCGTCGGGCATGGGCGCCATCACGGCGGTGATCTGGACGCTGCTCAAGGCCGGCGACGCGATCGTCGCCGACAAGACGCTCTACGGATGCACCTTCGCGCTCCTCCAGCACCAGCTTGAGCGCTTCGGCATCGTCACGCGCTTCGCCGACCTGACCAGGCCGGAAGAGCTTAGGGCCGCGCTTTGCCCGCAGACCCGGCTGGTGTTCACCGAGACGCCATCCAACCCCAACATGCGGGTGATCGACATCGAGGCAACAGCGGACATCTGCCGGAAGGCGGGCGTTCTCCTCGCCGTGGACAACACCTATTGCACGCCGTATCTGCAAAGGCCCATCGCACTTGGCGCCGATATCGTGCTGCATTCGGCCACGAAATATCTGGGTGGCCACGGCGATCTTCTGGCCGGCGCCATCGTGGCCCGCAAGGAGTTGATCGACCAGTTCCGCTTCACCGGCATCAAGGAGCTGAACGGCGCCTGCATCTCCGCCATGGATGCGTTCCTGATCCTGCGCGGCCTCAAGACGCTGAGCCTCAGGATGGACCGCCATTGCGAGACGGCGCTCAAGCTCGCCCGCGATCTGGAGGCGCATCCAGCCGTGGAAAGCGTCTTTTACCCAGGCCTCGATAGCCATCCGCAGAAGGAGCTGGCGGCGCGGCAGATGCGCGGCTTTGGCGGCATGATCGGGATGGAGCTGAAAGGGGGCCTGCCCGCCGGCCGGGCCTTCATGAATGCGGTCGAGCTTGCCACCCTTGCGGTGAGCCTCGGCGACGCCGAGACGCTGGTCCAGCACCCAGCCTCGATGACCCACGCCACCTACACTCCAGAGGAGCGCGCCCAGCATGGCTTCACCGATGGGCTGGTCCGCCTGTCCGTGGGTCTTGAGGACTACGAGGACATCCACGCCGACCTGATTCAGGCTCTTGGGCGCGTTTCCGGTTGAAAACCGCCCCAACGCTCAAATTCTAACGCCAGCGTTTACGGCCTGTTCCAAGGTGCCGGGGTATTCTCGGTGCCCCTGGGAGGCTGGCATGTTGGAAACGAGTGTACCACTCTCTGGAATACAGGCCGCCACCTTAAGGCTCGGCGCCTCGTCCAGCAACATCGCGATCATGGCCGCTACCGGCGCGCTTCCCGCCGGAGGCTATACATCCGCCACCCCCCAGGCCTTCGAGATTCTGCTGGTCCAGCAAACTTCCGATGGCGCAACCGGCGCAACGTCCGCCGCGCTGACAAACGCCGAGCCCTCCTTCGTGCCGGAATACCAGCCGTGGTCACCGTACGCCAACGCCCAAGGGCTGGTGGCCGTGCCAAACGTTAATGTGCTGAACGAGCTGCTCAACATCGCCACCGCCAAGGCCGGTTTCACGGCCAACGCGAAGGCCGCCGAAGCCCTCAACCAGATGGCGAAGCAGGTTTTCGAGGTGGGGGATGAGAATCGACCGCGCTGAGCGAACCACGCCGCCGCGCATGCCCGCCAGCTTAAACGCTGCCGGATGCCAAGTTCCAGCATTCTCGAAGCTCGCTCCCCTCACCCCAACCCTTGCATGGGAGAGGGAGTCCGGCTGTGCCCGTTGAGAAGGCGTCCCTTCTCCCATGGGGAGAAGGACAGGATGAGGGGAGATTCGTTTAGTTCAAGGCACTATCCAGCGCTGCGGTTCCACCCGCAAAGTGGCGCCAACCCCCATGCCCCGGCTTTCGCGCGGCGCTACACCAAGCTGCCGAAGAACCGCGCGGCGCCGTCGAACATGGCGGGCCAGAAGTTCACCTCAGACTGGCTTGTGGCGGCACCCGCGCCAAGGACGTAGAAAAACATCAGCAGAAGCACAAACGGAATTCCAAAGACGTGCACGCCGCCAAGTACGTGCTTGAGATGCAACCTCTGCCCAACAAACTTGTTGATCCGCAAGATGGATATAGCGATCATCAAGCTGAATATCCAATAGTTGAACAGGAACATCTTGTCAGAAATCGTCGACACATCGGAATCGACTTTCGGCGTGGTTATATATAGCGCCACTGCTGACAAGAGTGCCGTAACCTGAATTGTTACGATGGATTCGAAGTGCGCGAGCGGGATAAAGATCGAGAAATACGCGGCAATCGCGATGAACAACAACGGCACAACGACCCGCAAATAAAAGTCGGACGCGTTCCGTTTCGCGACCCAGACGAAGCTGTTCTTGTAGAACGGCACAACATAGGGCTCAAGCTTCTTGGTATCGAAGACAGAAATCGACTCGCGGTCATAGCTGACAAAGGAATCCTTCGTATCCCAGCCCTCAATCTCGAACACCTTGTCGCGCAGTTCCTTGTGCATGGGCTGCACGATGAAGGGAAACTCCCCCTGCTTGGGCCTAAGGTCGATGGCGAAGCGCTGAGCGTCGAAGGGATAGTTCCTGTAAACCGGGTCCAGCATGAACTTGCCGGACACCTGGTAGATTTTCATATGAGCAGGGTAGGTGTCGCTCTGCCCGCCCTCGTGAAGAGGCCGGATCGTGACCTGCCTAGCCCCGGTCTTGTGGTCGAGAACGGCGTTTGCGAACTCGATCTGATCCAGGCTCGGACTGTTCTCGTCGCTCATCGACAGGTAGAAATCCGCGGCAAAGCTCTTCTCTGTGTCGTCGACCCGGTAGAGGCGGGTCATATCCACCTCAAGATAGACGGTGGGTATCCTGCGGAACTTTTCGTCATGCAGCGGAACGTATTGCACAGGTGCCAGCTGTTGCTTGTTCAGACCTTTGGGACGCGACAGGATGAAGGGCGTCCTGACCGCCGTCCGCGACGCCGGCCTGAACGACCAGTCTTCCAGCGCTCCTTTAAATACCCCTTTGCCCGCCGCGAAGTTCGCGGAGATGCCCTTCACGACCGCCTTGCGAATACTCCCGATGTCGTCGGGGCTCAGCGCCCGTTTTTGGCTGCCCGCGATCTGGGCGATCATGGCAATCATATCCCGGAATTCGAGCCCCAAGCCGATGGCCCGGAGGTTCGAACGCGACAGAAGCTCAAGCTGGGCCTTGGCGTGCCGCTCCTCGCAGCCGTTTTCGGCCCGCTCGAACGCATGCGGGTTGCGAGCGCCGTTGAACACCCAATCCTCGGGGCGCTCACGGAAAAGGCGCTCACGAAGGCGGTTGTTGTACAGGTTGGGCAGTTCGTCCCTTGCGATCTGGTAGGCATCGCCTCCATAGGACACCGAGCCATCGCTAAAGATATCCTCAAGCCGCCCCGATATGAAGACCGGAACGTTGATCCCTGCCCGCTCCATCTCCTTGAGGAAGGCCGGCACGCGCCAGCCGCCGACGCTCAAAAAGATGAAGTCCGGATTTTTCCACTTGATCTCCTCCACCGTGCTGGCGATTTCGGCGGGATCGACGGGCGCGGTCATCCTCGCCTTGGCGTCGGCGCCAGGAAGTGCCAGCAGGCGTTTTTCGGCGAAGCCTGGAAAGCCCCGGGCGCCTTCCAGGCCCTTCATCATCGCCTCCGTGTAGCTTGATCCCTTGAACCCGATGAAGGCCGGGCGCGTGAAACCCTTTTCCTTCACGAATTCGGCAATGACGGGGATGCTTTCCTCCTCCTGCGAGCCCTGCATCGTGAAGACGTTCGGATAGCCCGCGAACAGGCTGGTCACGGAAATGCTGGAAATCCAAGGAATGCCGCTCTCGGCCAGCCTGGGTCCAAGCTGCTTGAAAACCTGGCCCGCGCGGTCCGAGCTTTGCAGTCCGATCAGCGCGATGGTGTTCGGATCGGCAAGCGCGTCGCTGACGTTCGTGACCGTGCGCCTTGGGTCGCCCTCGTCGTCGCGGATCTGCACCTCGACCGGACGGCCGCCAATCCCGCCGGACTTGTTGATGCGGTCCCGCTCGCTCCTCGCGAGCTTTTCTATGGCATCGATATGGTCGGAATAGCAGAAGTCGTTCCGCGGCCCCACCATGACCGTGATCTTCAAGGGTGGACGGCCGAGGCTGAAAGCGTGCGCGCTATCGGCAAATGCCGGCCGCGCGGAAAAGAGCGCAAAGCCCAGGAGCAGAATAAGGCTGAAGGCCACGAGCGAACCGGCACTATGTTCCGCGGCTGGACGGGGACAAACCTGGAAGTACCGGCGCTTTTCACTCATCGCGGCTCTCTCTATGTAAATTGGGCGCCTATACAAGCCCGGCCCATGCTTAGCGTCAATTCAAAAGTACACGGATCTTATAGGGGCTGAATCTGCATGTGGATACCGCCCTGCGGTTGAGGCTGGCGGCACTTTGGCGCGGTTTTTGGACGGTTTGCGGGCGGTTTCCTGGCAGGCGGCGCCGCATGGATGGCGAAACACGCGGCCTGGCGGCGATGCCGGCGGAAACCGCATGTTAACTCACTTTGGCCCCGTTTCCGCGATCCGCGCCGCTTCTTCAAGTTGAATACAATGAGGTGGCCTCGCAACCCCTCACCCCGCATAGGGGAAACAAGGTTCCGGCATCAACGGCGGCACTGCTATGGGCGTGGCGGGCGCCGTACGAGGATGTAGCAGCATGCCGCCAGCGCAAATGCCAGGGGCGCCCAGATTACGCGCTCCCAAATGCTTTGCGACGCCAAATTCATAAGCGTGCCGAGAAAGAACAGGGCAGTCAGCGCCCAGAGGATTATGCGGACGAATCCCGGCGCGAATGGCGCCCGCACAAAGCCGGCGCTGGTAAGCGCGATCGCAATGATTGCGGCATAGAGGCAGGCGGATAGCAAGCTCGCGATCCGGAGACTCGCTGGCAGGACGGTATAATACCCGCCCCAGGCGGCGTCCCCCAGCGGGTAGCCCAGCGCGAGCAGGATTTGAAACAGGATCAAGCCTGTCAGAATGACGGCGGCGGTACTCGCGGCCAGCGTCCGGTCCATGATGTGCTCCTTCCCGCGCGCCGCTGTGGCCTATAAATGGTCCCGCGCCGCCACGGGCGGGCAGATCTTAGCCAGATCGAAATCCGGAGCGTATCGCGTCAGCTCGCCGAGGTAGAGGTAATTGTTGAAGAAGTCCACAATCTCGCGCGTGACCTCTGCGGGCGGCACGATTTCCACAGCCCCGTACTTGCCGAGGTAGGGCCGGTCCGCCGGGAACTGGATCTGGATGCTGCCGGGCAGGAAGGTGATTTGCTCGATGCCGCCAGAGCGTGCATTCTCCTGTCCGTTCCATTCGATGTACGGCTCGTTGAGCTGCTCATCCTCCTCAAGAAATACGCCGGCCTGGAAGCAGAAATAGCCCGGGTGTCCGCCGTCTCGCAAAATGAAGTTGAGAGCGTTGGTGTCGAGATCGTCATAGATGAATTCGATATCCTTGGCCTTGAGCCTGAGCGTCATGGCGTCCCCCTCAAATAGAGCCATTTACGGTGCGCCCTGTCTCCTGCTTCGTCGCGGCGATTGTGAGACATGGCGTGTAAGAAAACCGACAATCGCTCTCGCGGTGGCGGAAAACATCATGTATTTCGGCATCTTGCTGCGATGGCACGGGAGTTGCTGTGGAAGGGGCAAAGCTCACAGCAACGGGGATGTCCCAGCCATGATCCACCTCACCGAAAGCGCCCAGAACGCCATCCGCTCCGCGATTGCGGGCGCGGGCGCGGGCGCGCCGCTCGAAGGCCTGCGTATCGCGGTCGATAGCGGGGGCTGCGCCGGCTTTAAATACATGATGGGCCTGGCCGCCGCACCCGAGCCGGAAGACGAGGTGATCGAGAGCGGCGATGTGAAGGTGTTCGTGGACCGCGCGAGCCTGCCGCTGCTCTGGGGCACCACGGTCGATTTCGTGATCGGCTTGCAGAATTCGGGCTTTACCTTCGACAATCCGCAGGCCAAGTCGAGCTGCTCCTGCGGCAAGTCTTTCGGCTAAGGGGGCGGACATGCTGGATTTCACGGAACAATTCGAGGCTACGGCGCCGGAGCTTGAGGCCGAAACGGCCGGGGACGCGCGCTTCAGGCGGATAGCGAACGCCATCGACGAGATCCGCCCGAGGCTGCAACGCGACGGCGGCGATTGCCACCTGGTGAGCGTCGAGGGCAACCTTGTGAAGGTCAGAATGTCCGGCGCATGTGCCGGCTGCCAGCTCGCCTTCATGACAGTGCACGGCATCCAGGCCAAGCTCGTGGAGAAGCTCGGCTTTCCGGTGCGCGTCCTGCCCGTGCCGGGCGCTTGAGGCCGCGCCATGCAGCCGGTCTACCTCGACAATAATGCGGCAACGCGGATGGCGCCCGAGGTGCTGGCCGCCATGCTCCCCTATTTCACGGAGCATTTCGGCAACGCGTCGTCGCAGCATGGGTTCGGGACGCCGGCGGCCGAGGCGGTAAGGGCCGCGCGCGAGCAGGTGAGAGCACTCGTTGGCGCGGAACACGCCCACGAGATTATCTTTACATCCGGCGGCACGGAATCGGACAACGCCGCGATCCTCTCCGCACTCGATGCGCGGGCGGAACGCAACGAGGTCATCGTCTCGGCGGTCGAGCACCATGCGGTGCTGGCGCTGGTGCAATTTCTCGCCAAGCAGCGCGGTGTCGCGGTCCGCACCATCCCGGTGGATGGCAAGGGCCGGCTCGACATGGACGCCTACCGCGCCGCGCTTAGCCCCAAAACCGCCATCGCCTCCATCATGTGGGCGAACAACGAAACCGGCACGATTTTCCCCGTGGCGGAGCTGGCGGCGCTGGCGCGCGAGGCCGGCGCGCTGTTCCACACCGACGCCGTGCAAGCCGTGGGCCGCGTGGCCCTGGACGTGCAGGCCACCGCCATCGATATGCTCTCTCTCTCCGCGCACAAGCTGCACGGACCCAAGGGTATCGGCGCGCTCTACGTCCGCAAGGGCGTACGCTTCGCGCCCCTCATCCGTGGCGGCAAGCAGGAGCGCGGGCGGCGCGCGGGCACCGAAAACGTGCCCGGCATCGTGGGGCTTGGCAAGGCCGCGGAACTGAGCCTGGCTCGCCCCTCCAGCCAGGCCGGGCGCGTGAGGACGCTGCGCGACCGCCTGGAAGCGGGCGTGCTCACGCGCATCGGCGGCTCTTTCGTGGCGGGCGATGCCGCGAACCGGCTGCCCAACACCGCCTGCATCGTGTTCGACGCGGCGCTGGGCGAGGCGATCCTCGGCGAGCTGAACAAGGCCGGCATCGCCGCCTCCTCGGGCTCGGCGTGTGCGGCGGGCTCGGTCGAGCCGAGCCACGTGCTGCGCGCCATGAAGGTGCCGTATACCGCCGCCCTCGGCGCCATCCGCTTCTCGCTCAGCGATGAGAATACGGAAGCGGACATCGCGCGCGTTCTCGAAGTCCTGCCCACCGCCGTGGCGAAAGCCCGCGAGGTTTCCGGTTTCGCACCCGCGCTACCGGAACTTGCCGGCTAGCCCGGCGGGCAGGGGCACTTACCCCTGCCACGGATTGAATAGCTCGACCTCCATCGGTTCGAAATCCGCGACGTTGCGTGTTGCGACCTTGAGCCGGTGCACAAGCGCGGTCGCAGCAATCAGCGCATCCCGCTCCGAGCGGGGATTGGGCACATGCAGTCTCGCGCATCGCAGCGCCACCGCCGTGTCGATGGGCAAAATCCGTCCAGCGAATGCTGGCAGAACCCTGTGATCGATCCAGGCCCGCAAGATCGCGCCCTGCGTCTTGTCCCGCCGCTCGATCCTTAGTGCGCCGGCCTCGATCTCAAGGATTGTGATCGCGGACAGAAATAATTCCTCCGGATGTAGCGCGTCCGACCAGGCGGCAACCTTGGGATCGGCGCGGTTCTGGCGTCGCAGCTCGGACAGGACGTTCGTATCGAGCAGCCACATCAGGATAGGTCTGCCGGGCGGAAAAGGCCCCCGCCCAGACGCGGCGGGTCAAATTCGATATCCCCGGCGCCGGGCTCGGCAAGGAGCTGGCGAATGGTGGGGCTGCCTTCGGTCAGGCGGCGATAGGCATCGTGGCGCAAAAGGACGTAGGCCGGCTGGCCCCGGTCCGTGATGATGACCGGCCCTTCGTCGGCCGCCCGTTTGGCACGGCTTGCATCCTGGTTGAACTCGCGGCTGGACATAGTGGTGATCGTCATCGAAACACCTCGAAGGAAATGATCCTACGATACTACATTACTGCAGTCTCCTACTCCCCGCAATACGCGGCCCTTTTTCTTCCTCAATCGACGGGACGCACAGCACGCTCGACGCCGTATGGGAGGGCTGGGAGGCAGGCGAGGATACGGAAGCGCGGAGATAGGCCTCTTCCGCGACTGCGTCGTGGCGCTTGTAGATTTTCTTCGCGTTATCAAAGGAAAGGCTTCTCCGGTCTTATGGCGCAAACGCCAGAAGAACTTAGCTTAATTCACGCCCACGGGGGACGTTCGCCGCTACCTTCCTACTGGCAACGCTGGCGGCGTTAGAGATGGAAGGTTTTAGATTGGAGGATATTTAGTCTCGCGTTCCGTTTCTGGCTGCTTCCAGATCTGCCTGACTACGCTGAATGGCGGCCAACGCTGTTTGAAAAACATTCATATCGTGCAGCAAGGTATTATGCCGCTCGTTAAATGCTGCTGTGTTCCAGACAACGACAGAGAGCCCTGGGTGGGACAAATCATAAGCTCGTTGTAGGGATATATTCTTCTTGATAAACTCAATGACCTGCGTCTTCAATTCAATGAATAATTTATTTGTTGCCAGAAGTTCGCTTTCGCTGGAGATATTTTCTTGTATAAGCGCTTCCACTTGGTATAGGTAATGCAGCAAGTCTGTTGAATGGGCACACACTTCTTTCTGGTCATGTGCAGAACTAACCATATTGGGCCAGTTGGCTGCCATCCGTGAATGCAACCTGACCGCATATTCAAATGCCGCAACCGCAACCAGTGCCGTTCCGATCCATCCCCATGCCCACCATGGTAGCCATCCATAGGTCATAGAAATGACCTCGTAAGCTTTTGGCCATTTCTCCGCCAAATATTTTGGGATGAATTGAGAAAGCGCCAGATCGTAAACGCCCAGGACAACCCATACTCCGCCGACCCACTTAAGCCGCCTCTGCCCGAATATCGCGGTAAATATTTCCCAGTGCTTGGCAAACCGCTGACGCATGAAAAAATCCTAGAAAAATTGGCACCATAGATATACCGCCCAGTTCCGGATTCGTAAATAAACTTAGAAAAGGAAGCGGCCCAAACCGCCCGCGCCCTCACCTAAAGGCCCTTCTGGCGTTTGCGCCATAAGACCGGGCTTCTCGCTTGAGCTTATTCAGGCTCTCAGTTTAACCACGGCTCAAGGCTGTGGCCTTTCAGGAGAAGCGCGCAATCCGGCGATTGCGAGCCCGGAAATCAGCAGAAAGACGATCCATTGCGGCATGAGGAGGAGGGAACCCAAATGGAAAGCGCCGTAGAAAACAAAGAGCGCCGCGAAGGCCACGTATTGGCAGCAGACAAGCCACACCAGCGCCTTTTGTGGCCGGGAATAGCGCGTTGCCAGGAGCAATGCCACGCTATCGATTGCCAGAATTACGGTAACGGCGTGCCACATCACCGATATGAAGGTTTTCAGGACATCGGGAAACGCGCCGGCGAGCGCCAGCATCGGATTGTGCACATCGGGGCCGCCCGCGAAAACATGAACGGCCAAGGTGAGCGCTGACAGAGTTCCCGCGGCCAGAATCCATTTGTTCATCACGACCCCCCGTAAAATACCGCATCGCGCATCCGATGGCGGCATGAACTTCACCATACGGTACCGTATGTACGCTGCGGGATTGAACTCGTCAATACGCTGGCGTATGGTCGCGGCATGAGACATTCCGGCACACTGACCCCGGTCGACTGGATCGCCGCGGGATTCCGCGCCTTGACCGCGGGCGGCCCCAGCGCCCTGAGAGTTGAAGCCATCGCCAGGGAGCTTGGTGTCAGCAAGGGATCGTTCTACTGGCATTTCACCGATGGTCCGGCGTTCAAGCGCGCGATGCTGCGTCACTGGGCGGAGATCGCGACGGCGAATGTCATCGGCGAGGTGAGCGAGGCCGGCGCCGATCCCCGTGAGCAATTGCGGTGCCTGGTGAAAATCGCGGCCGGCAGCAGGTCCGATCCGTACGGGGGGAAACTGGTGGAGGCCGCGATCCGCGACTGGGCGCGCTACGACGCGGATGCCGCCGGCACACTGAAAACCGTCGACCGTCAGCGGCTAGAGTTTGTGAAATCTCTGTTCGCCGCATGCGGCATTCCAACGGAGCGCGTTGCGGCTTTTGCCGGCATTCTTTTCGGTGCGCTCATCGGCCTTGAGCAGTTGCACCACCACGGGCTCGCCAACGTGAACGGCGATCTGACGGTGCTGCTGGAATTGCTGTTGGGCGGCAGCGCCGGGCTCGCCCCAGAAGATCCTTCATAAGTCCGGAACTTACCATGCCGGGCTTTCGCCCGCCCGGCACCCGGCGCAATCTAGCCAAGTTTTTGCCAGCCAATTAATTCGCCGTTGAACGGGCCGGCCTATGCTCCGGAAGGATAGCCCGGTGAGTAGGATGTTCAGGACGCTAAAATCCCTCTTTGTAGCCGGCTGCGCGTTCCTCGGTTTGCTGATCTTGGCTGTGGCGTCGATTTCGCTCATGAAGGCCAACGAGCTGGCCGGCGCCGCTCTTACCCAGCGCCTCAATGCGGTTGAAGCATCGTTCCGCTCAGGCATGGAGCAGGAGGCCTTCAGGGCATTCTCGATGGCCGAGATCGTCGCCCGCGACCCCGATGTTATCGAAGCATTCGCCGCGCAAGACCGTGCCAAGCTGCTTGAGCGCCTTTCGGCGTCCTTCAAGGAGCTTAAGGACGCCCACGGCATAGAGCAGGCCCATTTCCACCTGCCTTCCGGAACGTCGTTCCTGCGCCTGCACAAACCCGATAAATTCGGCGACGATTTAACGGCAACCCGCAAGACGGTGGTTGCCGCCAACCTGACGCATCGGCCGGTGCGGGGCATTGAAACCGGCCAGGGCGGCCTTGGCTTCCGCGCGGTGGTGCCCATGTCCAAGGATGGCAGCCATATCGGTACGTTCGAGTACGGCGCGGCATTCGGCGATGCCGTAATCGGAAAGCTCGCCGCCGCCACGCAAACGGATATCGCCATCTACCTAGCCCGTGACGGGCGCTTCGACATACTTGGGTCGACTTTTCCGCAAGGCTTCACGCCAACGCCCGCGACCCTCGCCGCGGCCGCCCATGAGGCCCAGTCCGAGCCCTCCGTAACCGCCGGGGGCAATGCGCTGGCCCTCCGCTACGCGCCGGTCCGCGACTTCGCGGGCAATGCCGTGGCCGTGGCGGTTTTCGGTGTCGATCGCCGCCAGTTCCAGGAGGCGCTGAACAGCAATCTGAGGCGGATCGGCTCGGTGACGCTTGTGGCGCTGCTCCTGCTCGGAGCGATGGCCTATGCCTTCATGCAAAGGGTCGTTCATCCCATTACCAGCCTCGCCCGCGACATGCGCAGGCTTGCGGATGGGGATTTGTCGGTCCCGCCGAACCCCGTCTCGGCGCGCGGCGACGAGATGGGAGACATGGGCCAGGCAGTGGAGGTGTTCCGCACCAATGCGATTGCGCGCGCCGCACTCGAACAGGAGCGGGAGCGCGAGCGCGAGAAGGGCCAGATCCGGCACGGGCATGTGGAGGATCTCGTCACCGGGTTCCGCTCCGGCGCGGAAAATGCGCTGGCGCAGCTTGTGGCCAATGCCGGGGAGTTGGCGGATACCGCCGCTCATTTGAACGAAATTGCCTCTGGGGCTTCCGGGAAGGCCCGCTCGGCGGTGACGTTCTCGGAGGAGGCTTCCGGCAACGTTCTCTCCGTTGCAGCGGCCACGGAGGAGGTCGCGAGGTCGATCGGCGAGATCGGCGAGAAGATCATGAGAACCTCCCGGAACATCGCCGACGCCAACGAGCGCGCCGCCAAGACCAATGAAAAAGTCGCGGTGCTGGCTCAGGCTGCCCGGCATATCGGAGAGGTCGTAACCCTCATCCGGGAAATCGCGGCCCAGACAAACCTGCTTGCCCTGAACGCGTCCATCGAGGCGGCACGGGCGGGCGAAGCAGGACGCGGATTCCAGGTCGTGGCGTCGGAGGTGAAGAACCTCGCGCAGCAGACCGCGAAAGCCACCGTGGCAATATCGGAGAAGATCGCCGAGGTTCAGGCCTCGGCAGGCGAGACGGCGGCATCCATCCGGGATATCGCCGATAAGATTGGCGAGGTGAACGACTTCGCCGGCTCTATCGCCGCGGCGGTGGAGGAGCAGGAGGCCGCCACATCCGAAATCAGCGGCAACATCCACAAGGCGGCGGACGGCTCGGCCCATGTCACCGAGAACATCGTTGGCGTGACCGCCGCGGCCGGCGATACCACAAGCTCGGCCCAGCAGGTGCTTAAGGCAAGCAGCCTCGTCAACAGCGCCGCGCGGGATTTGAAATCGAGGATCGAGCGCTTCTTGAGCGAGGTCGAAGCCGCCTAGCGGAGAGGTGTGGCGCAGGGGTACCATGAACTGAGGCCGCAACCCCTGTCTCCCGGTCGCCTACAACGACGATTTGCTTCACGGCCTCAAGCACTTCCGCCGCACTTTGCGCGCCTCTGAGCCAGCGCGCGCTTTCCTTGTCCTCGAATGTCCGCTTGACTTCCTCTGCCGCAGGTGCCGTCTCGCGCGGACACAGGGTGAGGATCAGCCCGCCCCGGCGGCGCGGCGGGCGCGGGCGAGCAGCGACTCGCCGGTTTCCTCGCCGAAGCAGTCCTCGAAGTCATCGCACTCGGCGCAGCTTGGCGCGGTGCAGAGCGAGAAGCCCTCATCGGCACAGATGATCCGGTAGAAGAACTTCTTCCACTTCATATCGCCGGTATTGCGCGCGGCGAGCGGCTTGAAATGCCGCGTCATGAGCCGGGACAGCTCGCCGCGATTATTGAGGCCCAGATCCTGCCAGAGGTGATTGGACGCCTGCGCACGCCTCGCGATCATGGCCGCGAGCAGCGCCTGGAACGGCTCGCGCGAGGTGGTGCAGCGTTCGAGCAGCTCAAGAAGGCAGTCTTCCTCCGGGGCGCGCTCGACGGTTTCGCCAGGCGCGAACAGGCGTGCCGCCGCGGCCTTGGGGAAGAATTCGCGGACAAGCGCACCGAATTGCCGCGCCGAAAGCCCGGCGGCGGCCGTCTCCGGTTGCGCGTGGCCCAGCGCCCCAGCGGTGGAAATCGCCAGGATGGAAGCTGCCACATGCGCATCGAACCCGTCGCAGCCCGGAGCGCGCGCTTCCATGAGGTTGCTGTATACGTCCTGCGGCGACAGGGGCTGAAAGTCGGCGGAAAAAGCCCCCTCACCCCAGCCCTCTCCCGCGGAGGGGAGAGGGAGTCCGGGCGCGCCCGCTGAAAAGCCGTTCCCCTTTCCACTCGCGGGAGAGGGGACAGGGGTGAGGGGGGGCTTCGCTATCAACATACCAGGCATATCCGCTCCCCGGGTGCAAAACTCATGCCGCGAGTTCCAGCGCGGGCGGCGCGGAGGAATGCGTCTGGCACGCCCTCGGACACACCCGCGAGCACGCCCCGCAGCCGATGCAATTGCCCGCGTCGCCCATCGTCATGATCTTGCGCTCGAATTCCTCATCGTCATCGTCGTCGTCGGCGTCCCCTTCGAGTGCAACCAGTTCGCCGTCTTCGGTCATGCCCTTGAGGCTCATGACTTTGCGGCCGCACACCTTGAAGCAGCGCCCGCAGCCGATACACTTTTCCGGGTCGATGGCGATCAGATATTCCGGCGCCCAGTTCCTGCCGTCACGCGTCAACGGTTCCATATCCGCTCCCTCGTTTCATGCGGTTTCGAGTTGTTTCAGCGCGGCGCGCTTCTGTTCCAGGATCTCGAAGGCGCCGTATGTACGCTTCGCGACATCCAGAATGTCCCGCCAGTTCACCGGCAGCTCCTCGGAAAGGTCGTGCAAGTCCATCTTCGCCTGCACCGCCTTCGCGGACAGCTTCTTGATCTCGGCCTTCAGGGTTTCTGCGTCGCGCATCGGTTTGTCCGTATTTCTGGCGTTCCCTCTCCCATTGGGAGAGGGACAGGGTGAGGGGTGGTTCGCTTGGTTATTGCCGCGCCCCTAATACTTCGCTGCGTCCGGGAATTTCCCGATCATGGCGCAGGCGTCGCCGACGTGCTTTTCGCCCTCGGCAACGAGCTTCTCCAAGCTCTCGAAGCCGAAGCGGTGCACGTCGCGCAGGTGCTTGTTGACCACCACGAGCCGGCCCGCGATCAGCACCATGCGGCCGAAACCCTCGTGGTGCATTTTCATCATGGGCGAGACCATGATGCCGAGGCTGCGCTCGACCGCGAGGCCGATGGCGTTGTAAAACAGCTCCAGCCGCCACAGCGTCTCCGGGTCGGGATCGCCCATGATCGGGATTTCGCGGCGCTGCTCCTTGGTCTGGATGTAGGGCGCCAGCAGGTCCAGGTCGCTCTTTTTCTCCCAGGCACCGTAGCTGTCCTGCGCGCGCCACTGCTTGACCAGCTCCTTGAAGAACACGGAGTCCGTGAGCGCGGGTTTTTCGATTGCTGCTGTTTCAGGCATCGGCGGCCTCCTCTTCGAAATCGAGCACGCGCTCCTTGCCCTTGAGCATGGCCTTGCGCAGCCACGGCGGCGGCGTGCCCTTGAGCACCGCCACGAGCTTATCCAGCAGCTCCGCGATCTCCTCGGGCTTCGAGACCTTCACCGGGTGAACGCCCGCGGCGACGACGCGCGCCGCACCCGAGCCGCCGATGGCCGCGACATAGAGGATGGCGCAGTCGCGGACCGCCTCGATCTTGGGAGCGAGCTTGTCCTCGTCGCCGTCCTCTTTCAGATCGCCCTCGAACTGGACGACCTCCACGAACCTGTGCCCCTCCGGCGCCACGTCGTAGACCGCGAGGTTCTTGGCCCAGCCGAAATGCGCATCCACATGTTTCAGATCCTCGGTCGCGAAGGCTACCTTCATGCTGCCAGCCCTTTCCGTTCCATCGTCCGTTCCTTTCGCGTCAGGGCTAATGAGCCGTAACCGCCTCGTTTTCATGGACATCACCGCGTGGAAGCCGCCAATCGTCCGGCTTAGGCTCGTGCGCCGCCGCCATGAACATGTTGCCGATCTCGAAGATGAGATCGCGCGTGCCCCGGTAGCCCACCGAGACCCGATGCGCCGAGCCGAGGCGGTCGAAAATCGGCAGTCCGTAGCGGAACAGCGGGATGCCGAGGCGCTCCGACATCTGCCGGCCATGGCTGTGGGTCACGATCAGGTCGCACTCCCCTGCCCTGCTTTCGAGGTCTTCGAGATCGCCGATCAGTACCTCGTTTGCCGGCACCTTTTCGAGCATGGGCGACTGCATGGTCGTTACCGCCGCCTCGATGGTGCAGCCCATCTCCGAAAGCCAGCTCGACACCGCGAACAGGAGATCGGGCTCGGCACCCACGGCGATCTTCTTGCCGCCAAACGAGAAATGCCCATCGAGCATTGCGTCGAGAAGCTGGCTTCTCTGCCGCCGGTATTTGTTGGGCACTGGCTTGCCGCCGATCTTCGCGAGGAACGCGATGAAAGCGTCGTTCGGCGCCAGCCCGGTGAGGCGGTCGAAGAGCCGGAACGGCACGCCGGTCTTCCGCTCCAGCGCCTCGGCTGCCTCGCGCATCTGCTCGCCGATGGCGATGGTCCAGGAGGCGCGGCCCAGCCCCGCGATCTCCTGGACCGTTATGCCCCCGATGGTCGTGGGCGTAAAATCGTCCGGGATATGCCCGTCGAGCGAGCCGGACAGGTCGGGCAGGAACGACGGCACAAGGCCGAACGCCTCCACGATGCCGCGCAGCTCTTCCAGGTCGCCCGGCGTCAGATGCGAGCCAGGCAGGATATTTACGCGTTCAGGATCGCGGCGCGCACCTTTTGCAGGCGTTTCAACCAGCGTCTCGACCATCTTGGTGACAGCCTTCGCCCAGCCTTCCTGAAACGCATCCTTGAAGTCCGGCGTCGAGGCATACACCAGCGGCAGGTGATCCAGCTCCGGCCGGTTCCGCCGGATCAGCGAGATGAAGCCGTCCACATCGTCGCCCTTGACCTCGGTGACGCCGGTCGAGCAGATGCCGATCATGGCGGGCTTGGCGCGGTTGTTGATGGTGATTACCGCCTGCTCGACGTTCTCGAAGCCACCCAGAACCGTCGCGACCTCGCTCATGGCCGTGGTCTGCATCGGTATGGCTTCGCGGAAGTGGCGGACGAACAGCACGAGCCCGAAGGAGGTGCAGCCCTGGCTGCCATGCAGGAGCGGCATGCAGCCCTTCACACCCATGAAGGCGAGCGCCGCGCCGATGGGCTGGCTCATCTTCAGCGGATTGACCGTACACGCCTTTTTAGAAATTACGACCTTTGCCATGGCGCCCTCACGCTGCCCGTTCGAGAGGAAGGATGGGTAGCTCCGCTACCTCGCCAGCGACACAGCGAGCGGCCTCCCCCTCACCCCTGCCCTCTCCCGCCAGGGGAGAGGGGGTAGGCTGTGCGCGTTGAGAGGACGTTCCCTCTCCCCTCGCGGGAGAAGGACAGGGTGAGGGGGCCTTTGCCTCACACTCCGCGACTGCCGCATTCGCCTCATCCGCCCGCTGTTCCCACGTCACCTCATCCCAAGGTGCCGGCGTGCGCACTTGGCTCCAGACCGGGTTCGACAGCGCCTTATCGATCTCGCGGACCAGCTCCACCATGCCCTCGTAGCCGGCATAGGCGTAGTGCCGCTCCTGGTTGATATCGAGCCAGGGCATCTTGGCCTTGAGCGCCACGAACTGCGTGCGCCCGCCGGAGAGCATGATGTCCGCGCGCGCCTCTTTCAGGATGCGGTACATTTCGCGCGGAGGCAGATCGTCGATCATGTGCGCGTCCTGCCCCATGATCTCCTTGATCCGCTCCTTGTCCTCCTTGGTGGACTTCTTGACGCTCGTGCCAACGAGTTCCATGCCGGCTTCCTGTAGCGCGGCCACGACCGACCACGACTTCACGCCGCCGGTGATAAGCAGAACCTTCTTGCCGGAAAACCGCTCGCGATAGGCCGCGATGCGCCGCCAGGCGCGGGCCTCCTCGCGCGCGATCACGGCTTCGGTGCGCGCGATCAGTTCGTCCGGCGCGCCGCGCTCGACGAGCAGCTTCGCGATCTGGCGCAGGCTGTCGCTCATGTCGCCGATGCCGTAGAACGAGCCCTCGAAATAGGGGATGCCGTACCGCTCCTCCATCTTGCGCGCGACGTTAATCATGGCGCGGGAACAGACCATCATCGCGGCGCGTGCGCGGTGCGAGCGGGCCACCTCATGATATTTGGAGTCGCCCGAGATACAGGCCAGGATGCGAATGCCCAACTCGTCGAGCAGCGGCTTCACCTGCCACAGCTCGCCCGCGACGTTGTACTCGCCGATTATGTTGATGTCGTAGGGCGTGGTGCGGTCCGGCTCTTCAGTGCCGATGACGTGGTCGAGCAGCGCCTCGCCGCCGAGCTTGTTGCCAAGCGTCTTGGCGCCAACAAAGCCCGGCGCCTGCACCGGAATGCAGGGCTTGCCGAACTTCTCGCCGGCCTTCTTGCACACCGCGTTGATGTCGTCGCCGGTCATGGCCGGCACGCAGGTCTGGTAAACGAAGACCGCCGGCGGATCGTATTTCTCTACGATTTCCCGGATGGAACGGTACAGCCGCTTCTCGCCGCCGAAGATGATGTCGTTCTCGCTGAGGTCGGTGGTGAAGCTCGTCCGGTAGAGCTTGGAGCCTGACGAACTTGAGTTGCGATTATCCCAGGAGCTGCCCTCGCAGGCGATGGGGCCGTGCACGAGATGGGCGGCGTCGGTAATGGGCTGAAGTGCTATCTTGGCCCCGTCGAATGCACAGCCACCAGCCGCCCCGCCGGGCTGAAGCTGCTTCGTGCACCCCTTCTTGCGCTCCTTCCCGGACTTGGCCTGGTTCTTGGCGCAGCCGGGCTCGTTGAAGACCTCCTGGATTTTGTTCGCCAGCGTGCTCATTCACGTCTCCTGCTTTGCACTAGCGCGAGGTGATGAAGACCCCCTCACCCTGTCCCTCTCCCCAAGGGGAGAGGGGATGCCTTCTCAACGGGCGTGACCTATTCCCTCTCCCCTTGGAGAGAGGGCTGGGGTGAGGGGGTCTTACCCCTTACCGGATGATGTCGTAGCTGTAGTCGGTCTTCGCGGTGTCCATGGTGCTCTTGTCCATCTCGTCGAAGATCTTATCGAGCAGCTTCACGAGTACGTTCATGCCGCCCTGATAGCCCCACACCGGATAGCGGTGGTGGTGATGCCGGTCGAAGATCGGGAAGCCCATCCGGATCAGCGGCGTGCCGGTGTCGCGCTCCAGATACTTGCCGTAGGTGTTGCCGATCAGGAAATCCACCGGCTCAGTGAAGAGCAGCGAGCGCATGTGCCAGAGGTCCTTGCCGGCGTAAACCTTGCAGCCCTTGCCGAAGGGCGAGCTGGCAAGAAGCTCCTCGGCCTTCGCCTGCCAGGCCTTGCCGCCATTCGTGGCAAGCACGGTGACGGGCTCGGCGCCAAGCTCCATGAGGAACGCCGCCATGCCGAGGCAGAAATCGGGATCGCCGTAGATCGCGAACTTTTTGCCATGGATGTGCGCATTCGAGTCCGCGATGGCGTCCACGAGGCGGCCGCGCTCCTTGCGCAAGGCGTCGGGGATCGGCTTGCCGGTGATCCGCGACACCTCCATCAGGAACTTGTCGGTGGCCGCCACGCCAACCGGGTGATTGAGGGCAACCGTCTCCTGGTCCCAGCCCGCGATGTAAGGCAGCGTCTTTTCGGTGCAGTATTGCTGCATCGAGATGGTGGCCTTGGCATGGACCGCGTTGGCCGCGTCCTCAAGCGTCGTGCCGCCGTCGTACATGCGGAACTCGCCATCGGTTGGCGTATCCCACACGTCGCTGTTGTCGCCCAGGATGGTGTATTCCACTCCCATCAGATCGAGGATGCGCTTGATCTCGCGCAGGTTGCCGACCGTGTAGCCGTCGAAGCCGCCAATGATGTTGATCTTGCCATTAGGCTGGCGTTCAAGTTTTGGCGCGGTCCCGGCCTTGCCACCCCAGAAGTGCTCGACCACGCCCTTCATGGTGTTGTCGTAGCCGGTAACGTGGCTGCCAACGAAGGCAGGCGTATGCGCGAAGGGGACATCGAAGTCCGCCGGCACGGAGCCCTTTTCCTTGGCCGTCTTAATGAAGGCGTTCAGGTCGTCGCCGATCACTTCCGCCANNGAGGTCGGCTCCTTGAAGTGGCGCGAGAAATGGCTGCGGTAGTAGGCGACGCAGCCCTGGCTGCCATGCACGAAGGGCAGCGTGCCCTCGAAGCCCAAGGCCGCGAACACAGCGCCCAGCGGCTGGCAGGCCTTCGCCGGGTTGATGACCACGGCTTCGCGAGCGAAGTTCTTCTCCTGATATTCCGGCGTCTTCAGCCATTCCCGCACGCGCTCGACTTCGGAATCCGCATGCGCGTCCTCGAATTTCTCTCTCTTGTTCTTGAACATCTCCGTGTATTCCGGCCCGCGGAATAGATTGACGTGGTCCAAGACGTCGTCTGCACACTGGGTCATGATGTATTCCTCAATTCCTGGGTCTGTAACCCCTCACCCTGTCCCTCTCCCAATGGGAGAGGGAACGCCTTCTCGATGGGCACGCCCGGACTCCCTCTCCCATTGGGAGAGGGCTGGGGTGAGGGGTTACAGCGCTCGATCCTTTTGCTTTTCCCTTAAAACGGCGCCTTTGCCAGTCCCCAGACGGGCGAGTTGATCGCCATGTCCATATCGCGGGCGAAGATGGCGAAGCCGTCATAGCCGTGATAGGGGCCGGAATAGTCCCACGAGTGCATCTGCCGGAAAGGCACGCCCATCTTCTGGAAGATGTACTTCTCCTTGATGCCGGAGCCGACCAGATC
>PMBZ01000081.1 GCA_003153975.1 Hyphomicrobiales bacterium
ATGCTGCCGGATCGGTCATCCACGCGGGCAAGCAGGCAAATGAGCCGTCGGGTTGGAATATAACAATGAATTCAACGCCGCCGCTTTCAAGCCGCCGTCTAATCTCCACCACTTCGCCAAACCGCGGATGGAAACGGTAGGTGATCCGGGCTTCAGCGGACTGTTCGCGGGTAGTATGTTGCCGTACCGAAAAGCACTTGAATAACGCGCACATCGGTATGGCTTTCCAAAAGATGCGTCGCAAAGCTATGCCTGAGCGTGTGCGGCGAGATCCAGGTGCCAAGTCCCGCGAAATCGGCGGCCATGTGGCAAGCCCGGTTCAGCTGGCGCGTTGTCATAGGCAGGATAGGATCGCGGCCCGGAAACAGCCAGCCTTTCGAGCGGCATTGCTGCCACCAGGCGCGCAGCACCTCAAGCAGTTGCGGCGAGAGCATCGCATACCGGTCCTTATTGCCCTTGCCTTGCTCGACGCGGATCAGCATGCGCTTGCTGTCGATATCGCCGGTGCGCAGCATGACCACCTCCGCCGCCCGCAAGCCCGCGCCGTAAGCTATACTGAGCGCGGCCTTGTACTTGAGCCCCGGGCCAGGGGCTGCTTCGAGAAGCCGGGCTACGTCTTCAGGGCTTAAAATCCGTGGCAGCTTCCTCGGATAGTTGATCCGTGTGAGCTGGTGGGCGAGATCGGGGCGGCCAAGCGTGACCAGGAAGAAAAAGCGCAGCGCCACCGCCGCGCTATTGAACGAGGGCGGCTGCACGCCGTTCTCCGTCTGGTGGACCTGATAGCGGCGCAAATCTTCGCCAGTGGCTGTTGCCGGCGAGCGGCCAAGGAAACCGGCGAATAGTTCGACATGGCGCACATAATCGTGCTTCGCCTTCTCGCAAAACTTACGGACTGACATGTCCTCGATCATGCGTTGCCGCAAAGGGCTGATGGCCTTATGGGTCATGGAAGCTCCTGTCTTGAGCTGGAGGTTGTTGACCCGCCNNGGGCAGCAGCAAACTCTCCCGCGAGCGGGTTCGTTCTTTGACCCTGAGCAGCCTATGTGTCCGAGCAGCAACATATGTCCGGTTTGGAAGCAACATGGGGGGACTGCATGACTGCATCCAAAAATGCTTGTACGAGGGTGCTGCAGGCGGCAGTCGGCACGCCACCTGACCGTTACCGCACATCGCCATAACCGCGCACCGTTTCTGTACCCTGATAGCAGATATCTTCACTATTCGACCGCCGAGCCCTCCCCGACGACCACGAAGGGCGCCCAATAGGAAGGGTGAGATTCTTGAGGTGTGCCTTTATCGATGAGTCCAGCATGGCGCGGCGTAAGGCCTCTGCCCGGCCAGCGCTTTTGTTTCGCCTCGTCTCCCTAACGGCGGACGTGACAAGCTCGACAGACGATCATCTGAAGACCAGGCCAAAAACTTGCTCACCTTGGCGCTAAACCGTTTTCCGGCGCGCAGCCATGCCCAGTTCCGACGGCATTGTTCGCCGCATTAGGGCACGGATCCAGGTTTTGGCGGCAGGCTAAGAGTTGCCGTGAACAATAGATGCAACCGACATGCTCTCGCGAACTTATATATGAAATCCGGTTGAATGCTTCCGCAACCGTCATCGCGAGGCGGCAAAGCCGCCGCGGCGATCCAGAAGCAGCGCCGGCGCCTCATAGCATCTGGATTGCTTCGCTCCGCTCGCGATGACGGCAGAGAAGCGATCAACCGGATTCGGTATTATCCAGCCGCAGCTTGCGCATTCGCTTTGGGGCTTGGGCTTTACCATTCCTTCGCCAATGGAATGCTATGCCAGTTCCGCGAGAGGAAGCCGGCGAGGCCGGCGTGAGGTAGCAAGCGCACTGGGGCTGGTGCGCTTGCTACCTCATTCCGGGCCTCGCAGAAACAACTGGCATCCTCTTCGCTGACCTATGAAACCAATCCAACTTCTTCGGACGGAAAACACCATTACCCTGCACAGGCAGCGAGCCTGCCAGGAGCTGGTGTTTGTTATACTTGTTGAAAACATCGCGTTCGAAAAGCTTGTAGAGGTTCATTGGGCGGGCGATGACAAGGTCTGGCACACGCTGCAGGCAACGCACCGCAGTTCTGCAGGGAATAACCTGGAGATTTGGCGCGCGCAGGCCACCCTCGATCCATTCGAAGGCGCTAGACTGCATGGCGACGTCGAGTTTGCGTTGCACTACCGCGTTCTTGGAATGGACTTCTGGGATAAGGCCGGATCGTACAACTACCTTTCTATGGCTAACTGCGGCCTGCTCCTCGGACAAAGCGCCCGGTTGCTCAACATCGATTTCAATCCGGTACTAAGCGAGGCGCAGCGTTACTACCCGGTCACCGTTGCCGTACGCCAGTCCCTGCGGCCCAGGCGGGTATACACCCACTGGACCGCGGACAATTGGCGCAGCACGCATATTGCGCCCTGTTTCCTGACAATGCTTCAAGAGGACCACAGAAGCGGCAGCGCTAGAGAACCTTTTCTTTACGGCACGAGCACCTGGCTTACCCAAATCGATGCCGGACATGCCTTTCGCATCGAATACGCCATCGCTTGCGAAACGCGGAACCGGACGATTTGGGACAACAATTTCGGCCGCAACTACGTAGCGCACCGCCGCAGGCTGAAGATCCTGACGTTGAACTTGCACTGCTACCAGGAGGAAAATCAGGATGCGAAGCTCAGTCAGATTGCCAAGGCCATCAACGACCTAGATATCGATATCGTTTGCCTGCAGGAAGTGGCCGAGCCCTGGGAGGCAGGCCAGGGAAATTGGAACTCTAACGCGGCCAAGCTTATTCGCGATCGCCTGCGCTGGCATTACCACTTGTATACGGATTGGTCGCATATTGGCTTCGACCGCTACCGTGAAGGCGTAGCCGTCCTGAGTAGATATGGCTTCCTGATGACTGACGCAGGCTACGTATCTTCTGGCCGTGATGTCCGTAGTATCGACTCCCGCAAAGTCGCGATGGTGCAGGTCGATGTGCCTTACATCGGTATATTGAATATATTCTCGGTTCACCTGAGCTGGCCTAGCGGAGGCTTTTACGAACAGTTCGACCGGCTGCGCGGGTGGGCAAACCATAAGCATGGCGAGCACCTTGCAGCCACGTTCTTGTGCGGGGACTTTAACATCAAGGCTGGCTCCCAGCCCTATGAGGCGATTGTGCAGGGCCGCGAGTATGAGGACCAGTACCTGGCGGCGGCTTCGCCGGACGCGTTCGAAACAATTTTCCGCAGCCAACCGCAGGATATAGGCAGCCAGCTGGCGGCGGATGACCGGATCGACTTCATCTTTATGCGGAAATACAGCGGATTGCATGCCGTTGCGGCCTACCAAGTGTTCACAACCGGGGACGATTACGGCCGTGTTTCGGATCATGCCGGTTATTGCGTGGAGTTCGAGCCGGGATGGTGATCGATCGGACACTTTCAGTTGTTCCGCTCCGTTCTCTCATCCTTGCCCGGTGCGTGTTAGTAAGAAAAGGAAGCCGACATGGCATTTGCTGAAAACTATGCCCATCCCATCGACGCGGCAATCGGCACAAGCTTCCCTCGTAAAAACGAGTTTGAAGAATTGTTCCACCTGCGGTGGGCAAACATCCGGTTTGCCGTGGAGTGGGGAGTGGAACTCAACTTAAAGGTCATAGTGAATGTGCACCGTTCCGGCGGCGTCTGCGAACGCTTCATCGTCGATACCGACGCAGACCAGGCCGAGTGGAATCGCCACACCCGGTTCACCAGGGATTTCTTCATCCATCCGCAGGCGGCCAAGCTGGGAGACGCGAAGCGGATTACTTTCTCGTTCATCGTCCATTTACATAACCGGTCGATTCCTTCACAACATGAATACTTACTGGCTGACGAAAAATGCCTTGGGCAGAACCACCGCCTGCACCGCAAGATCACGCTCGACGGGGCAGTGCCCAACACCTATCGCACGTGCGAGCTGGATGCGGAGGAATTGCAGCGCGACGCGGACAACTGCAACAGCGACTTCGATTCGTTGCAGCTGACGCCAAAGTTCACCAAGGGCCAGCCATATCACCCCTATCATCCCAAGGGATATATTCACGACCGGATCGATTCCGTAATCCGCGCGCAGCAGGAGCAGCCCGATCGCCAGCAAACGATCAAGGTTTGCGTAGACTGTATCGACGATGCCGATTTCATCAACCATTTGATTCATGCTCACGCAAATGGGGTCCACGTAGAGTGCATCGTCGACTGGCGCAAAATGACGCTGACCAACAGCGACAATTATGTCCGGCTCAAACGATCAGGAGTTGAATTGCTTGGAGTTTTTTGCACGCCTAAAGACCCTCTCATCGAGGTCGCCCCGGACATGCACAACAAGTTCATCATTTTTGGCGAGGAGGACGCCATTGCCGGCTCTTTCAACATAACCTTCGGCCGGTGGTGGGCAAATTGGGAGTCGGGCATGACGTTCCGCTCGCGTAGTGTCTGCCGTCTGTTCGACAACATTTTTCAGAGTGTCCGCGGCGGGGTCATTCAGCGCTACAACATCGATCCCACGAGCCGTTTCAACTTACTGTACACATTTGGACGGCAGTCGGTGCAGGGTGGGAAGTATTACCGCCCGCATAATGCCATCGTTTCCGAAATCAACCGCGCCAAGCATTCGATCAAGATGGTGCTTTTCCTCATCAACGAGATGCGGGGCGAGTACAATGATAGCGTTATCGATGCGCTCATTCACGCCCACCGGCGCGGCGTCGACACCAGGATCATCCTGAATGGGCATCTCGCCAGAGTGGGTAGCCCCGCAAAGGCATACCCTCTTGCGGAAGAGCTCAAGCGGCCGCTGCTGCCCAGTGTTGGGCGCTTGAAACAGGCAGGCATTCCGGTTGCACTAGCCTACGGCGTTGTCGACTCTGCCGTCCCCTATTCGCCCCTTCACTGCAAGTATTGCGTTGTCGACGACAATCTGGTGCTGGATGGCAGCTTCAATTGGTATAACACTTCCGTATTCTCCCATGACATCACTATTGTCGCTGCGAGCAAAAGAGTTGCCGAACCCTATTTGTTCGAGTTTGACCAGATCCTCAAGCGCCTGCGCATCTTTTCGTGACGCACGCCGCATTGCTCCGAAAGTCTCTATCTAATCGGTCATGATCGGTTGAGCCGTGTTCGCGAACTGACGCGACAAACTTGGAGAAAGGCTCGCGCGCGAACGAGCAAAGCTCATCGGCCTGGCGGCCGATGTTGAGCAGGATGCAGCGGAGAGCGCCAGCACTCACTTGAAACCTTCAAGTCCTCTGGTACGCCATCCCCTTGGGCTTGAGCGCGTACGCTGCGAGTGCGCAGGGGCGGAACAGTTACACGCGTGGGGATGCATCGCGAGCCGTTTGTTCTGCTTGTGGCCCATAGTGTTAGTCCGTGGCGCTTTGCAAGGTCGCCCGCTTGAAGATCCGAAAGCCGCTGTCCTCCGGGGTGGTGGCTATTGAGGCGCGCCGAGTCCGCAGACCGCCTTAACCGGCGATTGGTCATGTGCTGGTAAGGCCGCCGAGTACCAGAGAAGAAGAAGCCCAACCGTTGGAGAAGTCAGGAAATCCAGCTTAGCGTCCCTGGCCGCCCCGTTCGCGGTTGCGTTCGCGCTGCTTCTCGAACTGCTTGCGGATCGCAGCCGCCCGTTCCTGCTTTTGCTGCTCCTGCCCGGCCTGGATCGCCTTGGCAAGCTCGGGATGCCGCCGCGCCGCTCTCCGCCCGGCCAGCGTCTCGCCCCGGCTCCGGTAGCCGGCGATGGGCTCCGCGGTGAATTCACGGACCGTGGCCTCGCGCTTGCGCATGCGATCAAGCGTCCGTACCAGCCGATTCCGCTCCTTCGTCCACTCGGATAGCTGCTTTTCATAGCGCGCTTTGGCGCCAGGAAATAGAGCGGAAAGGCCGCTGGGCTTGGCGGGTGCCGTCCGCTCGATCTGATCGAGTTTTCTGGTGAGCGCGGCCTTTCGCTTTTCTGCCTTGGCCGCGATGCGCTGGGCCTTGGCCCTCACGGCCTTGGCCTCCGCCTCGACAGCGGCTTTCCACCTCACGGCTGGCTCTGCTGCCTGCTGGCGGCGCTCCTGAAGCTCCTGCCGCAGGTTCCGGCCGCCAAGGCCCAGCCGCTCGCCCAGGCGATCAATCGCCTGCTCGAACCTGGCCTGCACCCGGTTCAACAGCGCCCGGCCGTTGCCGATCCAGTCCCGCAGCGTGTCGATGCCGCGCCGCTCCGCGAAATCGAGCGTGGTTTCGTTGGTCCGCTTGCGCGCCAGGCGCCAGGCCATCGCCCCACGGTTCTCGAAATCGTCGCGGCCCGCATAGAGCGTTACCTGCTCGCGGTGGCGCGTCATAGCGACGTAGGTCAGATGCCGGTCCATACCGCCGCTCGCCAGCACAAAGGCCCGGTCCACCGTGGCGCCCTGCGCCTTGTGGATGGTGACGGCGTAGCCGTGATCGACGGCGGCATAGGCGTGGGCCTCGACTGTCCGCCGCTCGCCGTTGTCGAGCACCACGCCAAGCCGCCCGTCCGCCGCTTCCTCGACGCGCCCAAGCGTGCCGTTCTTGACGCCTAGCTCGCGGTCGTTTTTCAGGAAAACAACCCGGTCTCCGGCTGCGAACTCCCGTTTGCCTTGCCCGGTTTGGAAAGCGGCCGCCTGGCCAAGCTCGTCCGCCTCCGCCCTCGCCTTTCTAATGGCCTCGTTCAGGTCGCGCACATCGGCGCGCGTGTGCGCGAGCACGATAGTGTCTTTGCCGTCCTTCCTCCCGGCCATCCAGTCACGCGCGATCGCGGCCTTCGCCTCTTCGCGGCTGGCCTCGAACCGCACGTGCCCGCGCTCCCGATAGGCGCTCAGGCCATCCCGAACGTGTCCTTTCGCGAAATCCATGCTGGCTTCCCGCGCCCATTGCTCGCGCTGGCGCCGGATGGTGCCGATTTCGGCAACGCCGGTGCGCTCGGCGATGGCGCGGAACGGCGCGCCAGCCTCGATGGGCTGCAATTGCTTGTCATCGCCCACGAGCACCACCTTGGCGCCAGCCTTGCGGGCCTCGGCCAGCACGCGGCCAAGCTGGCGGCTGCCGATCATGCCCGCCTCATCGATCACCAGCACGTCGCGCGGGCCAAGCCGGTCCTTGCCCTGCGCCCAAGCCCATTCAAGCGAGGCGATGGTCCGGCTTTCGATCTGTGAACCCTCCCGCAAGCCGTCGGCGGCCTTGCCCGCCAGAGCGGCGCCCTGCACCCTGAACCCCTGCCGCTCCCAAACGGCCTTGGCCGCCGCCAGCATGGTGGACTTACCGGCGCCTGCGGCGCCTGCTACAGCCGCGATCCGGCCCGGCTCTGTCACATGCCGCGCCGCAGCCTTTTGCTCGCCCGACAGAAGCGGGAACGCGTCAAGCGCGGCATCTATGTGTTCAGGGTTGACGCCGTGGGTTCTGGCCCGCGCCAAACGCTGGGCCTCGGCCATCATATCGCGCTCGGCCTGGATCATCGCCCGCGTGGAGTAGCGCGCAGGGCTCTTGCCTTGTTCCGGCGCGAGCTGCCGCAGCTCCGGCGAGGCCATGACCCGCGTTAGGATCGCTTGGAACGCCGCCCCATCGTCCACATAGCGGTTGATTTCGCGAGCGATGTCCCTGCGGGTGAACACGGCCTGCCGGTGGGTGATCAGCTCCAGCACCCGCTCCGGCCGCTCCGCGATCTCGCGGGCGCCTTGGGCGCGCGCCTCCTCGTAGGCTTCCGCGCGGCCCGCGGGTGTCCCGCGCTCCTCCATGCCCTTGGCGCCGCCGCCCTTGTGCACTGTCGGCGTGACATCGATGCTCCGGGCCTCGTGGCTTCGATGATTGATGCGGGCATCGCGCCCGGCCCGCGCCAGGTGCAGGTTCGCGTAATCGGCCCATTGTTCCCTGAGCGCCAAAAGGTCAGCCTTGCCACCCCAGGGATTGCCGAAGCCGTAGAGAATGCGCCCGCGCTTGTCCCGGAGCGCCTCCCCGGTCTCTGGATCTCGCAGCGCTTCCCGCTTGGCGCCAAAGCCGTGCTCCGTCAGCGGCCTGATCGTCAGCAGGATATGCGCGTGGATATTGCCATTGCCGCCCTGATGAACGGACCAGTCCGCCGCGAACCCGCGGCTGGCAAGCTGTTCGGTTACGAACAGCCGCGCGAGCCCAATGTTTTCCTCAAGCGAAAGCTCGGCTGGCAGTGCGATCTCGATCTCGCGGGCGAGCTGCGCGTCCAGCCGCTTTTCGTGGAGTTCGACGCGGTTCCAGAGTTCCTCCGAAGCCGCCACCGGCTCCAGGGAATGGCGTTCCAAAAGGGCTCGTGCCCAGGAAGGTGCGCCGTCCGGAATGGTGATTTCCGAGTGCAGCACATCGCGCTTGTAGACATAGCTGAAAGTCTCGCCGGTGCGCTCATCCTGCATGCGCGCCGCGCGCCGGTACGCGGCGGCGTTGACCGCGTTCCGGCCCGCCCCCCGCGAGATTACCTGCGCTGCCAAGTGGTATATCGCCATGCTGTGCAAAGCGCGACGTCACGAAACGTGACGTATAAGTGCGCCGTCCCTTCCTTCGGTTGGTCCGGATTTTTCCACGGAGCGCTTCGCGCCCTCTTTTCTCAAGTGCAAGAATGCATTAAAACATTCCCAAGACACTTTGAAAAGGAGTTATCGCCTTGGTTAGAAAAACTCTTAGTGAAAGGCGTGCGTCGAAGCTTACAAAGCTTGATGAGCTGAAATCGCAAATCGCGCATATGGAGGAAATAGCAGCTATGCGCTTTGGCAAGCTTGCCGTTCGCGCTGGACTGGTGGAATTAAACCTGAGTGAGCCTGAGTTGTTGCGGGAGTTGTTCGCTATCGCGGCCCGATTTCGAAACGGGTCCGAAATCGCCGCTAGCGATGGCGCGCATGCGCCTCTACAAGGCGGACAGGACGGAAAGGAAGCTGAGCATGGATGCTAGAAAGGCGGACACCCGCAACAAGATTCAGCTGGGTGGCCTCATCGTAAAGGCCGGGCTTGCAAACGAACCGGCTCCGGTGCTGCTGGGTGTCTTTATGGCGGCGGCCCAAGCCTTATCCGGCCCGGACGGCACCGCCGCCCGCGAACGCTGGCGCAAGGCCGGAGAGGACGCCTTTGCAGCCTCCAGTGGCAAGAGGTGACGGCACTGACCGTGCGCATGTCTCATAAATTCTCATAAAATCTCATAAGTTCTCAGGAATTCTCGTAAGTTCCCGGATTCTGCCGGTAGCACCCAAGCCCTCACTGGTTCATGTGCGTGTTCCAGTCTGGACAACTGCTTGGACGCTGCCCAGCGCGATGCCCCGTCTGCGGTATCGGCCTGCTTGCAAGCAACCCAAAAGCCAGGCTCGAAGCTAGCTCCCATTTAAAGAAGTAGGTAGCTCACCGGCGCTTGCCAGCGGACTAGCCCCGCTGCCTCTGGGCTTTCGGGAGGCTTACCGGAACCAACGCTGCCGCGCGAGGCGCCGCAGCGATAGCGTATAGTAGCTATCCGTTTCATGCTCAAACAAAAGACAAACATAGCTACTATCTGTGACACTTCAAAACGGAAAGTAGCGATAGCTGCTATCTAAATTTATTGACCGCGAGACGGTGACATGGATAGTAGCTATATCGAGCAAGGCGGAGGGCGCCAGCAATGCCCCGAAGCGGCTCCGCAACTCCGCCTCCTCCGGCCTCCTCCAGGGGGGTCCAAAGCTTGGACACCTTGCCCGTACACCTCATTGGACACCTATCGTACGTCATCTGGACACCTTGTTGGACACCAGCCTGGACACCCCCCGTGCGGTTCAAGGATAGCTACTATCTAAAACAGTTGCGTCATTTGAAAATAGTTGCTATACGTACGCTACGGAATAGCTGCTAGCTGGTATATCGTGTGGCCGCACAAACGGGAAGCGATCATGAAAACGATCACGATTGCGTCCACCAAAGGAGGTTCCGGCAAGAGCACGATCCTATCGGCGCTTGCCGTCCGGGCCACTCAGGAGACGCCAAAGGTTGCAATGATGGATTTGAATTTCGACCAAGGGTCGCTCACGCAGTGGTGGCATGTGAGGGGGAAGCCGCAATCGCCGTTCCTGGTTCAGAACGTCGAAAGCATCCAGCGCGATCTGCGCGTGATCGCCGCCATGGGCTACGAGTGGCTGTTCATCGATTCGCCCCCCACGGGGATGGATTTGGTCGAACAGGCGGTTGCTGTCGCGGATGCCGTGATCGTCCCTGTCCGTCCGGGCTTCTTCGATGTGATCGCGGTTCAAACCGTAACCTGGATGTGCCGCCAGCACCGCAAGCCGTTTGCCTTCGTCCTGTCCGCGGTGGACGGCCGCTACAAGACGCTCACCAAGCAGACGCTCACGGCGCTTTCCGGTCTTGGGCCGGTGCTTAAGACGCAAATCAGCTACCGGCGCCCCTGGATCGCAGCGCTGGTCATCGGCAGGACCGGCCCAGAACTCGACAAGGATTTGCGGCCGGAAATCGGCGCCCTCTGGGGCGAAGTCAAAAATCTAGCAGAGAAAGGGAGCGTGCAATGACTGATATCACCGACGACGGCAACGCCGCTGCCGAAGAGACCGACGCCATGCGCGACGCCATGCGCAGGCTCATGGGTAATTTCCCGGCAGCCTCGCCGAAGAAAGCGGAACGGAAGCAGCGGGAGAAGAAGGCTCGCTCGCTGGTGGATGGCCGCACACTCAAGGCCAAGGGCCGCACCGAACAGCTCAACGTGAAGGTAAGGCCGGACGTCAAGCAGGCGCTCGCAGCGCTTGCCGAGGCCGACGGCATCAGCATCACGGATTGGCTGGAACGGACCGTGGAAGAAAAGCGTGGAGCGAAGGGGGGCTGAGCATGCGGACATTTGCACGTTTTTTCAGCCTTGGCTGCGGAGCCATCGTGATTGTCATCGCGGCCCGGTACGGGTTCAAGACGAGCGATAACGATTTCGATGGGGGCATGTGGGCGTTTACCTATGGCGCCGTCACGCTGGCCGGGCTGTTCGGCCACGCCCTTGGCGTGCGCGCTTGGCCGAACTCCAAGCTTGTTGGCGCGCTGGTCTTCGCGGCGAGCGTGTTTGCCTTGCTGATAAGCCTATCGAACAGCATCGGAGCGATGGCGGGGCGCGGAAACGCGCAGCAAGCAGAGCGCATGCGGGTTGCCGATATCGTGCGGGACGCGAGGCGCAGCTTGAAGCGCACCGAAGACGAGCGGGAAGGGCTGAAATTTACGCCGGCCGACGAGGCAGCTGTGGCTGCCGCGAAAGCCAAGGCTGACGCCGCCACGCTGGACAAGGATGCCGCCCACCGGGACTACGATGCCGCAAAGCAAGCGTCGGATACCGAGTGCCTCATCCGCGGAAAAGTCTGCCTCGAAAAGGAAAAGCTGACTGCGGGGAAGGACAAGCTTTGGCATGAAAGAGAGCGGGCCGAAGCTACGGCACTCGCCGCTCTTGAGGCCGTCACCAACAATAAGGCGATGACCGATCACGCGGCGAAGCTCGATGCCGGTATCGCAGCGCTCAGGGAGAAGATCGAGAAGGCAGGCCCCGTCCTTGAAGCCAACAGCCAGGGCTCGGCCCTTGCCCGCTTGTTTGGCCTGCCCGACACGAAAGCCGCCACGCTTTCCACCTATCAGAACCTCGCCATGGCGGTGGTGATCGAGTTCTTGATTGCGATTTCGCTCGTGGCCTCCGAGGTGATCGGCCAGCCCGAAAAGCGGCCTGCGCCGGCGGCTGCGGGCCCGGTAGCGGCAGCCCGGAAGGAAGACGGGAATATAGAGACCGAAGTGGTCAAACCTGCCCAGCGGATCGAAGCGGTGCCCGCCGCCAAGCTGCCCAAACCCTCCCCCGCAGCGCCCAAGCGGCTGACTACATCGCAGCCCAATCCGATCAGCAACGTGGCGCAGATAATGGCCGGCATCCTTGTGCCCGGCCGCGGCAAGGTGGAAATCGCGGCCCTCTACGCGGCTTATTCGAAGGCGTGTGCGGCGGCAGGCAAGCGGTCCGTCGCGGCAGGCGACTTTCCCGCCGCCATGGCCGCGTTGTGCAAAACGCTCAACATCAGGATCGAGGTAACGGATACCGGCGTGTATTTGCTGAAGGTCAAGCTGTTGACTGCGGCGGCGAGCGCCGGGGCCTGATTTCCCGGCATCTCGGCGGCGCCCGATGGAACGGATTTTCGTCCAGGGCCAAGGCCGCAGAGCTTTGCCACAGCGGGAATTTTGACCTTGGCGCAAGAGGCCGTTTGTTGATACCAAAGGTTGCTGAACCGTATTGCGCAATTGGAGGTATGGCGGACGTCGATTTTGTTGGCCCAGCCGCTACCAAGCGATGCGCCGCTCACTCTCGCAGTGGCCATAAGAGCATCGCAAACAGCGATGCGAGCGCGTACACTCTGCCGCGATGGCCTTCGAGCCGCGCAATCTCTGCACCGGTTTTGGGGGTTTATTTGTTGGCGGCAGACGCGGACGCGCAGCTCCACGCTAGCCCAAGCATCTGTATATGGTATTTTTCATGGTATCGAACAGCGAAACTTTCGCATCACATTGATTTTAACCGTAAAAATCTCATAAATAACCATCGAGTGGGAATGATCCGGCGTCTGGCATTGACTGGCATCGTTTGGCAACGCCAAGCACTCATTATTTAGCGCGCCGAAAAGCCTTCATGGCCTATCTAAAACGGCCCGGCCTCACCAAGCTTAAGGTCAAGCCCGATCCGGTCCAGATCGCAACGGAAGCTGCGCCGTGGGGTTCGATTGCGGAGCAAGGCCTCCTGGACGGCACGGTGATCGTCTCCGATGGCGCGGGCCAGTTCCGGATCGGGGAGCACGCGCTTTGCAGGGTGCATGCGGAGCGCCTCATCCATAAGCTCGATGCGTTCTGCGAGGCGCACGTTCAAGCCAAGGAGCGGAACCCGCCGTCGCATCTGGCGGCTCTACAAGGCGCTCAAGGCTTCGGAAATGCCTTCAAGCATTGGTGCAGGGAAGCAGACCTGCCGCAATGCAATTGCCATGGCTTGCGCAAGATCGGTGCGGTTCGTGCTGTTGAAGCCGGAGCAAGTGAACATGAGCTTATGGCCATGTTCGGTTGGGAAGATGCGGACATGGCACG
>PMBZ01000240.1 GCA_003153975.1 Hyphomicrobiales bacterium
GGTGGAATTCACGCCGCTGGTAACACAGCTCTTGAGCGCGCATCATGATCCGGGCGCGCTCGTTGGATTTGAGCGGTCGGCTATGCGGCAGGAGCCTTTGTCGAGCCAGGAGCTCGCCGGGGAATGGCTGCTTGTGGTTTCCGCCGCAGGACTTGGGAACCCGGTCTATCCAGGAAGTGTGCCGGACCGTTTTCTCGATGAGGTGTTTCTTATTCTTGGCCACCACGGGCGCATCAAGCACGGCCACGGCCTACGGCCCTGGCATGGCAACGTCTTGCTGGATGACACTTCCTCCCAGGCATTGGCCTTCAGGTTGAAACTCGTCCGGGAGGCGCTGAACCTCGACTACGAGAGCTTCTACGGGATCATGGGCATACACTCCGGGACCGGCGAAGCAATCGAGAGCGGGCGGTTCGGAAACGCTGCTTCGGATGAGGAAATGCTGCAAGCGGTTTGCCTGTATTACGATGCGCCCGAAGAATGGCTAACGCACGGGGGCGCCGAGGAGATGGAACTCCACTGACACCCTCGCGTATCCCGGCCATGTTGGCGGCTGGATTCGATGCATCTAAAGCAGCCCCATCGCCTTGTTGCGCTTCTCTGCCTCGGCCATCCGGTGAATCCGGGCCAACCCTCGCCCGTCCAACTCACCATGACGCCGCAGTCCAGCCTCTCGTTCGTGGAGCGGCGCCACGCCTTCACTTCGGCGACGGCAAGCGGGTATTTCTTACAATCCCGCGTGCCGAGGATGGTCTGCCAGTCAAGCTCGTTCGCAGACAGGATCTGTCCTATCCCTGACGGGGATCAGCAAGCCGGAGTTCCGCACCACATAGGGCGCTGCCATCGAAACCAAGAGCCCGGCGAGGGCGTCACGGCGGCTCGGATAAAATTCGCTCATCGAGACCCGCTCGCTTTAGCCGCTCTTCTTCGGCGGCACGATCCCGCCGTCATCGGTGAACAGCACACCGGCCGCTTCGAATGCCTGCTTGATTACGAGTACGGTGGAGGGGTTCGCTTCGTGCTTTTCGTTCTCGAACCGCACCACCGTATTCGCGGCGATATGCGCCTGCCGGGCCAAATCCTTGACACTCCAGCTCAACGCCGCGCGCGCCATCTTGCATTGAATCGGTGAAAGCATGTGTGTTCGCTACACACATTTGGGTCTTGACGCAACGCCGTGCCAAAGTGTAGTTGGGTTCAACGCAAACATTTGGCGTCAGTAACAACACACCCAAGACTAAACACGCGCCGGAATCCACAAGTTTCGGCGAACGGCGAAGCTTTGCCCGAAAGGAGCACCATGAACAGCGGTGAATTACGCGACCTTTGGAAGCGCATGCAGCTCGCGAAGGAGACGACGGAAGATGTCGCCGTCCTGATTGGCCCAAGCGACCGCGACCAGGCCGCCCGGCTCATGAAAATTATGAAGAGGATCGAAGCGGAGATCGGCCTACTCGCGCAGAAAATTGACGCCGCGCGCAAAAATGAGAAAGGGGAATAGCCATGAACCTCACTCTCCGCGAACTCAAGGCCAGCAAGACGTTCCTTTCTCAAGCCCACATCCTCGTTGCCGCCGTGCGCGAGCTTTTCTTCGGCGCAAGCGATGGCGGCGCCGCCGCCCGCCTGAACGAGATCGCAACCCGCCTTGACCGCGAGATCGAGCTTGTCGAGCGTCTAATCGCGAAAGCGGCCTCAAACGGTGAAGGTGCAGCGTGAGATTGGTTGCAAAGCAATCCGCGCTCTCGATCAAGGCGAACTCTCAAACATCGGCTTCTAAATCCGGAAGCCGATATCTCACCATTTCTGCCTAGGGTCGAACCGGTAATGCTCATATCGAGCAAATCTAGGCGGGTGAATCTCCGCAACCGGACCCATCATCGAGGGCGCATACTTCGCTGAGATCGGCAGCCGGACGTGCGGCCAATTAGACACCACAAATCCCGTCCCGACCCGCATCCGGCGCCTGGTTTGCAAAGGTCTCCGCTCTGATGTTGAGCCAGGTTATTGAAGTGCGCGAACTCGCTTGCAATTCATGCCGCGGGTGATAGTCAAGCGGGAACTATGCGTTTCCCGCGACGCAGGCGAAAGAGGCGGAGTGCACCTACCGGGGGCCTCGCTGCCGCGACAAGGAAACGGCGGAAAGCGAGGCGCTTGCCGGCCTTGAAGCGGTGACGCGGAACAAGGCGTTGACCGATCGGGCGGCAAAGCTCGATGCCGATATCGTGGCGCTCAGGGAGAAGATCGAGAAGGCAGGCCCCGTCCTCGAAGCCAACAGCCAGGGCTCGGCGCTTGCCCGCCTGTTCGGCATGCCGGACACGAAAGCCGCGACGCTTTCCACGTATCAGAACCTCGCCATGGCCATGGTGATCGAGTTCTTGATTGTGATTTCGCTCGTGGCATCCGAGGTGATCGAACAACATGAAAGGCGGCAAGCGCCCGCCGCCTTGAGCCCGAAAGCGGCGGCCCGGAAGGAGAAGGAAGAGGAGGAGGGAGCGAAGGCGGCCCCGTTGATCGAAGCGCTTCCCGTCAAAAAAAGCGCCCAAGCCCTTCCCGGTGGCGTCCAAGCCGCGTCTAATTGCCTCGCAGCCGAACCCGGCCGGCAGCGTGGCGCAGGTGATGGCCGACATCCTGGCACCTGGCCGCGGCAGGGTGGAGATCGCGGCCCTATACGCAGCCTATTCGAAAGCGTGCGCGGCCAGAGGCAAGCGGCCGGTCGCAGCCAGCGACTTCCCGGCCGCGCTGGCCGCGTTGTGCAACACGCTCAAAATCAAGATCGAGGCAACGGATACCGGCGTTTATTTGCTAAAGGTCAAGCTTCTGGCCGCAGCGGCGAGTGCCCGTGCCTGACTTCGGCGGCTCAGCGCAGGAAAAGACAGGCAGCTTGCTGCCTAGCTCTGCGCGTGTGCCCGGCGCCATCGGCAAGACCCGCGTGGAGGCAAATTTATTTCGCGCCCGGCCATCCTTCCCGCAGATCGGCGCGAACCCCGCGCGATGGCCATCGTGCCAACGCCGCGCCCGGACAAAAGCACGATGCGCGCACGTGCCGCCAGCTTTTGCGGGGGGGACCATTGGCGATAAGACGCTCCAGCACCACCCGGTCACTCTCAAATCGGCTGAATTCGCTAAAACTACTGAAGAAAAAAACAGGCGAACCGGTCGCCAGAACGGCCGCCGGCAACGTTTGCCGGGGCGGAGTGTGATGCCCCTGCTCCTCGCAGCGGAGGCAAGGGACCATCTTGCAATGGCCAACTTCTCCACGCAGCCAGCCGAGAAAGCCGCGCTTTCAACAGGGGGTATTTCTATTGCAGTCACCAAGCCGGCGATGCCGAGGAGACAGAAGAGGGCGATTATATGCCACCCCAGCCTGCAGGGGAGGATCTCTGCACGGAAGATATGGCGTGGAGCCGGAAGAGTAAGCACGATCCCAGTGTGCCCTTGGGCACAAGCGGAGCGACCACTGCTATAGAGACTAAGGCCTGTTTACATTCCCCG
>PMBZ01000005.1 GCA_003153975.1 Hyphomicrobiales bacterium
TAGAGCGCGAGCGTGGCGAAGAAGACGCCGATGGTCGCGAGCACCGCCTGGAACACCTGGGTCGGATAGGCGTCGACGCGGACCTCGACCGACTGGCCGATGGCGAGCTGCGCCTGGTCCTGTTCCGGCAGGCTGAAATCGACATAGAGATTGTCGAGATCGGTCAGCGTGACGATCGGCGTGCCGGCGTTGAGATACTGGCCGACATCCACCTGGCGCACGCCAAGCTGGCCATCGAAAGGCGCCTTCACCAGCTTCTGCGCGATCATCGCCTGCGCCACGCTGAGCGCAAATGCCGGATCGGTGCCAGGACGGATGACGATAACCTCATCGCACTTCGACGCCGTCGCGGAGTACTCGACCGTCATCGCAATGGTTTTGGCCCCCTTCAGGCGGGCCTCGGTGAGCCAGTGCGAGTCGGGCATTTGGGTCGTGATCCAGTTCATGCCCCAAACCACGATCACCTTGGCGTTCTCTGTGTCGAACAGCTCGAAATCGTTGGTCTGGTCGCCCGTCACCATCGGATGTCCGGGCGGTAAATCCGTATGGAAGGAATATGAATCCCAGGAACCCGAGCCCATCGCCTTATCGTCGGGAACCTTGCGCACGAACTGATCGAGCAGCGCCATGGAATTGCCGATGCGGAACGCGCCGAAGATGCGCACCGCACCCTGCTTGGCCATGCCGCCGCGGAACTTCATGACGCGCGTGCCCGCCCCGCCAACCGCCGCCACCATGTCTGGATCGTAGTTTTGTGCGGCAAGCCGCTTCTTGCCTTCCTCGCCCGAATAGGTCTGTGCGATATTGAGCAGCGCCTTGGCGTGATAGGCGTAGGCCTGCTCGTGGCTGACCTTAACCCAGCTATCCCAGCCGCGGCGCATCAACTCCATGGGTGCAGCACCCGTGGCGGCATCGCGCGGAAAGCCCTTGTCCGCCCACTCCTTGAAGCCCTTCCTCAAGAAGGCACCGCTAACCCGCCTGTCACCATAGAAGCGCCGCGCCAGCACCAGGCCCTTCTGGCAACAGCGCGGGTCCCAGCGCGCCGAAGCTTTGTTGCCGTAAAGGTCCTGCGCTTTCGAATAGCCATAAGTTGGTTCGATGCGCACGACCACGTTGTTCTTCACGTGGGCGTTGAGCAGGCAATTGTGCGTGTCGTTGGGGCAGCACAGGAAGGTGAACCGTGTATCGGTCCGATAGATGTCGCGGTAGATGTGCTCCCAATCCCGGTTCGGATAGGCCGCGAGTGGNNTCGACGTTGACCGGCGCCAGATAGCGGAATTGAGCCATTACTGTCTCCGATATGACGGCCGATCCGAGTCCGAACCCGGCAAGCTGCAAGAAACGGCGGCGCGTTTGCGAGGTGCTGGTCTTGGATGCCATGGCGGTCAGTCCTCCATTTGCGGGCGATCACCGGCTGGGCAAACAGCTCCGGTGGTGAAGCCGAGGTTAGGCGGCCGGACAACGAGGGACTTGACTTCGGTTAAGCCTCGCTGGTGCAAAACAGCGCAGGTTTCCGGTAGGCACGTGTAAATAGGGTGGGAAGCATGCGCGCGTATGCCGTTCTCAGAGCGGCCTTCGGGGCCTGCCTGGTATCGCTAACCGTAGCCAGTGCGATTGGCGCAGTTCCGGACCTGCAGGCGCCGCGCGATGTCCAGCACCGGATCAATGTCTCCGGGCGCCAGCGCATGCTGGTGCAGCGCATCGCGAAGGCGGCTTGTCTTGCCGCCTGGGGCCCGGGAAACGGTCAGCCGCTACGGGAGATGGCCGAGGCGCACGCTCTATTCAAGTCTTCCATAAAGGCATTGACGGGCAGTTCGTCTGAATTTGCTTTTGCGGCAGGCCGGGGAGCGCTGGTTGTTTTCACTACGGCCACGCAACTCGCCAAGCGGTACGACGCAGCAGCCGATGAATTCGCGGCTGCGTTCCCCACCAAGGCCGCCATCGAGGAACGGCCTAGCGGCGGGCAAGGTGTAGGCTCGCTTTAGGCTATGGGCTATGGGCTATGGCAGGGGCTGGAGTTGGCGCTACCAGAAACATCAAGGAAAACCAATGGCTTGTGGTTAATTTTGGCGGAGGGGGTGTCCGCCTCCGCCATATTCGCCGCCATTCGCCGCTATTCCACAACCTATGATTAGCCAATTAAAGCATTGGCTTATATGTTCTTGACTGTTCGCTTTGGTGTGCTGTAATCCGGCCCAAAAGGATGGGACAAAGGATGGGTCAAGCGTCGTCCCGTAAAATGGAGACATGCATGGCGGCGCGGCAAAAAGACAGGCTTGTTCCGATCAACATCGATAGGCTCAAGAAACCTGGGATGTACCCTGACGGGCGCGGTCTCTATCTGCGCATCGGGCCGAACGGAGCGAAGTCCTGGATTCTTCGATACAAGGCAGATGGCAGGCGGCGTGATATGGGCTTGGGCGGCTATCCTACCGGCAGTTTGGCCGCCGCCCGCCAATTGGCTGAGGCCCAGCGTAGGCAGCGCGCGGAAGGCGCTGATCCCATCGAAATGAGAAAAGCCGTATCCGTCGCCGCAAAGGCCGAAGCGGCCAAACGCATGACCTTCAAGGATTGCGCTGAAGCCTATATCGGCACCCATTCAGTCACCTGGAAAAATGCCAAGCACGCGCAACAGTGGCCGGCAACGCTCGGAACCTACGCATACCCGGTAATTGGCGATTTGCAGGTGCAAGATGTGGATACCGCCGGCGTGGTTTCGGTCCTCACTCGGATCTGGCGCGAAAAACCTGAAACGGCAACCCGCTTGCGAGGCCGAATGGAGCGCATTCTCGATTGGGCGCGCGTGAGCGGCTTTCGCAGCGGCGAAAATCCCGCGCGGTGGCGAGGGCATCTTGACCAACTCTTGCCACAGCGGGCCAAGCTGGCGAAGGTCAGGCATCACCCGGCGTTGCCCTACAAGGAAACCTCAGCACTCATGGCAAGGCTGAGAGAACAGGAAGGCACGGCGGCACTCGCACTTCAATTCACGATCCTCACCGCCGCACGCACAGGCGAAACTATTGGCGNNCGAGAAATCGATTTCGAGGCGAAAGTGTGGGCGGTCCCGGCGGAGAGAATGAAGGCTGGCCAATTGCACCGGGTACCTTTACCCGCTGCAGCCCTCAAAATCCTTGAGCGGCTCAAAGGCAGGTCAGTGAGTGGCTACATTTTTCCGGGGGGCAAGAAAGAGGCAGGTCTTAGCAACATGGCGATGCTTAAGCTTTTGCAGCGCATGGGCCGCAGCGATCTAACCGTCCACGGCTTCCGCTCCACCTTCAAAGACTGGGCAGCGGAACAAACCTCGTTCCCACGGGAAGTCTCCGAGGCTGCGCTTGCCCACGCCATCGAGGACAAGGTTGAGGCTGCCTACCGTCGCGGCGAGCTTATGGAAAAGCGCCGCAGACTCATGGAGGCATGGGCCGCATATTGTGACCGGCTCCCGGCAGAGGCCGGCAACGTGCCCCCGGTTCGCCGCGCATCTTGATAGGCGACCCCATCCGGGAAATTGAAAGGATTACGATGGAACAGTTAGAAGAGCGCGGCTTGCCGGATTGGCCGGACGGGGTTCTTACCGATTGGGAAATGGAGATTGCGCTCATGCAGCGCGACGGCGGCTTGCCGCTCGAAGAATGCCAGAAGCAGGTCATGCTGCGCTGGGCCGGAAAAGGCGACATGCGACCTATTGCCCATTGGCTGGCGTCCGGCCTGCCCTTACCCCCAGAGGTCTCCATTTACCTCGCGGGCATGCTGGACCCGAGGCGCACTCCGATGGAACGCCGGCCTGACGGCAGGTT
>PMBZ01000163.1 GCA_003153975.1 Hyphomicrobiales bacterium
GCATACCGGCGATCTGTGCTTGAGCCGCAAGCATTAGTCCTACCGATGCCGTCAAGCTTGCATACGCGATCCATCCAAGGGACTGGAAAGGTATTGGCTCTCCGCCAGAAAGTGCCGTTTGATTAAAGCCCAGCATCACGCTGGCGAATTTTAGCGCCTTTGCGCGCGGTTGAACGTCGGGCTCCAGTTTATGCGAGGTTTTTATCGAAGATGATATCATGGCCGGCGCCGGCATTTTCTCACTCATACTGGAGGGCGCGCGGCAGCATGGTAGACTTCGTTTAATTTGTTCGCGCAATCGTCCCAGGTCGGGAGGGTGATCTTAGCGGAGCGCGGGGGGACCCGAAGCGCCGCTTCCATAGTGGCAGCAATTTCGACGGGCGACGACTTTAACGATACTGTCTGGGTCAGCCCCTTTTGCGCTAGCTCGGCAAAGCCGGAGGTGTCGCTGGTCAGCACCCTTCGTCCCAGCGCCAAAGCCTCCATGACCGCGACAGGATGAGCCTCATACTCGCTCAAAAGCACCACAAGGTCGGCGGTTGAAAGAACGGAAGCCATGCTTTTTCTATCCAACGGTGGTATGCTTTGGAACGAAACCTTTTGCTCAAGCCTCAGCGTCTTGACCAACTTCCGCAGTTCGCTCTCGTAAGGTCCGCTGCCAAGAATAAGCAAGTGCACATCTGGCAGACGCCACTGGAGTTTATGCAGAGCCTGAATAGCTAAATGGTGGCCCTTGTATTGCTCCAGGCGTCCAATGGAAATGATGCGCGTGCCGCATTTTTTTACTGGTACCGCAGGCGCAGCGGGCAGTTCGGCGCCATTTGGAATGATTGTGAATAGCCGCCGGGGTATCCCCATTGCATCACTGAATAAGGTTGCCTCGAAATCGGATACGCCCACATGCCGGGATGCTTTCCGCACAAGCGGCGCCAGTGCTTTCCATTGAACCGGGCGAAGCAACTTTCGAAGTCCAGAAGAGTGTCCGCCGCTGTGGAAGGTTATGACAAATGGAACCTTTTTGCGAACGGCCGCAAGCATACCGAGAGGTGGAACAAACGTATGATAGCCCTGAATGTGCGCAACGTCGAAGTTGCACGACATTATGCGCCTATATAGCGCCGGGGCGAGACTGTAGTCGGACTTCGATAACCAGGTTGGAACCCTGATGAACCGTATCCTGTCCGCAGTCTCTTGGCGCGGCAACTGCCCAGTTGGATCGGCGGAAAGAACTGTCACCTCGTGTCCGAGCGCTACCAAGCGTGAGGAAACCTCGTGGATATGAGACTCAATGCCTCCCATAAAGGGAAATGCCCGCGCCGAAATCATCATAATGCGCAGGGGCGGGCGAGTGGGCGATGCTTGCGGCGATAGGGTTGATCGCTCCTCTGGAATACTCTCAATCACGTGCTATCGCGTCCCCCTTCTGCGCAATGCGAAAAACGTCCCGGAATGGCATACGCATCGCAAGTTGCATGGGCAGCAGGATAAAAACGCGGCTGGTTTGGGTATCCGCTGCTTTTCGCAGCGGCGATCATCCAATTGGGCGTATCGAATAACAACTGGGATTAAGGGCTACCTCTTTCGGTATTAAGCTGAGGTGATACCTTTGCAATTCTTGGCGTTTTCGAGTTCTATCAAAGATATAGAGCGCCACTTTAAGAGGCTATCCGTTAGTGGTGCGACAAAATCGCGTTCATTTCTTGCGGCCGGCGAACCTGCATATGGTTCTGCCGCAACCGCCGCTAGAACTCTTTGCCCTGCCATCCAGGGGAGGCTGGCGCTGTGCTCTGGCGGATATCGCAAGCAACGCCGGAGAGGTTGCCTTGCTTCGCTCGTCGAGACATGGCGGCTCAATGCCGTAGGCCCGGAAGCCTATCTCGCGGATGTGCTGGAAAAGCTCGTCAACGGCAGGCCGGCCGGCCGCGTCGATGAACTCCAGCCCTGGGCGCGGGCCTACGCCAAGCCCGCCATCGCCGCCGAAAGCGAAATCGCGGCGCAAACCGCGTCAAACCGCATCGGCAAGGGTGCCAGAGCACCGCTTACGGTTTTCCAATCGGCTCAGCCGGCTCAAGTTAAGCGTTGTTCGAAGAAATCGGGCTGGCCGGTTGGCGTCAGCCGTTCCCTTAAAATTGCTTTGAGCACGCGCCAGCCGTCCGGTATGGCGCGCAGATTGCTTTCGCCGAATAAGCGGTTGGCCTCGAAGCTTGCGACTTCGACAACTTTTAGCCCCGATTTAAGTGCGCGGACGTTCATTAGAGTCTCGATCTCGAAACCATTGTGCTCGCCTTGAAATAAAGCGGCGTGTTTTCGCCAGAAGGCAATGTATCCGTAGCAGAGATCGCTGAAAGAGCCGCCGTAAAGCAATCGGACGGCAAGCGTCAGGCCCCAGTTTCCGATCATTCTAAACAGGGACATGTCCTCCGTGCCCGCGCCCTGAATGAAACGCGACCCCTTGGCGAAATCCGCACCCGCCATAAGTGCCCCTACAAATAGAATGATTTCATCTGGGTCCATGGAACCATCCGCATCCAGCATGACAACAATGTCGCCTGACGCGGCGGCGAACCCCGCGCGCAGCGCGGCCCCTTTTCCTGGCGCCGTTTCTGTTACGATCCGGACGTCCGGCCGCTCGGAGAGTGCAACCGCTAAGGTGTTATCGGTTGAGCGCCCGTCCACGATGATGATTTCCGATATCCAGGCGGGCATCCTGGGCAGTAGCCAGGGTAAATTCTTCGCTTCGTTGAGTGTCGGTATCACAACACTTACCGATGGTAGCGCAAACGGTACCACCTTTTGCGCGATTTCAGGCAAAGCAATAGCTTCCATACTCATGCGGTACTCTGGGCTCCGTTGCTGGATTTTGGCCGGCGCGCGTTCGAAATCGATTGTTATGGATGTACTCACCATTTCGCGCTTGTGTTGATAGCCGTATTTGCCTTTTCCATAGAGGGCTTGCCACCCGCGGCCTTTATGCGAATTAAATCGCCAGGCTTCAGTTCCGTAATTTCGTCCGCCGGGATTATCCTTAAGCCATCCGGCGTATGACGGTGAATTTCAAAGACAAACGCAGCCGCCTTCATCGATGAATTTTCGCTCTGCGGCAGCATCGCGGTTAGTATTCCCTGGCTAGCCGCTATATTTTCCCAGTTTTCACGGGTTTCGCGATCGGCAGTAGAGATTTCGAGTTCACGCTGCGACTGATATTCCAGGTTGAAAGCAATTAGCTCCGCGTTAGCTTGATCGCGCTTTTGCTTAGTAGCCGCAACCGCAGCAAGTGCATCCTGCCTTTTGGCCTCCATATCCACAAGCGCGGTTTGCACTTCCACAAGCTGCGCCTTACTGGCGATTCCGGATGAGTTCAAAGAGGTGACCGCTTGCAGACGGTCCGAACGCAATTTGATGCTTGCATCGAGCGAGGGCAGACGCATTTTAGCTGCTTCGAGTTCACTCGCCGCATTCCCCGCTGCCGAACGGAGAGCTGCTTCGCGCGCTTGACGTATACTTAAGGCAAGGCTTCGGAGCGCCTTTTCATCTTCCACCGCGGCTGCAGCCGCGGCATTCCCAATAAGTGCGGCGAGTTGGACGGGAATGGTTATTCCGCTTCCGTCCCGCTCGGCTCTGAGCACGGCGGCACGCGCGAGTGCGCGGGCGGTGTTAACACGCAGGTGTTCGGCTTTGGACTCCTCGCGAACGGCCTCGATGGCCAGCCAAGCATCCTGTGCGCGATTGATCCCGCCTGAGAGTGCGATGGCGTGCAGCACCGTCATGCCGGCTGAGTATTTGTACGAGCCTGGGCTCTTAACCGGACCCACAATAAAAATCGGGTTGTGCTCGATGGAAAGCACCGTCGCAAAAGCGGGTCTGTGAAAGGCTTGCTCGAACGCTTTTGCAACGGTTTTCTCTGCCTCATCCAAGCTGCAGCCTTCGACGGCTATTTGCCCCAAAAGGGGCAGTGCCAGCGCTCCATTTTCCTGAACGGTGCGCTCGCCGGAAAGCTCCGCACGTTGTATGAAACTACGGGAAAGATCGGCTCCACCCGCCTGCGGACCCCACTTATCCTCTTGACGGACCGCGCGCTCGAAAATCGCCAAGTTTACCTTGTCGCCAATTTGAACGGCCTCGCCACGCGTCGCGGCTGGTTTCTCCGCAACTTGGCCTGCTTCATGGCCCGTCGCGGCGCATAACGTATCCCCGTGTGCTTTGAACGCGACAAAGCTTTGGCACACAACAATCATACCAATTGAGGCAGCAAATTTTGGAAGGCCGGTAACTATCATGCGCAAAGCTTGCATTTTTTTTCTCTTACAGTACGCGCAAATCCACTTCAGCACTACGCCACGTCCGGTATAACCGGCCGGCGTCGCTGGCAATGTTCGACGCACAGATTAGCGCCAATGCTTTATTAAACACGATGGCGAGCCGATTGGTCCTATGCCTCCGGTTCTTGGCCGTGACCAAAGCGGGGATAGGCAGCAAGACGCTCTTCCCAGGCTAAAGCGTGATCGACTATCGACTTCAAATCGTCGAAGCCTGGGCTCCACGATAGTGTCTTGCGAATTTTGGCACTAGACGCGACGACAGTGTGCGGATCGCCGGGACGCCTCTCCCCGAGGCGCACATTGAACTTTTTTCCTGCGGCGTATTCCACGGCGCGGATAACTTCCAGCACCGAATATCCGCGCTCGTAGCCGCAATTAAATATGTCCGAGGCTCCGTTTTTGCGCAAATGATCTATAACGGAAATATGAGCTTTCGCCAAATCGGCGACGTGAATGTAGTCCCGTACGCAGGTGCCGTCTTTTGTCGGATAATCCGAGCCAAAAACCGTGATTTGACGTTCGCGCGATAGAGCTGCCTGGCAAGCAACCTTAATAAGATGCGTGGCGCCCGCCGTGGATTGTCCGGTACGGCAAAGCGGATCCGCACCCGCCACATTAAAATACCGCAGGATTGCATATCCTGGGCCACCGGCGGACGACGCATCCGCAAGCATGCGTTCAGTCATCATTTTGGATGCGCCGTACGGAGAAATCGGGCGCAGTTCGCTCGTTTCGGTGAGCAGGCCCTCTACTCCGGTTCCATAAACTGCGGCGGTTGACGAAAAAACAAAATTGGGAACGGATAACTCCGTAGCCACTTCGATCAAGTTCCGCGAATGGGAGGTATTATTCTGATAGTAGGCGAGGGGCTGCTTTGTGGAGTCCGGAACCACGGTCGAGGCCGCGAGATGAATTATGGTTTCAACCTGCTCCCGCTCAATCAGGCTCCTAATCAAATCCTTGTCGCCGGCATCTCCATGCACGAACAATGCGGCGTCGGGAACTGCGTTTCTAAAACCCGTCGTCAGATTGTCGACGACAACAACTCTTTCGCCCCGCTCAACCAGCGCCAGCACACAGTGGCTTCCCACATAGCCAGCCCCTCCAGTCACCAAAATCGACATATGTACCCCACAGATACCGTGCGCGGGAATGCTGACCTGGAAAAGGTGTTATGTCCAATAAAACGACGAGGTACCTCTTTCGAAACACCTTCTTTCTGCGAGAGAACGAATAGCGCAAGCGGTAAAAAATATTGAACTTTTCTACCCAAAAATCAGGCCCGGCCATTGACCCCGTGCTGGGAAGCGAGGGTTGGCTCTTTTAATGTGTAGTACTTTATTGCCCATATTGCAGCCTGGGTGCGATTCTTGGCGCGAATTTTTCGCAGGATAGCCTTCACATGGACCTTCACGGTCGCTTCGGCTATGCTCAGCCTTTGAGCGATGGTTTTATTCGTGGCTCCCTTTATTAAGTTCTGCAAAATCAGTTCTTCCCGGGCTGAAAGGCTCGGCTTTAGAACCAAATTGGCACTCTCGGTGTACCCGCTGGGCATTATAGCCTTATTTCTAAAATAGGAAATTTCAGCGTTGGGCGTCGCGGGTACTTTCGCCGTGCTATCGTTCGAGAACGCTTTTGCGAATGCTGCCGGCAATATGGTTTGATCGCGGAGAGTTAGTTGGATCGCCATCATCAGCGTTTCGGAGGTTGTGGACTCGCGCAAATAGCCGTCAGCGCCAGCTTCGAGAGCCAGCCTCACTTCTTGCGCCTCGGACGCAGTCCCAATAACGAGAATGTATGCGGACACCAGGCTAGACCGCAGCCTCCGGACTGCTTCGACGACGCGAGAAGCCGTACGGCCTCCCACCAAAACGATGAGCTTCGCTTGCGCCTGAAGCCACTCAAGGGAAGCGGCTTCAAAGCTGGTCGCCCAAAGTGCTATTCTGAACGGCGTTTTTTCCAGCATGCAGGCAAGACCCTCGGCAAATAACCCCACATCATGTATCAGAGCGACAGTCGGAGCTGCCTCAACCTTAACCGTATTAACCATTGCTGGGACCTTAGATGGCAAGAACGCGCCTACGTTCTCGCGGCAATAAAGAACCTTTATATCTTTTTCTTGTCCGTAGAAATATTTTTATCCGCAGGCGCCGGTTCGCCGGGGTTGCGGGTATGCAGCCACCTCAACCGCCAGCCCGGCGGGGGAGCGCTCCCGAATGAATCGGCCAGCCGAGCTGGCCCCTCAAGATCGCCCCTTGCAGCGCTTTCCCTTGGGAATCCTCAAAATCAGCCAGTTTTAGAATTGCTGAATGCCGATGGCGATGTTCGGCTGGGAGAACGCGGATATGGCGCGCGTCCACACGTGGAAGGCGGCGCGGAAGAAGCTGACGGCGAGCTGTGCCGCGAAGCTTTCTCTTGGCGAAATCATTGTCCCACTCGCTGTCCTGCCGATAAAAAAATCAAGCAGAGTAGCAACTTAGAACGCCGATGGTGCCCCAGGCCGGACTCGAACCAGCACGCCCTTGCAGGCAACAGATTTTGAGTCTGCCGCGTCTACCGTTCCGCCACTGGGGCTTCCCAATCGGGATGGGCGGATCATAACGAGGTTCGTACCCGCGTCAACTACTCTGAACGCTTTCTCCGCCGTGTTGAAAGCCTGGCGGAAAAACACCGCTGCCGGCGCCGGCAGCGGCGAATGTGCCTACTTGGCGGGAAGGACGAGGTAGAGTTCCGTATGCAGCGTATCGTTCGTCGCATTCAGGCTGGCTTCGGCGATTGCGGCCTTGGCCTGAAGGCTCCCCTCGCCGTCCAGGACGCGCATTTGCGGCTCTGTGAGCGTTATGTCCGTTTGCTCCTCCGAAGGCGGCTGGCGCGAGTTCTTCGCATCGGAGAGGAGCGCATCCAAGGCGAATTTCACGGTTTTGCCGCCGGCCTCGCCGACCTCGATTGTCTTGCCCTTTGCGTGCACGTCCAGCCGGCCGGCGGGCGTGTCGAACGTCGAATGCGGCCAGTAGGCGGAGGAATTGGTGTCGATAGGCCCGATCAGGATGCTTTCCGAGGGAACCTTCAGGATACGGGGCTTCGGCGAATAGAAGCGTACAACCGTTGCCGGCTTGTTCCGGTATCCTGGATACCAGTCCACGTTCAGCTTGCGGCCCATTTCCTTGCGCCAGCCGCCTGCTTCAGCGAAGGGACTATCCGCCGCCCCCTCGAACCAGGGCTTCAAGCGGTGGAGTTGTCCGCCCTCTTCGAGCGCATTCAGCGCCGAAACAATGGTTTGCTGCTCGCCGTTGTACCAAATGGGGACTTCATGCCCCTGCCATTTGCCGCCAGCCAGCAGCCCCTTTGCGGTAAGGATCGCCTCCAATTGCCGCGCCTGGCTGCGCCCAGTGACGCTGGTGACGCTCCAGGGGCCAACGATGGCGAGGATGAGGAGGATCGCCAGGAAGCCTGGCACGGTGCGCAACTCGTGCCGCCATCGCAAGCCCGCCGCCGCGACCAGCGCCATCCAGATGCCGGCGAGAAACACGAAATAGCGGAAGGGCGTCCATCCATATTCCGCTACGCGTATCCAGATGGATGGAAAGAGCATCGCGGTGGGCGGGATCAGGAACCAGGGCCAAAGCCGCATGAAGATGCGGGCGATCCGGCTTTCCTCGATATCGGGATAGGCGAGGAGCGCGGTCACGACGATGCCGGCCCCGTAGAGAAGGCCGCGCAGGCCGAGCCTGGCACTCTCGAACCGGCCCTGCAGCAGGACGAGCGCCGCGAATGCCAGCAGCATGGCCGAGAGAATCGTTGCAAGCGGTATGAGGATGAAACGGACGAGCAGCGACACACTGCGCGAGGTGAACTCCTTGGCCTCTCCGGTCCGCGGCGGCTCTTCGAAGCTGGCGGGCGTCAAGGCCAGCAGGATGAGCGGTGCGCCAAGTACGAAGGAAACGCCGGCGGCGTACGCATATGCGCGCCCAGGAACGGCGATATCGAAGAGCATCTTCGCCGTGCCGAAGACCGCCGAAATGCCTCCGAATGCGAGGCCTGCGCCAGCCAGCGCGGTGAGAGCGGCGACCGTCAGCTTGTGAGAGAACTGCCAGAACGCGCCTGGCTGGGCCTCGTATCTGGCGTAGGGCGCCACGAAGGGCAGCAGCAGGAGCGCGCCCAGGAGGCTGGCCGTGAAGACCGGCGGCTGCACATACGTTCCGGCCTGGATGGCGGCGGTGAGGACGTCCGTTTGGGAAGGAAATACCAGGAGTCTGAGGCCGCCGAAGGCATCGAAGCACACGGCAAGCGCGGCCACCCCAAGCGCCTGCGCGGCCCAGGCGTGCACGCGCTTTCCGGTGGCCTCGCCATGGAGCTGCGCCGCGAAGCTGAAGAGGAAAGCCAAGGCGAGGAACGGCAAGAGATGCTGAAAGCTTGCGCCGAGCAGATGCCACCAGCCGCTATTGGCCTCTTCGGCATCGATCCGTAGCCAGACCAAAATCGAAACTGATGCCGCGCAAAACACTGGCACTGGGAAGCGCGCCGCGATGCTCAAGAGTCCGGCGTTTTGAACGCGCCCGAGCCATGAACGGACCATTTGCATTTTCTCCAAAGCCGCCGGTGGTGCACGATCTGGCGCGCGGAACCAGGCACAAATTGCGGCGGGAGGCTGGCCGGAGGATGGCGGGGCGATTGCGCGAAAACGGCGCTCCGGCCGGCTTGAACGATGCCCGGCAATAAAAAAGACCTAATTTCCACGCATGCACGCCTGCATTGGCATAGGCGATATTGGAGGGCGCGGGGCGCATGTTTGTCAGGATGTTTGCCGCGTGCGCGGCGCTGTTTTTGGGGGCTGCTTCCGCCGAGGCGGGGCGCGTGGCGCTGGTGATCGGGCAGAACGCCTATCCCGGCGGCAGCCCGGAAGCCACGGGCTTGCCCACGCTTGCCAATCCCGTGCCCGACGCCAAAGGCGTGGTGGAACTGTTCGCGGGCGCGGGGCTAGAGGTCATCTCCTGCGACGGCAAGCAGCCCGGCTGCTTCGACCTCAACCGCGAGGGGCTGCTCAAGGCGCTGGACCAGCTCAAGGCGCGCGCTACCGGCGCAGACCTGGCGCTCGTCTACTTCGCGGGCCACGGCGCCGGCACGGACGAAGGCAACATCGTCACCCCCATCGACGCCAAGGTGAACTGCGAAACCGGCGCCGTCACCCAGGGCGTGCTTGTCGAGCAGCTCTTGCAAGCCGTAGCACCCGCCAAGCACAAATTCCTCATCCTCGACGCCTGCCGCGACAACCCCATCGGCGATGTCTGCCCCGGCCTCAAGGGCAAGAAGCTCTCCTTCACGCGCATCGAGGCGGGCGCGCTGCAAGGGCTCCTGCTCGTCACCTCGACGCAGTTCGGCCAGACGGCGCTCGACGGCGCGGGCGCGCCGCATTCACCCTTCGCCAAGGCCATGATCGCAAGCCTCAAGGCCAGCCCGAACGTCTATTTCGAGCAGGTGATGAACGAGGTGGCGCGCGCGACCTACGAAGACGCGCAGGCGCATTACGGCTTCCTGCAAATCCCCGGCAAGGTGGTGGGCGGCGCGGCCCCGGCCGATTGCCTCGCGGGCAAGGACTGCATCGGCGACGCGCGCATGGCGGCGCTGGCTGCCGAGAACGGCCAGCTTGCGAGCGATGCCGCGGGCGTGCGCAGCCTGCTGGACAATGAGGAGTTGACGCGCCGCAAGCCGTATACGCCCGAGGAGCGCAAGGCCCGCGTGGCGACGCTACAGGCCACGCTCGCCAGCATCGGCAAAAGCGGCGATCCGCTGTGGCAGGAGGGGAAGCGGCTGATCGTTTCGGGCGATGTTGCGGCCGGCGAGGCGAAGCTCGATGAAGGGCTCGACGCCGACGAAAAAGCACTCGCGGACATAAAGCGGCTGGAAGAAGAGCGGAGCAAGGCTACGGCAAGGAAGGCCCGCGACCTCGCCGTTCTGGCCAGCGGAAAGGACGTGCTGAAGGCGCTCGGCTATTACCGCCGCGCCACGAAGGCGGACCCTTCGGACGCGGAGGTTTGGAACGCCTATGCGCAAGCCGCGCGCGACGCGGGCCGCACGGACGAGGCCAAGGCGGCCTTCGAGCAGGCGGCGCTGAAAGCGAGCGGAGAAGGCGCCGATGAAATCCGCTTTTGGGCCGCCAACGGACGGGGAGATATCGCGTTCGCCTAGGGCAGCCTGCCCGAGGCGTTGCAATACTACCAAAGCGCGCAAGGTGCAATAACGCAACTTGCGGTTACGCGCCCAGCGGATGAACGATGGCAGCGCGATCTTTCGGTGTCCTATAACAAGGTAGGCGGCGTGCTTGAGGCGCAAGGAAACCTGCCCGAGGCCCTCAAATCCTACCAGGGAAGCCTCGCCATCCGTGACCGCCTCGCCAAGGCCGATCCGGGAAATGCTGGATGGCAATACGATCTTGGCATCGGCAACGAGCGGATTGGCGGCGTGCTTGAGGCTCAGGGCGACTTGGCCTCAGCACTGAAAGCCTACCAGAATAAGCAAGAAATCATCTCCCGCCTCGCCAAGGCCGATCCGGGAAATGCTGGATGGCAGCGCGATCTTTCGGTCAGCAATGAACGCCTGGGCGACATGCACGCGAAGAATGGGAACAATAGTGAGGCTATTGCCGCGTTCGAGCGTGCTTTGAGTATCTATAACGTACTGACGGAACGTCTCGGCGATCCGCAAGCGCGGGTGAACTCGGTTGTACCGCTATTGAGGCTGGGCGGCTTGAAAGGAAAGGCGGGGCAGGCCGAATTGCGGCAGGCGCTTGGCATTCTCACAGAGTTGCGCGATGCAAACCGGCTCGATGCGAAGCGGATTACATGGATACCGCAAATCGAGCAGGCAATCGCGGCGCTGGACGCCTCGCCCTTCCAGGAGGCGCGGGCGCAAGCCCAGGCGGCCTTCGACGCGGGCCAGCCCAGCAAGGCGGCGGTGGCGCAGGCGAAGCTCGCCGAGGCGGTGGAGAAAGCGGAGCGCGAGAAGGCCGGCAGGCCGGGGCCGCAAACCGCTTCCGCGCTGCTTGGGCTGTCGTGGTACAGGCTGTTCGCCCGCGATTTCAAAGGCGCGCTGGCGGCGTCGGAGCGGGCCGGGGGGCTGGCGCCCGATCCGATTTACGCCACCAACCGGGCGCATGCGCTGATGTTTCTCGGCCGCGCGCGGGAGGCGAAGGGGCTCCATCAGCGCTACAAGGGCCAGCCGGTCCAGCAGGGCGGCAAGCTTTGGGAGGAGGCGATCCGCGACGATTTCAAGGAGTTCGGGAAGCACGGGCTGCGCCACGCGCAGATCGCGGAGATCGAGGCGCTGCTCGCGGCGCCAGCGCCGGGTGCGCGGTGAGGCATGCCTACAGTTTTGCGGGTGTCGCTTTTCGGGTCGATTTCTGTGTTTAAAAAATAACGTTAAATATACAGCACGTTTCAATCTTAACTATAATCATGGCGCAAACGGGCCGCCTAGTGCCCGTATTTCTATCTGAGAATCAATGCCTTGTTCTACACTTCCGTCGCTTAACCCTTTCTCAAGGCGCATCTGCTATATTAGTTCAACATGGAAAAGTAGCCGGACGCAGCCCAAATGCCGCCAAAGCTGGTTAACGATCCGGAAACGGGCATCGGCCATACCTGTGCCGGGGCTGGCTCGCCGGGCGGGGTAGGGCGTTCCGCGCTGGGTACGCTTTATCCATTCATGAGGGTCGCTGAGACGCGGCCGAGCCCATCGCGCACCGGACCCAGACGCTGGCCATGCGGGCCGGCGATGGTGTTCAGCATGTCGATGACGTCCTGCCTTTCCGCCGGGCTGCAGCGGCGCCGGACAGGTTCGAGCAGCCGGTGCAGGCGGGAGGTGAGATCGCCCCTGAGCCTGCTCGCGATGCGCCGCCCGCCCGTCAGGCAGTTCAGCGCCACGCCAGACTCAAGCCCCATTCTGGAGGTCAGCAACGATATGATATGCCGCTCCTGTTCGGGTGTCAGCGGAGCGTTCTCCGTCGCCACCGCATAGAGCATGGCCGCCACCGCGATCCTCGGATCGTCCGTGCCGCCCGATCCCCAGTCGCCGGCCGCTTGCGGAAGGCGCGGGACATGGCTTGCTATACGGTGCACAACGGCCGCGGCCAGCAGAAGCAGCAGAACGAAAAAAATCAACGGCATTGGCCCCTTCCCCGGTCAACCTGATTCCACCCCGGAGATTTCTTAGAAAAGCGCCCATTTCGCGTCAATTTCAGGATGATTGTACCGGGGCTCGCCAATCCAGGCCGGCCCGGACTCTTGCACTAATGGTTGAGGGCTGCACCAATAGGGCTCGGCGTTGCGCCATAAAATATGCTATAAACCTCCAATGACACGAACCGAAGCAATCGCCAAAATCGCAGCCACTCTGCCCAAATTGTCCGACGAGCGGGTGCGGGTGCTGGCCGAGATCGCTCTGGATTGGACTGGCGGCGGCGCGCCGCTGGAGGACAGCGCCACCCGCGCGGCCATTGCCAACGGCATAGCCCAAGCGCGGAGGGGCGAATTTGCCACGGACGCAGAGGTGGAGGAAGCGTACAAGCAATTCCGGGAATGAGGATTCGCTACACGCGCCAGGCCATCTCGGATATCTCGGCCATCGCGGCGTATATCCGTGCACGCAACCCTTCCGCGGCAGCCGATGTGGAGACCGCGTTCCGCTCGACAATCGCATTGCTATCCGATCATCCCCAAATCGGCGGGGACCGGCCGGACCTGGACGCCCGTGCACTGCGCATACCGCGCTATCCTTACACCGCCTACTACCGGATCGAGGAGGAAGAAATCTGGATCGTCCATATCCGCGATGACAGGCGAAAACCGCCGGAACGCGGCGAACTTTAAACCAAGCCCTCAAACAAGCCGGCCAAATTTGTACCCGTGAATCCATTACCACGCCTGTAGACAGGCGCGGTGGACCACACTAAATTCGCGCCGCATCCAGAACAGGAACAACGCAATGAGCTACAACGTCGCTGTCGTCGGCGCCACGGGCAATGTGGGCCGCGAAATGATGAACATCCTCGTCGAGCGCGAATTCCCGGTCAACGAGGTCTTCGCGATAGCCTCCCGCCGCTCCCTCGGCGTGGAAGTTTCGTTCGGCGACAAAACGCTCAAATGCCACGACCTGGAGCAGTTCGATTTTACGAAGTGCGACTTCGCGCTGATGTCGGCGGGCGGCAGCATATCCAAGGAGTGGTCACCCAGGATCGGCAAGACCGGCTGCATCGTCATCGATAATTCGAGCGCCTGGCGCTACGACATGGACGTGCCGCTGATCGTGCCCGAGGTGAACGCGGACGCGGTCGCGGGCTATACCAAGAAGAACATCATCGCCAACCCNNGCGCTGAAGCCCCTGCACGACGCCGCCACCATCAAGCGCGTGGTCGTCGCCACCTACCAGTCCGTGTCGGGCGCCGGCAAGGAGGCAATGGACGAGCTTTGGAACCAGACCAAGGGCATCTTCGTCACCGACACGCCCACGCCCAGGAAGTTCACCAAGCAGATCGCCTTCAACGTGATCCCGCACATCGATGTGTTCCTGGACGACGGCTCGACCAAGGAAGAATGGAAGATGGTGGCCGAGACCAAGAAGATCCTCGACACCAAGATCAAGCTCACCGCCACTTGCGTGCGCGTTCCCGTGTTCGTGGGTCATTCCGAGGCGGTCAACATCGAGTTCGAGAATCCCATCTCCGCCGCCAAGGCGCGCAGCATCCTGCGCGAAGCGCCGGGCCTGCTCGTGGTCGATAAGCGCGAGGATGGCGGTTATATCACCCCCGTCGAATGCGTGGGCGATTACGCAACTTATGTTAGCCGCATCCGCGAGGACCCGACAGTGGAGAACGGCCTCAACATTTGGATCGTCTCCGACAATTTGCGCAAAGGCGCCGCGCTCAATACGGTGCAGATCGCCGAGACGCTTATCAACCGCGGCCTCGTAAAGGGGCGGTGACGGCTCCTTGCCTGCGCGAGCGTGGCCCCGCTCCGTTGGCGGATGCCGGGAACGCCCACCCTTGCGCGGCCGTCGCCCGCCAAGGGTGACAAATTGGCGCGCCGGCTAAGCTAGCCGCGCGCCCGCTCCCACCCCACATACAAGGAGCCATGAGCGCAGCTCTCGACAAGCCCCTGGACGGCAAGAGAATACTTGTCGCCGAGGACGATCCCCTCCTCGCCTTCGACATAACCGGCCTGTTGCTGAAGGCTGGCGCCTGGATTGCCGGGCCGGCGCTCAGTTTGGTGCGCGCCCTGGAGCTGGCCCAAGCGGAGCACTTGAATTGCGGCGTCCTTGATGTGAGGTTGCGCGACGGGCTCGTTTTTCCAGCCGCGCGGATACTGCGCGATAAGGGTGCGGGCATTGTTTTTCATAGCGGGCAGGACGATCCGGAAAGCTTCGCCAGCCTTTGGCCGCAAGCGCAGGTGCTCTTGAAGCCGGCGCCGCTGCATGTCCTGATGAGCGCGGTCATCGCCGCTTGCGAAGGCACCCGCGCCGGCGGCTGACCGATAAGCTGCGAAGGCCGCCCGTGCACGAATGTCATGCCCGAGTATGCGCATGGGCGCGAACATAGCGTCGCGACCGTCGTCCCGCGAAGGCGGGGACCCACGTGACCTCTTGCCACCGTAGGCTTTTGGGGGCTGCCATGGAGTCCCGCTTTCGCGGAAACGACGCCGCGGAACAGCCAAAGAGTTCAAGTGCCCAGCCTTTTGTCCCTCTTACCCAGGCCTTCGCTCTAATCGCAGCTGAGTTCGCCAAGCAGGCGAAGCACGTCTTTGGAGGCAGCCTCGACTTTGGCGATTTCCGCGAGAGCCATATCCAGATTGCCGTCGTTGAAGTGCCGGGCCGCCAGTATGCCGTGCTCGTGAACGAGCCGATGCGGGGCGGCAAGGCGTTTGAACGCGGGGGCCGCCCGGCATTCCGGATTGTCAACCTTATCGTACCACTTGCCCAGCCGGCAGGTGTGTTGATTGGCCAATTCCGCCGGGTTCAAACCTTCCCGGCCAATAATCATGCTTGCGAGGCGCCTTTTCCATAAAGCGTGGTCCGACTTCGCAAGTTGCACGGTTTTGTCGGGTATATTCTGTTCCGCGAGGTTGTTAAGCTGCACGGAAATAAGTTTCTCCACCTCCTGCATCTCGTCGAGAATCGTTTCGATATCCGAGACGGCAGCGTTCGTATCCCCGGCAATGGACGCAACGCTGCTTGCCACGGACCCGGCCGCGCTCTCTTGCTCGTGCAGCGTGTTCGATATGCTTGCCGTGTTCTCGCCTACGCTGACAATCTTATGGCGAATTTCGTCTATCCGGCGGTTGACTTCGCCAATTGCTCCGTGTCCTGCTTTGACGGCGGCCGTGCATTCTTCCATCGAAGCCAGGACGCTTTGCGTTCCGGAATGCAACTGAGTCAGAATGTTGTTGATTTCGTTGGTAGAAGTTTTGGTCTGTTCCGCGAGTTTCTTGACTTCGGCGGCCACGACCGCAAAGCCTCTTCCGGCCTCTCCGGCGCGGGCTGCCTCCACCGCGGCATTCAAGGAAAGCAGGTTGGTCTGCTCGGCAATCGTCTTGATGTCGCCGGACATGACTTCGATCCGCTCGGAAAACCGGGCGAATGCAGTCACCTTTTCCTGCATTTGGCTCACTGTTCCGGAAATCCTGTTCATTCTCGATACGGCTTCGCCCGATGCCTCCGCGACGGAATTTACAGCGGTCTCCGCCTCGCGCGCATGAGCCGAGATGTTGTTGCTGTAACCCCCGATGGATTTCGCGCTGGCCGCCATTTCTTCGGCCGCCGCGGCGACGGATTGCACCTGCAGGTCGAGTTGTCTCAAGTCCGAAAGCCTATGCGCGGACAAGGAGGCGGTTTCGCTGGCCTTGACGGACAGGCTTACCGCCCGCCTCAGCTCGTTCCGGCTGCCGGCAGCGAGTTTCTTTGCCACTTTGCGAACCGCATCGGACAGCTCGTCGTTGCCTTGCGGTACGACCGAGTAGTCCTCGTAAAATATCGACTTGAGGCAGCGAACAAGGTCCTGGTCGCGTTCGAAGCTCCAGTCCGCCTGGGGAAGGCTATCCTCCATGGAGGGTGGCGTTGCTTCCGTCAAAGACGGTGCAGCCTGATGAGTAAGCATCTCGATACCGCGCAAGTCAGATGAAATTCCGGCGACGCTAACAAAACGGGTTTTCCGCCGCGTAAAAGAAATAATTCAAATCGCCATGGCGCGGCCGCCCCTCCATCCAGACCACGGGAGCAACGGCGCACGGCATCGCTTAACAAACCGTTCGCCTAGCTCGGCGGCCCATCATAGTTAATATAGCGATCTCGGCCTCCAC
>PMBZ01000175.1 GCA_003153975.1 Hyphomicrobiales bacterium
TATCCGCTTGCGGATATGGACACCTTGGAGTGGCAAGCTCGCCAAGGCGAGCTTGCGTGGGAGAGGGACAGGGTGAGGGGAGATTCCCTCGGAACATGCCGCAACCCGCCAACGGGCAACTCCAATGTTAGCGCGGCGCATTTTCAAATGCCCGATGCACGCGCCGTTCATCTCCACGCTCGCGGCCGCCGTTCTCGACGGCGCGATCTGGATTGGCCGCCCCCCTGAGCAGCACGAACTGCCGGGCCTCACGGTCTATCTCCCCACGCAAGCCGCCATCGAGCCGCTGAAGCTCGCCCTCCTCGCGCAATCGCCCAACGGCGCCACCTTCCTGCCGCGCATCCGGGTGCTGGGCGATGCCGATCCGCTGGAACTGTTCGCCGCCTATGGCACGCGCATGGATGCGGCGGCGGCGCTGGAACTTCTGGAAAACGCGCTTGCCGTTCCGCCCGCGTTTGACGAGCTTGAGCGCCGGGTTCAGCTCGCGGCGCTGGTGATGAATGCCTCGCAATCGCTGCTCGGCACAAGGCTCGCGCACGAGCCCCTGTACACGCCCATCACGCCGGCCAGCGCATTTGCCATGGCGGGGCAGATCGCCACGCTCATCGGCGAAGCGCACGAGACAGGCGCCGATCTCGCGCGTATCGGCCAGCTCGATAGCAGCCGCGCCTCGGGCAGCGAGCAGCTTTCGCTCCAACTCCTGCGCAACGTGCTGCGCGGCTGGCAGGCGCACAAGGCAGAGGCCGGCAAACTCGACAGCGAGGAGCGCCGCAACCGCCTCATGGCCATCGAGGCGGAATTCATCCGGCAGAGCGATGCGCCGGTCATCGTCGCGGGCTCGACCGGCAGCGTGGCCGTTACCGTTGGCCTCATGGAGGCAGCACTCAGCCGCCCGCACGCAGCACTCGTGCTTTACGGGCTCGACGATGCCGAAACGGCAGCGGAATCGCATCCCGAGCATCCGCAGCATGGATTAAAACTGCTGCTGGCCCGTTTTGATATTCGCGGAGGGGCTGTATTCCCCCTCTCCGCGCCGGAATTGAATGCAGGGCCTGGGGGGGAGGACGCGGAGCGACGCGCACGCTTTCTAAGCGTTGCGCTTCGCCCCGCACCTGCAACCGCCGGATGGGCACCCTACATCGAAACGCTGCGGCGCGATGCCGGTAGCCCAGCACCTGGCCTCTCGGTCGTCGAGGCGGGAACCGTCCAGGACGAGGCCGCCGCGATTGCGCTGATCCTGCGCGAATGCCTCGAAACGCCATGCCAGACCGCCGCTCTCGTAACGCCAAGCGAAAGCCTCATCGCCCGCGTGCGGCATGCGCTCGCTCAATGGGGGCTTGGCGGCGGGACATCCGGCGATGCGGGCGGCCCGGACAGTCTCGCGGCCCGCGCCATCTCCTGCGCGGCGAGCGGCAAGCCTGACGATCTCGTGGAACTCCTCCGGCAAGCGCAGGGAGAGGGTGCGTCCAGGCTCCGGCACGCCGCCGAAGTCATCGATCTCGGCGTCTTGCGGCAGATGTGGCGGCCGGTCTCGCTCGCGGGCGTTCCAGCGGCCCTGTCGCGCGCGGAGCATGCCATCTCGTCCGGCGAGGCGCGGCATCAAGCGATGAAGCGCGTCGGCGCGGCGGAGTGGGATGCGGCGCGCAGCCTTGCGGCGCGGGTCATCGAAGCGCTGGCGCCGCTCACGGCCATGACCAAGCGCGCGCCACTCCCGGACTGGCTCGCCGCGCACCGCGCCGCGCTTGAGCAACTCGTGGGCCTTGGGCTCTTTCACGGCGAAAGCGCCGCGCTGGCAGCGCTTGAACAGGCGGCCGCGCGCTCTTTCGCGCTCGATCTCACCGAATATGCGGAGTTTTTCGCGCAGGTCGCCGTGGCGAGGCGCAGCCGCGCATCGGAGCCCACGCATCCGCGCCTCTTCATCTGGAAGCCGCTGGATGCGCGCTTGCTTTCGGCGGATGTGATGGTGCTGGCCGGCTTGAACGAAGGCTGCTGGCCGCAAATGTCTGGCCCCGACCCCTGGCTCAGCCGTAACGACCGCAAATTCGTGGACCTGCCGCCGGCCGAACGCCGCATCGGCCGCTCGGCGCACGATTTCATGGCGCTGGCCGCCTCCGCGCCGCGCGTCATCCTCACCCGCGCCAAGAAGGAAAACGGCAGCCTCACACGGCCGAGCCGCTGGATCTCGCGGCTGCAAGCGCTGGCATCCGGCGCGGGCAAGCTGGAGGCGCTGCGGCCCGCCCAGCCCTGGCTCGATTGGGCAGCGGCACATCGCGCGCCTGGAAAAGCCGAGCCAGCCGCCCGCCCGCAGCCCCGCCCACCGCTCGCCGCCCGCCCGCGCCGGCTCAGCGTCACCGCCATCGAAAGCTGGTTCGCCAACCCCTACGCCATCTATGCCCGCCACATCCTGGGCCTCGATCCGCTGCGCCTCCCCGGCGAGACCAGCGATGCGCGCGACAAGGGCATTCTCTATCACGCCGCGCTGCACGGCTTCTTCGAGGCCTTCCCGCGCGAACTGCCGGAAGACGCGGCGGCGAGCCTGCTCGGCAAGCTCGACAGGGCGGCGGAGGAACTGGGCTTCGACCTTGGAAACGCGCCCTTCTGGCGGCCGCGCTTCGCCCGTTTCGCCGAGTGGTTCGCGGACAGCGAGGCCACGCGCCGCGCCGATGCCGGGATGCTGAAAAGCGAGGTGGGCGGCAAGCTCCGCTTCGAGACGCCGGGCGGGCCGTTCGAGATCACGGCGCGGGCCGACCGCATCGACCGGCTCGGCGACGGCCGCTTGCAGATTTACGATTTCAAGACCAGCACCAACGCGGCCAAGGTGTCGGCGGCGCGCGGCGCGCCACAGCTCGCGCTGGAAGGCCTGCTCGCGAAGGAAGGCGCGTTCGCGGGCATCCCCGCCGGCGCTTCCGCCGAGATGTTCTACATTGTGGCGACGGGAGGCGAGCCGCCGGGCGAAATCGTCACGCTGAAAGTGCCCTGCGCGGAGGCGATCGAGGCGGCGCGCACCGGCACGCTCAAGCAAATCGTACGCTTCGACAGCGAGGCCACGCCCTACGCCTACGAAACGCGTGCGATCTTCCGCGAGAAGGCGGAGAACGATCCATTCGCGCATCTCGCCCGCGTCCGCGAGTGGTCAGCCGAGGCGGACGACAGCGAGGCCAGCGATGAGTGAGATGCGATGTATGGGGTTGCGAGGTTCCGGCTTGCTCCAGGCGCACAACCCCTCACCCTGTCCCTCTCCCCATGGGAGAGGGGACGCCCGAACAGCGGGCACGCCCGGACTCCCTCTCCCATGGGGAGAGGGTTGGGGTGAGGGGAGATTCTTTCGGTTCAGGGCACCATCGATAGTCACGCTCGCGCCCGCACTTTCCAGTCATGCGGAGCCAGGCGATGAATAGCGCGCAACTACTCGCCGCCGCCGAGGAGAAGCAGCGCGGCGCCGCCGATCCCGCCGTCTCGGCCTGGGTCCGCGCAAACGCCGGCACCGGCAAGACCTACGTGCTCGTGCAGCGCATCCTGCGGCTTCTGCTGTCGGGCGCCGAGCCGCGCTCCATCCTGTGCCTGACCTTCACCAAGAACGCCGCCGCCGAGATGGAGGCACGCGTGCTGGCCAGACTCGGCGAGTGGGCCACAGCCAGCGATGAAAAGCTGAAAGACGCCCTTGCCAAGACGCTAACGCGGGCACCGGAAGCGAACGAAATCGCGCTGGCCCGCTGCCTGTTCGCGACCGTCATCGACGCGCCGGGCGGGCTGGCGATCATGACCATCCATAGCTTCTGCGAGCGCGTGCTGCGCCGCTATAGCCTGGAGGCGAACGTTCCGCCGGGCTTCGCGGTGCTGACCGAGGAGGAGGCGCGCGAGGCGCTGAAGGAGGCTTGCGCCGGCGCTTTCGCTTCGGCCACTGGGGGGCCGCTCCGGACGGCGCTGGAATGTGCGGCGGCATACGCCCGCGAGGACGAGTTCGCGCGCGTGCTGGACGCCATGCTGAGCGAGCGTTCGAAAATCGCGCATCTGCTGAGCCTGACAGCCGAGGAGCATCCGCTTCCGGCCGTCGAGGCGAGGCTGCGCCGCCTGTTCGATCTCGCCGCCGCGGACACGAGGGAAAAGCTTCTCGCGCGCGCTGCCACGTCGCTCGATTCGCAAACGCTGGCGGAGGTTGTCTCGCTCTTGGGCAGCGGCTCGGCGAACGATACCAAGTCGGCTGCGCGGTTCGAGGCGGCGCTGAAAACCGCCGGCGATGAGGCCAGATGCGCCGCGCTGAAAGAGGCCTTCGCCACCGGCAAGGGCGAGCCGAGGACGTCGCTCATGACGATGGCGCTCCGGAAGCGTGCGCCGGGGCTGTATGAGCGGCTGGTGGCGGCGCAGGATGCGTTCCTGGCGCTCGATGAGAAGATCAGCGGCCTCAAGCTGGTGGAAGCGAGTGCGGCGCTGCTGCGCCTGACCGAAGCGATTTTCGAGCGCTACGAAGCCGCCAAGCGTGCCCGCACCGCGCTCGATTTCAGCGATCTGATCGCGCAAACCCTGCGCCTGCTTCTCCGCCAGGAAGCGACCGAGTGGGTGCTCTACGAACTCGACTCGCGCATCGACCACATCCTCATCGACGAGGCGCAGGACACGAGCCCCGAGCAATGGCAAATCGTCGAAAGGCTGACCTCGGATTTCTTCGCGGGGCAGGGCCAGCGCGATTGCGTACCGACGCTGTTCGCGGTGGGCGACGAGAAGCAGTCGATCTATGGCTTCCAGGGTGCCCGGCCCGAGCTGCTCGCCGCTTTCGGCACCCTTTACGAGAGCGCCGTGAGCGAGGCGGGTTTCTCCTGGCGCACGGCCGATCTCAACCTTTCTTTCCGCACGCTCGCGCCGATCCTCGATGCGGTCGACGAGGTGTCGGGCGCACTGCCCGGCTTGCTGCAAGGCAAGGCGGTGCGCCATCTGGCCTACCGCGCGGGCCATGGCGGGCTTATCGAGCTGTGGCAGCCGGAGCAAGGCGAGAAGCAGGAAAAGGGCAGCGTGTGGGAGCCCGATGCCGAAGCAGCTCCCGCCCCCAAGCCCTCGGAGGCGCTGGCGGCGCGCATCGCGGCGCAGATCCGGCATTGGCTCGATAGCGGCGAGGGGCTTGCCGCCGCCGGCCGGGCCATCGAGCCGGGTGACATTCTCATTCTGCTGCGCAAGCGCCAGCCGATGGCGCGGCTGCTGCAGGCCGCCCTCAAGCGCGAAGGCATCCCGGTCGCGGGCACGGACCGGATCGCGCTCACCGATGAGCTTGCGGTGATGGACCTGCTGGTGCTCGCCGATGCGCTGCTCCAGCCCGAGGATGACCTCGCACTGGCGACCGTGCTGAAAGGCCCGCTGCTTGGGCTTGGCGAGGACGATCTGTTCAAGCTAGCCCATGGCCGCGAAGGTTCGCTCTGGCAGGCGCTGGAGCGCGATTCGCTCTACACAATACATGCGAGCAAGCTCGGCGCCTGGCGCGAGCTGGCGCGCTCGCTCAGCCCCTTCGATTTCTACGCGCACATCCTGGAAGCGGAAGGCGGGCGCAAGGCCTTCGGCGCGCGGCTCGGCGCGGAATGCTTCGACGCCATCGACGAGTTGCTGGCACTGGCCGAAACCTTCAGCGCACGGCCGCTGGCAAGTCTCGCGGAGTTCGTATCCTTCGCGCGGAAAAGCGCCTCCGAGGTCAAGCGCGAAACGGATCAGGCCGCGCGCGAGGTCCGCATCATGACGGTGCACGGCGCCAAGGGCCTCGAAGCCAACATCGTCATCCTGGCCGACACTTGCAGCAGCAAGGGCGCGCCGCCGGTTCCGGTTTACTTTCTCGATGACGGCAGCGGCGCACCGGACATTCCGGTCTGGGCGGTGAAAGGCACCGGCGGCTTGCAGCCTGTCGCGGATGCCAAGGACGATATCAAGGCGGCCGACCGGCGCGAGCTGGGGCGGCTGCTCTATGTGGCGATGACGCGCGCCCGCGACCGGCTTTACGTCGCGGGCTTCCACAACGGCTCGCTACCGGCGTCGAGCTGGTACGCCACAATCCATGGCGCCTTGTTGCCAACGCTTCAGGAGGCGCAGGATTTTGCCGGCCGGCCCGTTTGGCGGACGGGACCGTGGCAGGCGTCCAGCGCACCGGCTCTGAAGGCGGCCGAAGCGGGCGGCGACCGGCTCCCATCGTGGCTTGCCGCGCCTGCGCCGGCCGGGCAGCCGCATCCAATTCTCTCGCCCTCCAAAATAATGGAAGCCGTCAAGACAGGCCCGGTCCCGTTCGCGCGCGCATCGGAGACGGACCGCGCGGCGGCGCAGGCGCGCGGAACGCTGATCCACCGGCTATTGGAGGTTCTGCCCGCCCTGCCCGTGGAGCATCGTGTCAAAGCCGCCGCGCTTGTCGCAGCCGCCTTTTCCGGCGAACTCGATGCGCCTTTGCGGGAGGACGCGGCCCGGCATGTGCTGGCGCTCGTCGCGACGGAAGCTTTCGCACCGCAAGGTGGGTGCGTCTTGCCGGAGGCAGGCATCGCGGTGACGGTGCACGGCGCCAAAGGCGAGCCGATCGCGAGCATCCTCGGCCAAGCCGACCGCATCGATCTCTGCGAGGACGCAGCCGCCATCGTCGACTACAAATCCGGCAGCCTCCCGGCGGACGGCCCGGCAAAGCCCGCCCACCTCGCGCAGCTCGCGTGCTACAGGCTCGCCTTGCAGCGCCTTTACCCGCAGGCAGGCGTGCGCGCCGCCATTTTCGACACTGGCTCTGGAGCCGTCAAAGAGGCGCCCGCGCAGGACCTCGACGCCGTGCTTAAGCAGGTTCTCGGCTGCGGTTAGGTTCGTCGAATTGCGGCCGGCCGGGACTTCATTACCCACCTTGTCGCATCGTGGCGTTTGGGGCACATCTTCCGCGCTTCCACGGCGCCGTTGCCGTAACGGTCAAGAATCCTTTTTTTCTTGGACGCAATGAATTAGCGTTGCCTCTCGCCCGCCACCAAAAAACCCAGCAAGCTTCGCTGCTTGGCTCGAAGCGGAATGCAGGGTGGCGGCCATGGATGCCTTTCGTGTGGATTCAGCAAGGAGCTAGCAGTGACCGTCACGTCTTATGGTTCGCCCGGCGAGGCTGGTTTCATCGAAGTCCCCATATGGGGGCGCGGCAGCATTCTTGTGCGGCCCCAGACTATTCTGATTGCCGCGATGGCCCTGCACTTTGCGGCGTTTTCGCTCATCGCTCTCCTGACACAGCCGACGCTGCCGCTCGACGTGATCGAGCAGGTTTCGTGGGCTCGCAATCCTGAATGGACCTATTTCAAACATCCGCCTCTGCCCGCCTGGATTCTCGCAGCGCTCATGACCCTCACGGGCGGCGAGCCCTGGATCGCCGCTATTGCCGGCCCCGCGGCCACGACGCTCGCGCTTTGGATCGTGTGGCTCCTGGCACGCCGCATCCTCGATCCCATGCGCGCGCTGCTCTCCGTCTTGCTCCTCGAAGGCGTGCTTCATTTCAATGTCTTGAGCCTGGAATTCAATCACAACATCGTCCAGCTGCCGCTCTGGGCTTTCATCGCCTATGCAAGCCATCGCGCCATTCGCGGCAACCATATCGGCGACTGGCTGCTGCTCGGCTTCGCCGCGGCGCTTGGAATGTATGGCAAATACTCCACGGCGCTGCTGCTCGTCGCCATCGCCGCCTATACCCTTTACGACAAGGCGGCCAGGCAGCGCTTGTTTGGGCCAGGCCCCTGGATCGCCATCGCCACCTCGGCGCTGCTCTGCCTTCCAAGCGCAATCCACGTCTACTTGGACTACGGCCTCTATCCGCTTCGCTTTCCGATGGACCGCGCGAAGCACGCCGCGTCCTTTGCCGATCACCTGCTTTTTCCGGCGGGATGGCTTCTGGCGCAGCTCTGGTTCGCGGCCGCGGCCTTGATCCTCGCCGGACTTCTGTTTAGCGGGAAAGACGCGAAAATCGCAGTACCGGCAGGGAGCGTGAAAGCCGAGGATCGCCGCTTCATTTTGTTTTTACTTGCCGTCCCTCCTCTCCTGACCGCCGCGATGCAAGCTTTCGACGGCGTGCGCTTCAAGGACATGTGGGGGTGCCCCATGCTGGACCTCCTGGGGCTGGCACTTCTGGCCGGCGCAGCGGCGCGCCCCATCGCGGAACGCGGTATCGGGCGATTCGCCGTGGGCTGGGTTTTGGTGTTCGGCATCGCGGCTGGGGCTCTGACAGCGCTCAACACCGTCCAGCCGTATTTCACCCACAAGGGCACACGCGGTCAATTTCCGTCGCAAGCCGCAACGGCGGCCATCGCGAAGGCCTGGAGCGCCCAAACCTCCGGCCGCCCTCTGAAAATCGTCATCGGCGACAACTGGATGGCAGGTCTCCTTTCCACCTATCATCCCGATCACCCCTCGATCCTCATCAACGGCGAAATGTGGAAAAGCCTCTGGATTTCAAAGGAGAAGCTGTCCCGGGACGGAGCCGTGCTGATTTGGCAGCCCGGTGGCGGCCCTTCACCGTTGCTGGCTGAATTCCCCGGCGCTGCCGAGCAGCCGGAGCTGGTGCTGCCCTACGTTACGCAGGCCAGCGTTCCGCCCGCGCACATCGGCTGGGCTATTCTTCCGCCCCAGCCGCAAAGCGGCGAAAAGTGATGCGGGGTGCGGGCGGACTCTTTCTCCCGGCAGAGCCGCCCGCGCGCGCGTAGCCGCGCTGCGTGGGCACGTGCCCTGCCGGCAGCATTGGATTCGCATTGAACTCAGGCCGCATATTGAGCAGCTACAGTCCTTCTGGGCGCCAAACCGTGGCGAAAACATCACTTTGCTGTGGAAAGTCTAGCCCCCCAATTGTTTAGGCGCGGCGAATCTGGCTTCCGATAAAGTTGTCAATACTGAAAAGCTAGGGGCAAGAACCATGGCAGCGAAGAAACCAGCAGCAAAACCCGCAGCGAAAGCGGCTCCCAAGGCCGCAGCCGCCGCTCCCGCGAAGGCTGCACCGAAGGCAAAGAAGGGCAAGTAACGCCCGAATAGCAGTATCGCAATTGCGAGGCGCGGTTTCGCGCCTCGTTTTTTTTTGGGGGGGGGGGCGCTTCCCACGGGAAACGGCTTGCCAGCATCGCAACTTACACCGCCTGGATGACGTTGCGCATCGCGCCGATTTCCACGATCTCCGACTCCATCGCATCGCCGGGCTTCAAGTATTCGGGCGGGGTGCGGCCCATGCCCACGCCGGGGGGCGTGCCGGTGGCGATCGCATCGCCCGGCTCAAGTGTCAGTCCGCGCGACAGCTCCGCGATCAGGCGCGGCACCTTGAAATACATATCCCTCGTATTGCCGTCCTGCTTTACTTCACCGTTCACGCGCAGGACGAGCCGGAGATTATCGGGGTCCANNATGTCGCGCGCCGAGGTGTCGTTCAGCACGGTGTAGCCGAAGATGTAATCGCGGGCTTCCGCTTCGCCGATATTCCGTCCGCGCTTGCCAACGATAACGGCCAATTCGACTTCCCAGTCGATTTCCGCGGAGATCGCGGCATCGAAGGGGATCGGATCGAAGGGGCCGTTGAGCGCGTTCGTGCCCTTGGTGAAGAACACCGGATGCTCCGGCATTTGCTGCGTGGTTGCGCGAAAGCGCTGGCTTTCCTCGAAGTGCTCCACATAGTTCCAGCCGACGCAGGTGATGTTGCGCGCGAGCTTCGGGATCGGCGGCAGCAGCTTAATGTCCTGTAGCCGGATTGCGGCGTGCGTGCCGTCCGATGCAAGCTCGCGCACCTTGGCGAGGGCCTCTGGTCCCGCCTCGATCAGCGCCAGCATCGAGGTTCCATCGAAGCCAAGCTCCATCTTCGCCCGCGAAGCGGCCTGGGCGACATCCACCACATGCCCATCCGCCCGCGCCAGCCCCAAGCGCGGCGCGCCGCTTGCGTCCGCATAGCTCAGGAGGCGCAGTTTCCGGCCGGCCGGCACTTTGATTGGCGTCATGCGATTGCCCTTCGATCAGCTGTTCGTTGCGTTCCACGCGCAGTCTATTCCAGCGGCGCGCACGGGGAATTATACCGGCGGTGCATTCCCTCAATCTAACGCGAGCGGGAGCCCGGCTGGCCCGCGAAGAGGCGGCAACGCCGGAGATAGAAACTTGACATTTCCGCTCCGTTGCTTATCCTTTAATCAATTTTTACGGGTTCCCGGCGTGCCGCGCGCGCACGGGCACTTATCACATCGAACGCTGCCCTGCCGGCAGCTTTTTTTGTGTGCGTGCAATGCCTGCTGAGGTGAGCAACATGGGCAGCTGTGTCCAGCAAACAGGACGTTCCAAACACCGGCCCGGCATTGGGCGGGGAGCCTTTTTCCCGTTTTCGAAGCGCCTGCCTGCGGCAGTACGGCAAGGTTGAGTGCCCTTGAGCCCGTGGCGCGCATCAGGTACATAGCTTCGTCTTTTCAACAAACGGTCCGCGATAGCGGCGGGGGCGGCTTTCTCCAGGTAAGGGAGCCGCAGGTTTAGTCATGTAAGATAGGAACGAACGATGCCTGCCTATTCACCAATCTGTGCCATTTTCGAGAAGCTGGCAGCCATAATGACGAGGGAGAAACGATCCAGCGGGGTGAAGATGGGTGAGGACGCATCACAAAGCGTTGTAAAGCAAGAAGTTACAAGCCCTAAAGAGAAGGATGGCGCAAGCATGAGCGCACCCAAATACGTCTACAGGTTCGGCGCGGGCAAGGCAGAGGGCTCGGCCGATATGAAGAACTTGCTCGGCGGCAAAGGTGCGAACCTCGCCGAGATGGCGAACCTTGGCCTGCCGGTGCCGCCAGGCTTCACGATCACCACCGAGGTTTGCACCTATTATTACGCGAACGGCAAGAAGCTGCCCGAGGCGCTGCATGCCGATGTGCAGGCGGCCGTGATCCAGGTCGGCGAAGCGGTCGGGGCCGTGCTGGGCGACGCGCAGAACCCGCTCCTTGTGTCGGTCCGCTCGGGCAGCCGCGCATCGATGCCCGGCATGATGGACACGATCCTCAATCTCGGCCTCAACGACCAGACGGTGGAAGGCCTCGCGGCGCGCTCCGGCAACCGCCGCTTCGCCTTCGATAGCTACCGGCGCTTCGTCCAGATGTATTCCAGCGTGGTGCTCGACATAAAGCATCACGACTTCGAGGAAATCCTCGACCACTACAAGCACCAGAACGGCCACGACCTCGACACCGACCTTAGCGCCGAGGACTGGCAGACCGTCATCGCGAGCTATAAGCAGATGGTGCAAGGGAAGCTCGGCCACCCCTTCCCGCAGGACATCAACGAGCAGCTCTGGGGCGCGATCGGCGCGGTCTTCGATAGCTGGAACAATCCGCGCGCCATCAAATACCGGCAGCTCAACAATTTGCCCGAAAGCTGGGGCACCGCGGTCAACGTNNGTGCAGGCCATGGTGTTCGGCAACCGCGGCGAGACCAGCGCGACCGGCGTCGCTTTCACCCGCAACCCTTCGACGGGCGACAAGCGGCTCTATGGCGAGTTCCTGGTGAACGCGCAAGGCGAGGACGTGGTGGCAGGCATCAGGACGCCTCAGTCCATCACCGAGGAGGCGCGCATCGAAGGCGGCAGCGACAAGCCGTCGCTCGAAGCGGTCATGCCGGAAGCCTTCGCGCAGTTCAAAGGCATCTGCGACACGCTGGAGCACCATTACCGCGACATGCAGGACGTGGAGTTCAC